>DWWZ01000172.1 GCA_019119435.1 Candidatus Butyricicoccus avicola
GGATGCGGTCGGGGTCCTCCTCGTCCAAATGATATTCGATGTCCTCTTTTTTGAGATAGGCTTCCAGCTTTTCGCGGGACAGCACGGGCGCCACCTCCGTTTCGATACATCCTTAGCATACCACATGCGGCCGGAAAAGTAAACCAGTTTTGGTGTTTCTCTGGGCCTGCGGCCGGGCCTTCAGTCGGCGTCAAAGCGATAGCCGTAGCCGCGCACCGTGCCGATGAGCGCCCCGCAGGGGCCGAGCTTTGCCCGCAGCTTTTTGATGTGGGTGTCCACCGTGCGCAGGTCGCCGAAGTAGTCATAGCCCCAGACGGCGTTCAAGATGGTCTCGCGCGACAGGGCGACATGGCGGTTATTTTTAAAGTAGACCAAGAGCTCGTATTCCTTGGGCGTCAGCTCGACCGGCTTGCCGGCGACCGACACGGCGCGGCTGCGCTCGTCCACGGTCAGGTCGCCGAAGGTCTCGGCGTCGCCGGCGGGCGCGCCCGCGCGCTTTAGGAGCGCCTTGACCCGTGCGGCGAGCACGAGGGGCGAGAAGGGCTTTGCCACGTAGTCGTCCGCGCCGGCCTCCAGGCCGTGCAGCTCGTCGGTGTCCTCGGCGCGCGCGGTCAGCATCATGACCGGCAGGGGCTTGCCGTGGTCGCCCGCGCGGATGGCCGCCAGCACGGCAAAGCCGTCCATCTTGGGCATCATGACATCCAGAATCACCAGGGAGAGCTCGGCTCTGTGGGCTTCCACGATCTCCAGGGCCTCGGTGCCGTCCCCGGCCTCCAAGATCGTGTGGCCGTCGCGGCGCAGGAAATCGGCGACCAGGCGGCGGATGCGTGCCTCGTCGTCGGCGATCAGAATCAAAGCCATTGTGCTGTCTCCTTCCATGCGTACTTCATTATTATATCCGATTATACCCGAACTTTTTGAATATTTCGTGACCAAATGGAAAAAATTTTTGATTCCTGCTTGGCGGCAAAAACATGTGTGGTATAAACAAATTTATAGAAGAATTTTTGTTTCTTTTTATACTTGTATTTAAGATTAATTTTTCGTACAATAATTTTAAAGAACATGTTCTGTTAGTGGAAATATTTTATATCTGTCTGAATTGGCAAGGAGGTTATTTTATGTATCTGGTGATATCGAATATGTTTTAGACGGCGATGTTGCTGGTGATGATTACTTCCATTCCGATCCATTGTCCGGATTTAATATTGTTCATGGCGATATCTATGATTTTGTTTTTCCAAGTGCATATACTTTTCCAGATTCTATCGAATCAGATATCCTTTGGCATGTGACAGTTATTAGTGGTTTTCCAAGTTCTGAAGTTTATAATAGCCATACGTATGTAGTAAAATAATGCTATCTTTTTATGAAATCCCCTTTTCCGCGCTGGTCCATCCGCGCCCTGTGCGCGCCTGGGGCAGCATGCAGTGCATCGATATGCGCGCCGGCGGTGAACAGGCGGCGGCGCAGCTCATCCTGCGCAATCCCGCGCTGCAAATTTCCCTGTCAAAATTTGACCGCATGCCCGGCTATGTCGAGAGCATCCCGTTTGTCTCGGACGATTTGGAGGTGCAAAAGCGCCAGCAGGCACAGCTGTCCCTGCTATTTGAGCGGGTTGTGCAGTCCGAGCACATCCATGGCTTTCCGGTCTTTGAGGTCTTCCGGCTCAAAGACTGCGCGCGGGACCTCTTTCATGCCCTGCGGGACGCACGCAGGCTGGATGCGCTGTTCCTCCATTTTTCTGCGGGTACCCCCGAGCCATATACCGAACAGCCCGATTCTGTCCGTTCGTATGAGCTGGTGTGCGAAACGCCGCTGACGCCCGGCGCGCGGCGGGCCTTCCTGGCACAGCCTTGGATGCAGGCGCTCTCCTCCAACGACGTCCTGTGTGCGGCGCTGCCGGCAATCGAGGTCCCCGGCTGGACCATAGAAACCCTTGCCGCAGACCCGTCCGTCCATCTGCTGGCTGGATGCGTGAAACATCTCTATTACTGCGAGTTTTCGGGCACGCCGCACTTTGCCCGGCAGCTGCGATATGCCCTATAACTGACCCAAAAAAGAGGCGCAAAGGCGCCTCTTTCTTTGATTCCTCCGCTGCAGCGAAAAATGATGGGGAAAATTGACAAATTGACATCGGGAAATTTGTCAATCTTTGCGCTTGCATTTTGAATTCATTGCTCGTATATTTTGATAAAATCAGCCGGAAAGGGTGAAAAGTATGGATATATTGCGCATTCTTCCATTTGAAGGTTTGAACACCATAAAACTCGGCATGACACAGGCCGAAATCGCCGCCATTCTGGGGCCTCCCGTGGACGTCCACTGGGAAGATTGTATGGCTTACGATGACATAAATTATACGATCTCGTTCCGCAACGACCGTGCCTGGGAAATCTGCGTCAACAACTATTCGCTGTCCGACCGGTATCGCGTCATGCTGCACGATGTGGATCTTTTTGGTGACAAGGCCGAGGACGTCATCCGGAAATTAGAACGGTTTACGCCCTGCACCTATGAGGGAGATGCTGACAAAGACCTTGCTTTCGGATATACATTTCCCGCCTGGAATATCCGATTGTGGCGCGACGGCGCATTCCATCCCAAACTTATGCAAGATCCGGAGTTTTTGGAGTTCATCGCCGTTCAGGAAGAAAATCTGGAATATGAGATGCGGTTTTGGTACTTTCTGTCGGTCGCGGTGTACGACGATACAATCGGTCTGTAAACGCAAAAAAGAGGCGCAAAAGCGCCTCTTTCTCTTTATTCTGCTGCGTAGGCTGCGACGATCTCACCGATGTACATGGTGTGGTAGTTCTGATCGGCGTACCACTTATCCAGCGTTTCCTGATTGACAAAGTTTTCCTTGGGCATGTCCTGCACATAGCGCTTGCGGCACACCAGGACGAGCTCGGCCTCGTCAAAGGTCACGCCGCCCGGGACCGCGGCCGGGGTCAGGCCGGAGCCCTGCATCTTGTCCATGTCGCGGCCCGACTTGCTGCCCAGGGTGTTCAGTGCGTCGCGGTGGCCGTCCTTTAAAAAGGTCAGGACAAAGGTGTCGCCAGCGTCCACAAATTCCTTGGTGTAACGGCTGTGGCGGATGTACACGGTGGCCGAGGGCTTGCCCCAGATGACGCCGACCGCGCCCCAGCTGACCGTCATCATGTTGAACTTGTCCAGGCTGCCCGCGCTGACGAGCGCCCACTGCTTGGACAGCTTTTCAAAGGGGTTGAACGTCAGGGTATTGGCCTCGATTTGTTTGAGAGACATGGTAACAAACCTCCTAAGGTATGGTAACGAATGGTTTTTTAGGTTGCGTTTCCCTTGCGAGGGGAGCGGAAACATCCAAGGGGGTTCCGGGCTCTGCGGAGCCCAGGACCAGGCCCGGACCCGTTTGCGCCTGCGGGCGGGAGTCAGGGCAGCTGTGCGCGGCGCATCTTCATCTCGCGCCAGTCGTCCTTGGAGATGAGGATCTGCCGGGGCTTGCTGCCCTCGAAGGGGCCGACGATGCCGCGCTCCTCCATCTGGTCGACGATGCGCGCGGCGCGCGAGTAGCCAAGCTTCAGGCGGCGCTGGAGCATGGAGACCGACGCCTGGCCGCAGTCCATGACCACATCAATGGCCTCCATGAGCAGCTCGTCCTCCTCGCCGCCGCCTTCGCCGCCGCCCGAACCGCCCTCATTCTGGGCCTGCTTTTCGATATGCTCCAGGATCTCCTCGCTGTATTCGGCCGTACCGTTCTGCTTGGCGAACGCGATGACCCGCTCGATCTCGTCGTTCGAGATAAAGCAGCCCTGGATGCGCTGGGGCTTGCCCTCGCCCAGGGGGGCATACAGCATATCGCCCTTGCCGATGAGCTTTTCCGCGCCGGTCTGGTCCAAAATGATGCGCGACTCGATCTGCGAGGCGACCGCAAACGCAATGCGGGAGGGGATATTGGCCTTCATGATGCCCGTGATGACGTCCGAGGACGGGCGCTGGGTGGCAACGATGAGGTACATGCCGGCCGCGCGCGCCTTCTGCGCGATGCGGCAGATCGAGGTTTCGACCTCCTTTGCCGCGACCATCATGAGGTCGGCCAGCTCGTCGATGACGATGACGATCTCGGGCAGGACCTGGTAGGCTTCGGGCGTGCCGCCCTCGGTCTCGGCGGCCTCGGCCTTCTTCTTGCGCATGAGGGCGTTATAGTCCTCCAGCTTGCGCACCTGGCTGTCCGCAAACAGCTTGTAGCGCCGCTCCATCTCGCCCACCGCCCAGTTGAGCGCACCCGACGCCTTTTGGGGATCGGTCACGACCGGGATGAGCAGATGGGGGATGCCGTTGTAGTTGCCGAGCTCGACCATTTTGGGGTCCACCATAATCAGGCGCACTTCCTCGGGCGAGGATTTATAGAGGAGCGAGACCAGCATGGAGTTGATGCACACCGATTTGCCCGAGCCGGTCGTGCCGGCGATGAGCAGATGGGGCATCTTGGCGATATTGCCCACGACGGGCGCGCCCGTGATATCCTTGCCAACCGCAAAGGACACGCGCGACTTGGCCTTGTCAAAGGCTTCGGAGCCCAGGACCTCGCGGATGTGGACGACGGTGACCGCCTTGTTTGGCACCTCAATGCCGATGGCGACCTTGTCCGGGATGGGCGCGATGCGGACCGACACCGCGCCGAGCGACAGCGCAATGTCGTCAGACAGGGCGGTGATACGGCTGAACTTGACGCCGCGCTCGATGGTCAGCTCAAACCGCGTGACCGACGGGCCGCGCACGATGCCGATGATCTGGGCCTCGATGCCGAAGGACTCCAGCGTGTCGATCAGGCGCTGGCTGTTCTCGGTCAGCTCGGCCTGCACGTTGCCCTTGGCGCCGCCCTTGGGCTGGTCGAGCAGGTCGATGGGCGGATACTCGTAGACCGGGACGGGCGTCTTCTGGTTCTCGTCCATCTCGGCCGCCAGCTTGGCCTGTTCGCCCTCGGACGTCTCCTTGCCCTTGGCCTGCTTGTCCGCGTGGGACGCAGACTGCTCCCAGGGCGGCGTGCCGTCCTCGTCCGCGCCGCCGTCTAAGGCGTCGCGGTTCTCCAGCAGGGACAGGATATCGCTGAACGCGCCGTCCTCCTCGTCCTCGGGCGGCATGTCTGGCAGGTGGACTTCGGAAAAGCCCGGCTGCTCGCGCACGGCGTCCAGGACAAGCTCCGGGATGGACGCCTGTGCGTCCTCGGGCGGCTCTTCTGCCGGCTCATCCTTGTGGAGCGTCTTGTGCACCGGTTCTTCTTCGTCGTCCAGTGCGATGTCAAACGCCGCCCGCCTTTCCGCGCGCTGGGCGCGGCGGTTGGCGATGGCCTCATGTACATTGGGCAGGACGACCGGGCCGCCGTCGTCCTCGTCGTCATAGTCGCGGTCCAGCGGGCGCAGCGCGTCCCACAGGGCGCCCGGCGTGATGCGGCAGATGGCCATGATATCGGCCAGCAGGCCGATGACGATCAGGATGACCGCGCCGATGCCCGAAAAGGCCCAGCGCAGCACACAGTACAGGCCGCCCGCGATGAGGCCGCCGGCCTGCAATTTGGCCCCGTCGCCCAGCAGGCGGAACACGGTCAGGCCGCCCGCGGCATAGTCCGGCCCGCAGAAAAAGGCGTGGGCCAGGGCGCCCAAAAAGACCGGCAGGCAGGCGATCGCCGCGCCCCGCAGGCGCACCGCGCCGCGGCGGCGGGCAAGGAGCAGGCCGCACAGGCCGAACAGCGCCAGCGGCCAGACGTACAGGCCCCAGCCGAACAGGCCGCCCAGGGCGGTATGGATGAGGCGCAGCACCACGCCGTCGTTTTTGAGCACCGAAATCAGGCACAGCACGCCCAAGACGCCGTAAATCGCCGCCCAGACCTCGCGCGGGATGGATTCTTCCTCGGGGTGGGGCGTGCTCACATGCGCGCGGCGCTTTTCCTCCTGCATTTCGGGCAGCTTGCGCGTGCTGCGCGACGTGCCGGACGTCCCCTTGCCGCCCGCCGACTTGTTCTGGGCGGACGCCGGCTTTTTCTTCTTGCTCTCAGCCATGGCCCGCCTCCCGTCTGTGG
>DWWZ01000173.1 GCA_019119435.1 Candidatus Butyricicoccus avicola
AAAAGTTTAAGATGCCTCTGTAGCTCAGTCGGTAGAGCAGGGGACTGAAAATCCCCGTGTCGGTGGTTCGATTCCGCCCGGAGGCACCATTTTTCTCAAAGCATTCCTTTGGAATGGGTTGAGAAAAATCAGAGCTCTTTCGAGCAAGGAATCGAATGGCCCAGGCCACCTTCTCTTGCGCTGAGGCGCAATTCACCTTGAGGCGGCTCTTGGAAATTGTCCGGTGGACAATTTCAACCGCCGTGGCTTTTCCCGCAGGAAAAGTGATTCCGCCCGGAGCAAAGAACTTCGGTAAACGGTAAGTAAACCCGTTTACTAAGTCAGACAACTTGATATGCGGATGTAGCTCATCTGGTAGAGCGCCACCTTGCCAAGGTGGAGGTAGCGAGTTCGAGCCTCGTCATCCGCTCCAATTTTAGACCACTCTACCCAGAGTGGTCTTTTTCGTCTATCCGCATGTCTCAGAGAGGAGGCCAAATTTAGCTATGCGCATTGTGATCGGCCGCTCGCGCAGCGGTAAAACCGCGCACATCTTGCAGGAGATCGCCCAGGCCGCCGAACGGCGCGCAGGGCGGCAGTATCTGATCGTCCCAGAGCTGTTTTCACACGCCTATGAACGTAGGCTGGCTGCTGCCACAGACGGGCATGCGGCGCGCACGGCCGAGGTCCTGTCGTTTACCCGCCTGTCCGGCCGCATCTTTGCCGAGGTGGGCGGCCTCGCGCAGACCACGCTTACGGCCGCCGGCCGCCTGCTGACTCTGCACGAGGCGGCGCGCCGTGTGCAGACCAGTTTGGAAGTCTATCCGGCGCTGACCGACCGGCCTGAGCTTTTGCGAGAGATGTTATCGGTGATTGATGAGCTCAAGACCTGCGTGCAGCCGCCGGAGGCGCTGTTCCATGCGGCGCAGGCCCTGCGCGCTGAGGGTGATGACCTGCTCGCGCGCAAGATGACCGATTTGGGCGCGCTGTACACGGCCTATGAACGGCTGTGCGACCAGACCGTGCCCGACCCGCGCGGCCTGCTCGACCGGTTGGCCGATGCCCTGCCGCACAGTACGGTGCTGGACGGCGCAGCGATCTATATCGATGCCTTTGCCTCGTTCACCCCGCAGGAGCTGCGCGTGATCGACCGCTTTCTGGAAAAAAAGCTGCCGCTGACCGTGGCGGTCGCCGCCGACCGGCGCGAACCCGACGTCTTTGTCTCGGGGTGCAAGACGGTCACGCGCCTTGCGCGCATGGCGGCGCGCCATGGCCAGAAGGCCGAGATCGTTGACCTCGGCGCGGCCGCGCCGAGGCCGCATGACCTCGCGGTTCTGGAACGGGTTGGGCTGCACGCCACGGCACAATCCGTGCAGGCCGATGGGCAGAGCGTTGAGCTGGTATGCGCGGCGACCCCTTTTGAGGAGTGTACGCATGCCGCCGCCCGCATCCGACAGCTCGTGCGCGAAACCGGCGCCCGTTGGCGCGACTTTGCCGTCGCGGCGCGGGATGGGGAGAGCTATGCTGCTGCGCTGGAAATGGCCATGGCGCGCTATGACGTGCCGGTTTTCCTGAGCGAAAAGGCAGACCTGCTGCAAAAGCCGCCGCTCGCGCTCGTGACCGGCGCGCTGGAAGCGGCGGCGGGCGGCCTGCGCTATGAGGACGTGTTCGCCTGTCTCAAGACCGGCCTGTGTGCGGCCGAGCCGGACGAGATCGACCGCCTGGAAAACTATGCCCTGACTTGGCGCGTGCGCGGCGGGGCTTGGGCCAAGCCCTGGCGCAGCCACCCGGATGGCTACGGCCTTGTCCTGGATGCCGATGCGCGGGAGCGCCTGGACGCGCTCAACGCCCTGCGGGAGCGCATCATCCGCCCCTTCTTGGACCTGCAGAGCGGGCTCAAGCACGCCGAGACGGCTGGGGACTGCGTGCGCGCGCTATATGCCTTTCTGGAGGCTGAGGATACCGCCGGACGCATGGAAGCACGCGCGCAGGCACATGAGGCAGCCGGTAGGCTGCAGCTCGCCGACGAATACCGGCAGCTGTGGGAGATCCTGGTGGGGGCGATGGAGCAGACCGTGTGGGTGTGCGGCGCCGCGCCCATGACCGCGGCGCGGTTTGCCGCACTCTTCCACTTGGTGCTCTCGGAGTACGACGTCGGCGCCATCCCGGTCTCGCTCGACCGCGTGACCTGCGGCGCGATTGACCGCGTGTGCAGCGGCCAGGTCAAGTACCTGATCGTGCTGGGCTGCAACGACGGCGTGCTGCCCAAGGCGCCCGGCCCGTCGGCCGTCCTGACCGAGACCGACCGCCTGGCGCTTGACGGTGTTGGCATGACGCTGTCGGCCTTTGGCGCAGAGCGCATGCTCATGGAACAGGAGACCATCTATAAGGCCATCGCCTGCCCGACCCAAAAGCTGATCTTGTCCTGGCATGCGGCCGGGGCCGACGGTAGTCCGTGCCGTCCGTCCTATCTCATTGCGGCCTTCCGCGCCCGTCTGGATGGCCTTGCGGTCCAAACGGCCGACCCGGACGCCGACGCCCTGGAGGCGCCGCGCCCGACGGCCGAGCTCGCCTGTGCGGCCCTGGGCGATGACCGCTCCCCGGCGGCCTGTGCCGCGCTAGCATACTGCGCGGATACCGATCTCGTACAGCGCGCCCGCCGCTGGTCGCCCGCGCGCGGCCCGCTGCATGACCGGGAGGTCATCGAGGGGCTGTACGGCAAACGCCTGAACCTGACCGCCTCGCGCGTGGATAAGTTCTACTCCTGCCGCTTCGCCTTTTTCATGCAGTACGGTTTAAAGGCCAAAAAGCGCAGGCGCGCCGACTTTGCCGCGCCGGAGGCCGGAACCTTCATCCACTTTGTGCTGGAGACCGTGCTGCGGCAGCTTGAACAGGGTCCGGGCGGCGCTGCGGCTGCCGATGCGCGCACGGTGCGGAAGCTGCTGCGCGCGGCCGTGCAGACCTATATTGACCAGAACCTGGGCGGGCTTGCCGACAAGACCGCGCGCTTCCAGGCCCTGTTCCGCCGTCTGGTCAAGAGCGTTCAGACCATCCTGGACAATGTGCTCGAGGAGCTGCGTGCGTCCGACTTTGTCCCCATCGACTATGAGCTGGACTTTTCGCGCGGCGGCGACCTGCCGCCTGTGACTGTGCAGGAGGATGCAGTGGCCGTGTCCTTGTCGGGCAAGGTGGACCGCGTGGACGGTTATATCAAAGACGGCCGCCTGTATCTGCGCATTATGGACTACAAGAGCGGCAAGAAATCGTTCTCGCTGTCCGATGTGTGGAATGGCCTTAACATGCAGCTCATCATCTATCTCTACGCCTTACAGCAGGAGGGCCTTGCGCGCTATCGGGAAAAACTGACCCGGGAGATTGACGAGATCCGCCCGGCGGGCGTGCTGTATGTGCCGGTGCGCGATCCCATCCCCGACGCGGCGCGCGGCGAGGACGATGCGGTTCTGCACGACCTGCGCGCCCGCGCCCTGCGGCGCTCAGGGCTGCTGTCTGACGACATCGACCTGCTGGAAGCCATGGAAAAGGGGCTTGCCGGAGACGGCCGGTTTATCCCGGTGCGCATCAAGATGGCCAAGCCGACCAAAAAGAATCCGGAACCTACGCCCGAACTGTCCGCACTGTCTTCGGTGGCCAGCCTGGAGCGCTTCGGCCGCTTGGCGCGCTATACGCAGAAAAAGCTGGCCGAGATGGGCCGGGAGCTGCTCGCGGGCAGCGTGCAGGCCGACCCCTGCGTGCAGGGCGGCGTGGCGCAGTGCGAGTTTTGCGACTACCGCGCCGCGTGCGGCTTTGACGAGAGCGCCGGGGATCAGTACCGGCCGCTCAAGAAGTGGAAGGATGGCGAAGTTTGGGACAAACTGGAGGGGGAAGACCATGACCAAGTGGACAAGTGACCAGCTGGCCGCGATCGAGGCGCGCGGCTCAGACCTTCTGGTGTCGGCGGCGGCCGGCTCGGGCAAGACCGCGGTGCTCGTTGAGCGGGTGCTCCGCCGCCTGACCGACCCCAAAGACCCGGTCGATATCGACCACTTTCTGCTTGTAACTTATACAAACGCGGCGGCCTCCGAGATGCGCGGCAAGCTGGCCGACGCGATCACGACGCGCCTGGCTGAGGACCCCGACGACATGCGCCTGCGCCGGCAGCTTCTGCTCGTGCACAAGGCGCGTATCACCACCGTGCATGCCTTTTGCCTGACGCTCGTGCGGGAGCAGGCCGCCCAGCTCGGCCTGCCGCCGGATTTCCGGCTGGCAGATGAGAGTGAGCGCAGCCTGCTGCGCGACGAGGTGTTGGAGGAAGTGTTGGAGGCGCGCTATGCCGCCGAAGATCCTGCGTTTGCCGCGCTGTGCGATCTGCTCACAAACGGACAGGATGACCGGCCGCTGGCGGCGGCCGTGCTGGATACCTTTGAGAAGACCCGCGCCCACGCCGACCCGGATGCATTTTTGGAGCGGGTGCGTGCCGGCCTTGCCGATGACGGCAGCCCGGCGGGGACTGCGCATGGCGCGCTGCTTTTGGAGCAGGCGCGTGAGGCCGCGCAGTATGGTTTGGCGTTCCTGCACCGTGCACTTGCGCTGCTGCATGAGGAGGAGACGCTGGAAGCTGCTTACGCACCCGCCCTGACCTCGGATGTCAAGCAGGCCGAGGCACTGGTGCAGGCCATTGAGGACAAAGACTGGGATAAGGCGGTGGAGCTGGCCCGGGGCCTGCACTTTGATCGCCTGGGGTCTATCCGCGGCTATGGGGACAAAGACTTCCAGGAGGAGATCAAGGGCCTGCGCGAGGAGTGGAAGACGGTGGCAGGGGAGATCAAGGACAAATTGCTGTGCGTGACCACCGAACAGGCAGCCTATGACCGCGCGCTCGTGCGCCCGGCGCTCGAGGCGCTCATTGACACGGTCGAGCAGTTTGCGCAGGCGTTTGCCGATGAGAAGCGCCGCCGCAGCTTGGCAGATTTTAACGATTTGGAACACTTCGCTGTGCGCCTGTTGTATAAGGACGGTAAGCCGTCCCTGCTGGCCGACCGTCTGGCCGCCTCGTTCTGCGAGATCCTGGTGGATGAGTACCAGGACACGAACGGGGTACAGGACGCAATCTTTTCGGCGATTGCACGCGATAACCTGTTTATGGTGGGCGATGTCAAGCAGTCTATCTACGGATTCCGCTTGGCAGATCCCTATATTTTCCTGGAAAAGTACCGCGCATTTGCTGATGAGCCGCAGCATGGACAGGGGCGGCGTGTGGTCTTGTCCAAAAATTTCCGCTCACGCGCCGAGGTGCTGGATACGGTCAACTATATTTTCCGCGCGGTTATGAGCGAGGCGGTCGGCGATCTGGATTACACCGACCGTGAGGCGCTCTATGTGGGCGCGGATTACCCGGAGCAAGCGCCGGGGACCGACGACACCGAGCTGTGGCTGTTGGATACTGCGGAAGATGAGGGCGGGACGGACAAAGCAATGCTGGAAGCGCGCATGGCGGCGCGCCGGATCCGGGCCCTCCTGGACGAGGGGTTCCGGGTGACCGACCGCGATGCGGGCGGCTCGAGGCCGCTGCGCGCGTCCGACGTGGTCATCCTCATGCGTTCCCCCAAGGCGCGTGCTGCAACCTACCGTGCGGCGTTGGCCGAATACGGGCTGGCTGCGCAGACCGAGGAGAGCGCAGGGCTGCTGCAGACCCGTGAGGTCGGGGTAATCGTGTCCTTCCTGTCCATTATCGACAACCCCAGGCAGGATGTGCAGCTCATCGGCGTGATGCGCTCGCCGCTTTTCGGCTTTTCGGAGGAAGAATTGGCAGAGATCCGCCTGCTTGACCGCAAAGCGAGTTTCTATGACGCCGCGCGGCTGAGCCCGTCGGACCGGGTGCAGACCTTTTTGCGGACGCTGGATGATCTGCGCATGCTGTCCTGCGACCTGCCGGTCTATCAGCTCTTATGGCGTATTTATGACCAGACCGGTGCGCTGGGCGTATTCGGCGCCATGCCGGGCGGCGCGCAGCGGCAGCGCAACCTGCTGTCTTTCTTCGAGCGGGCGCGCGGCTTTGAACAGGCGGGCACCCGCGGCTTGTTCCGCTTCGTGCGCCTGCTGCGCGCGATGGAGGAGAGCGGCGATGATTTTGAGACCGTCCGGGCAGAGGGCGGCGAGGGCGCGGTGCGTATTATGTCCATCCATAAGTCCAAGGGCCTGGAATTCCCGGTAGTCGTGCTCGCGGACACAGCTAAGCGGTTCAATGAGCGCGATCTGACCGCACCCGTCCTGGTCCATCCGGCGCTGGGATTCGGCGCCAAGTGCCGTGACCTCAAACGCGGTGTGCGCTATGATACGCTGGAACGGCAGGCGGTAGCCGTGCGCATGCGGCGGCAGGCGGTCAGCGAGGAGCTGCGCGTGCTGTATGTCGCATTGACACGCCCCAAGGAAAAACTCATCATCACCTGCGCCTCTGCCCAGTTTGCCACTCAGCTGAGCCGCCTTGCGCGGCTGGCGGCCTTGGACCGGCTGCCGCCCTATGCGATGGGCAGCGTGCGTGCGCCGATGGCGTGGATTTTGGCGCCGCTTTTGCGCCATCCGCGTGCGGGCTGCCTACGGCAGACGGTGGGTGCGACGGTGGAGATGGACGGAAAGGCACCGGATCGTATCGCGTTCCATCTGGTTCGGCCTGCAGACCTGACAGGTATGGCCCGGCCTCAGCCGCAGGCC
>DWWZ01000174.1 GCA_019119435.1 Candidatus Butyricicoccus avicola
TGGATTTGAAATTATAGATGGAGTAAAGTATGAAGTTACGATCCCTCCAGGGACATTTTGGCAATATGAATGGCCGGAAAATTGAATTTACAGATGGATTTTCTCATCTGGTTCTGCCGAACGGCTGGGGCAAATCCACCCTGTGTGCGTTTCTACGCGTTATGCTGTATGGCCTGGATACGTCGAAACGGGACACGCAGCAGACCCTTTCTGACAAAACGCGCTATATCCCGCAAGATGGCCATGCAATGGGCGGCAGATTGGAGATCGAGTGGAACGGCAGACGCATTGCAATTTTGCGACAGACGGGAAAAGGCGGTCCGATGCAGGACTTTGATGCCTTTTATATGGATACAGGTGAAAAATGCCGACTGCTGACGGCTAAGAATTGCGGACAAGTCTTGCTTGGCATGGGTGAAGATGCTTTTTTGTCCAGTATGATGGTGGACGGTGAGGATATGAAGCGTCCATCTGAGGAATTGCAGGAGCTTTTAACTTCTATGGCCCAAACTGGGGATGCTACAGGCAGTACTTCCAAGGCTTTGACACAGTTAGATTGCTGGCGGCTGGATATCCAATCCGGGCGCGGCCACGGAGAACTGCCGGATGCGCAGCGCGAACAAGCTGTGCTGGAGGAACAGCTAGAGCAGTTAGAAAGACTATCCCATGATATTGCACGCCAGCAAGAGAAATATCACAAATTGGAACGCACGGCACAGCAGGCACAGGACGCCTATGAGCAGAGCTGCCAAGCCTATACAGAATCGCAAGCTGACAGGGAAAACCGGCAGCGTATCGTGCGCGAAGAACGCGAACAGCGTATTCGAGAAATCCGGACACGGACGCCAGATGAAAATTTAGTTCGTGAGGCCGGCGATATCCTATATGGGTATGAGGGCGCGGTGCGTCTTGAACGCGAAAAGCGTGAGAGCATGCCGGCAATCGAGACGCGGCGTCGGCAAGCAGTGGAGCGCATGGAAAAAGCGCAGCATGAACGGGAAATTGAGGTCAATCGCACAACAAAACCGAAGATTCGGTGGGTGGCAGGTATTTTCGCACTGATCTTTGGGATCTTGGCGGCAGCAACCGGAATCATGCAGGTAGAATGGTTCCCTGGCATGCAGAATATTGCGGGTATGCTGAAGCAGAGTTCCTTGCCAATGGTACTGTCGCTTCTTGCGGTAGTATGTTTGCTGCTGACTTTCCTAGGCAGTGTGCAGAAGCCACCAAAGCCATTGCCCGATATCGATGAGGAGAAAAAACAGCTTGAGATAGAATATCAGCATATCCTAGATGAACAGCAGATGGCAGCGTCAGTGCTGCTGGAAGAACGAGACCGAGTCATCGAGGCGGGTAAAAAATTGTCCCCGAAGGTTACCAACGTGGAGGAAGCTGCCGAGGCGATTCGTTCAGCAATGGCAGACTTACAGCTGATCCGACGCGAACAGAGCGCGCTTGGAGATGTTATTTTGGAAATACAGCGTGGTCCTGGTTCGGAGCAAGGGCCAGATGAAATGCAGCAGCAACTGGATGCCTTGCAGGCAAAGATGGCGGCTGCGCGTCGGGCTTCTGAAGCAGCGCATGAACAGCTACTGCGTTTACAAAGGCAGGCGGACGCGATCGGCACACTAGAATCTGTGCGGGAAAAGTTGTCTGCATGCCGTGTGCGTGTGGAACGGCTGCACAAACAATATCAGGCGATCGAACATGCCCGGAAAATTGTTTCTTCAGAGAATGCTGCACTGCGAGCGCGCATCTCTCCACAGATCACAAGCCTAGCGCAGTCCTATTTGGCATATCTGACCGCGGATAATTATCAGGAGATTCGGCTGGATGATCGATTCCGGGCGCGGACAGACGGTGCAGATGGGCGATTACTAGGGGAGCTTCAATTGTCGTCTGGGGCAAGGGACCAGTTGTATCTGGCTCTGAGACTGGCTGTCTGTGAAACCTTAGCGGGCGCAAAGGAAGCGCCGCTGATCTTGGATGATCCCTTTTTGACCTCGGATGATGCCAGCACAGAGCGCGGGATTGCTCTTTTGAAGGAGATTGGACGCAAACGGCAAGTGATCCTGTTGACTTGCTGAACAAGTTAAATAATCCTGAACGACGAAAAGGACGGCGTACATAAGCTGCGCTGTCCTTTTTGATTGAATAGGTCTACGTTTGGAAATGCTATTGAAAGAGGCGAAACCCCAAAATTCGGGTTTCGCCTCTTCTTAGATCGGTGTTGTCGGTTTTGAATTTATTTTGCGTAATCAACTGCGCGGGTCTCGCGGATCATATTGATCTTAATCTGACCCGGATAATCCAACTCATCCTCGATATGTTTTGCAACATCGCGGGCAAGCAGTACCATCTGATCATCGGAAACCTCATCAGGTTTGACGATAATACGAATCTCACGTCCAGCCTGGATAGCATAAGAACTTGAAACGCCCGGGGTCGTATTTGCAATTTCCTCGAGCTTTTCCAGACGCTTGATATAGTTTTCCAGATTTTCACGGCGCGCACCAGGACGGGCGGCTGAGATGGCATCGGCCGCCTGAACAAGGCAGGCAATGACCGTCTGCGGCTCAACATCACCATGGTGGGCAGCAATCGCGTGAACAATCTGGGGACTTTCTTTATACTTTTTCGCCAGATCAACGCCAATGCTGACATGGGAACCTTCGACCTCGTGGTCGACGGCTTTGCCGATATCATGCAGAAGCCCAGCTCTGCGGGCGGGTACCGGGTCCAGCCCCAACTCAGAGGCCAGAATACCGGCGACATGCGCAACCTCAATCGAATGCATCAAGACATTTTGGCCATAGCTAGTACGATAGCGCAGGCGGCCAAGCAGCTTGACAAGTTCGGGATGCAGCCCGTGGATGCCGGTTTCAAACATCGCACGTTCGCCCTCATTTTTGATGATCTGGTCAATTTCACGCCGCGACTTTTCGACCATTTCCTCGATACGGGAGGGGTGGATGCGGCCGTCGGCGATCAGTTTTTCGAGCGCCATGCGCGCAACTTCGCGACGCACAGGATCGAAGGAGGACAATGTAATAGCCTCCGGGGTATCATCGATGATTAGGTCGACACCGGTAAGTGTTTCAAGGGTTCGAATATTACGTCCCTCGCGACCGATAATACGACCTTTCATTTCATCATTAGGCAGCGGCACAACCGAAACTGTCGCCTCGGCAACATGATCGGCTGCACAGCGCTGAATTGCAATAGAAATCAGCTCACGGGCGGTGGTTTCGGCTTCCTCCTTAGTGCGCTGATTGATTTCACGAAGTTTGACAGCGGCGTCGTGCTGTGCCTCCTGCTCAATCGAGGAGACCAGATATTCTTTGGCTTCCTCACGGGTCAAGCCGGAGATGCGCTCAAGGGCGGCAATCTGCTCGTTCTTGAGCTGATCGCAAGACTCTTGCGTTTTCTGAACCTGCGCAAGCTTGCGGCTGAGTTCTTCGCTCTTTCGGTCCAAGGCATCGGTCTTACGATCGAGAGCCTCTTCCTTCTGCGTCAGACGGCGTTCAAGCTTTTGCGTTTCATTGCGGCGCTCTTTGATCTCCCGCTCGGCTTCTGTACGGGATTTATGGATCTCGTCCTTGGCCTCCAGGATTGCCTCGCGTTTTTTTGTTTCGCCAGCTTTAATTGCATCATTGATAATGCGGGTGGCTTCTTGCTCAGCACTGCCGATTTCTTTCTCGGCTACCTTCTTGCGGTACAGGCAGCCGGCCATTACACCAATAATCAATCCGACAACACCGACGATCAGAGTGATTATGGTATCGATCATAGTTTCTGTGAAACACCTCCAG
>DWWZ01000175.1 GCA_019119435.1 Candidatus Butyricicoccus avicola
GACCGAAAAAGAGCTTGAACGGCAGGCTGTACTATTTGAGGAAAAGTGCCGCACCGGTCAGGTGCTGGACGGCAATATCAAGTTTGCCGACTTTGCCGAAAAGTGGTTCAAGGACTATGCGGAAAAGCAGCTGCGGCCGACCACGGTTGCCGGGTACCGCCGCCTGATGAAGCGTATCCTTCCCGCCATAGGTCATATCCGGCTTGACCGCTTGCAGCCGCATCACCTGATGGCTTTTTACGATAACCTTTCGGAATCCGGGATCCGGGAAAACACCGTTTACAAGCTCCGCAATGATTGGCCGGAACTGCTGAAAGATCGTGGGGTGAAGCAGGCCGAGCTTGCCCGTTTAAGCGGGGTAGACGTGAACAAGCTGTCCAAAGCGGCACATGGCGCGGGCTTGTACCGCTGCAATGCGGAAAAGATAGCCGCCGCCCTGAACCTCCCGCTCGACACAGTCTTTGTATCCACCGCACCAGACAGCAAACTGAGCGGCAACTCTGTGCAGCATTATCACAGACTGATTTCTTCTATCCTGTCAACCGCGGTCAAATGGCAGGTAATCTTCTCGAACCCCTGCGAGCGGGTAGACCCGCCCAAGATAGAGAAAAAAGAAGCGCACTACCTCGATGAAACACAGGCGGCGCGCCTTCTGGAAGCGCTGGAACAAGCCCCGGAGCAGTACAGGGTTATGGTGGCTCTGCTGCTGTTCACTGGCCTGCGGCGCGGCGAGCTGTGCGGGCTGGAATGGGACGACATAGACTGGGACGAGGGGCTTCTATCCGTGCGCCGGTCGTCTTTGTATCTTCCCAAGCAGGGGATATTTACAGACGAAACAAAAACTGCCACGTCACAGCGCGTTATCAAGTTGCCCGACGACGCTTTAACTTTGCTCAGGCAACACCGAACCGAGCAGGCAAAACAAAGGCTGCTGGTTGGGGATCAGTGGCAGGACAACCGCCGGCTTTTCACAACATGGAACGGCAGCCCGATCCACCCGGACACGTTTTCCAAATGGTTTTCCGGGTTTGTCAAGGCGCATGACCTTCCGCCTGTGACCGCACATTCCCTGCGGCACACCAACGCTACCCTGCTGATCGCGGCGGGCGTGAACGTCAAGACTGTATCTGCACATTTGGGGCATGCAACCATTGCCACCACCGGGAACATCTATGCGCACGCCATCAAATCCGCAGAAGCAGCGGCGGCGGAAGCGATACAAAGTGTGCTGACCCGCTCGAAAAAACGGGCATAAAAAAGGCGCTCCCAGCAGTGGGAACGCCTGATTTCAGATAGAATAAACACCAAATAAACACCATTGCGCGATTGTCAGAAAAAGTAAAATTCAAAAATATTGCAAAAACGCCCGCAAATCCGAAGAAATGCGGGCGTTGATATGGTGCCGCCAGCCGGAATCGAACCGGCACAGTATCGCTACCGGGGGATTTTAAGTGTATTGCACTGGTTGCGAAACGTGCAAATCGGTAACAATTCACTGCATAACAGGCGTATTTATAGATGCGGACTATGCAATATAGAACAATTCAAGAAAGGTCGTTTTGGTGCTCGCAAACACCAAACAAACACCACGATTTACGATGCGTATATGACCGTTGCTGCTTGCGCCTTTTGTCGGATTCTGGTATACTCTGATCAAGGCACTGTCATCAGACGGCAGGCGGTCGGCCACTCCCTTGAGAAAGGGGGTGATAGCGATTGTGGAAAAGCTATTTCGGCTTTGTGTATGCGCGGCGTTCATGCTCTACATACTGACCATATACGCGAAATGACCGCTGCACCCTCGACAAGTCAGCGGTCATTCGACTAACGATTTCTGAGGGCTGACCGTCTGCCGACAGTGCCCTTTTCTATATTCAGTATACCCGTCTCAAGCGGGATTGTCAAGCCGTCCAGCAGGGCGGTTTTCTTTTGCCCTCAGATCGCGCCTATTCGTCGTTATCCCGCTTGACCTGCTCATCTATGGCGCGGTTAATAAAAGCGGTTGTGCTTTCTCCTTGCGCCTGTGCATGGGCTTGTACCTCCGCCCGACGCTCCGGGGTCATGCGCACTTTGATCTCCACAAATCGCTCCATATACTTTTGCTTTGCTCGCTTCTGCGCTTCCGTGGTTTTTCTACCCTCTGGCATAAAATGCACCTCCTCCATCATGCCATTATTATAACACATATATCAATATCCGACCAGATATGAAATCAATAAATATCCGACCCCATATTTGGTGAATATGCGAATTGATATATCCGACCCCATATACTATAATATAATCACAGCAAGGGAAGAGAGCCGAGGGCAAGACCACCCGACCAAGAGCCGTACCGCGTACCTGTGAGCGAGAGCAATAGACACGCAAGCGGGCGGCTGGCACAACTCCCCGAGACAGGTTGCAGGCAGCCCATTACCTGCCGCACGCGGTTTGCTCCGATAACGGCCGCCGGGACAGCTCACCGAAACGGGCGTGAGAATGCGCTGTATTGAATTTTATCACGCAGGCATAAAAGAACACGTTGAGCAGACAAAAATCAAACAGCGGCAATTCTGGACGAAATACGAAGGAGGTATTCACCATGAGCAGAACAGAATTAGACCGTAAGGTCAAGGAACTGCGCGAGCTGCGCCGCATGGCGGAAGAGATCGCCGCCGAGATCGAAACCATCACCGACACGATCAAGCGGGAAATGGCCGTTCAAGGCGTGGACATGATTGCCGGGGACGATTGGAAAGCCACTTGGAAGCCGATGCAGTCCACCCGCTTTGACAGCAAGGCGTTTAAGGCCGCCATGCCTGACATTTACGAACGGTTCACCCGCTCGGCCGAAACCCGCCGCTTTGTGCTGGCGTGAAAAAGCCCCTTACCCACGCCGACCAAAGCAAGGTAAGGAGCCTGTAAGAATAACCACCATAGGGCGGTTGTCTGTATCATAGCACAGCCGCCCACCAGATGCAAGGAGGAAATACTGCATGACTACTCTTGACCAGATGCACCGATACATTAAAAAAACGCCGCCCATCAGCGAATATTATGAAATGACCATTGATGAAATCATAGCATTACGAGAGATTACAGATATATATGACCTGCTTCGAACGGCGTTTCTATACGGCAGGACAAAAGGCTACCGGGCAGCTATCAGGGCACGCCGACCTGCCGCAACAAAAAAGTAAAGCCCTGTTTCTATATCCTACATCATGGGCAACACAGAGCCGAACCCGGTACGGGCGCGGCTCTTTTTTTATGTGGCAAGTGTTTTAGGGTATGTTTTAGGTTCATGTCTGCTGATAACACAAACTCCCGCAAACTATTTTTTAGGACTCGCATTTGTAGCCATAGCCTTTTTTATGGCGTCAGAAATGTCTGGATCATTTACAGCAGCCCCTTATCCTCCAAATAGGCGACAGTCCGTTCCTCTACACTGCCGCCGCTGTTCCATGCCGTCCAGCCTGTACCGTTGTATGCGCCCTCGTTTATGATCTGCTGCCGGTACTGTTCCAGCCTGCGGACATTCTGCGGATTGCGCAACTTACGTAAACCCTTGCTTTCCAGATTGCGCGCCTGTTCCGGCGTAATTCCCATGCGCGCGCCGGTATCTTTCAAGTTCAAGCCGCAATAGTACCGGTGGCGCACAGCCTCGGCCTGTTCTGGCTCAAGTGTTGCAAGGCATTCATCCAGTGCAGCATGCAGCTGTTCGGTGTAAAGCTGATCTTCCGTATCCTCGTAAGCATCGTGTGTATCTGGAATGAAATCACCCCTCAATCCGGTGCCGTCTGCCTCGCTGATTGGTTCATCCAAGCTAAGGCACTGACCGAGCGGGTCGCGCTTCTGCCGTTCGGTGCGCCAGCCAATCAGGTTATAAAACACCTGCTTGACCGGATAGGACAGGAACGATGCGAACAGAGTATCTCTTTCCGGCTTGTACAGCCGCACAGCGAGCGAGATTGCAAGAAAGAAGGATTGTTCCACGTCTTCCCATGTAACTCCCATAGCGGCCATTCTCGCACCCGCTTTTCCGGCCAGTTCTCGGAACATGGTTGCAAGCAAACCTCGGTTTTGTTCCCATAGCCGTGCCAGAGCATCACGATCACCCGTTTTGGCCTGTACAGCTAATTCTTCATTTGTCATTGCGCATAACCTCCCGCTCGTGGTATGATAAGGTCACAATCCGGATTGAGCAGGAGAGCGGCAGGCTGTGCAGGGCTTGTCGCTCTTTTATTATGCGAAAATGATAGGTTTTGGTAGGTTCATTCTTCGGGAACCTCTTTTTTATGTTGGACATTTCTCAACTTTTCTCGTGATTTCACGCGCGTTGTAATGGGTACTAAGTCAGTGTTCCTCGCGTGTAATGTCCACTAAATCCCACCCCGCGCGTGTAATGTCAACTAACTCCACTGTCTGCTGTCAGTTCTCCAAAGATACGATCATAGCGGTTTTGCAAAATCTGCATGATAGCCTGCATATCCGGGTCAGTTTTCGACAGGTGGCAACGGTTTTCCCGCCGCCCATATTCAAGGCCACGCTTTTCCAAAGATTCCAGCAGGTTATCCAGCGCCAGCAATTCCCGTACTTTTTCACGATCTAACATTCGTTTCATCCCTTTCGTAATCGTTCCATGTATCGAGCGGGAGGGCAAAATGTGCCTCGGCAAGCTGCTGGGCAATCTTCCAAGCATCCGCCGCGCCGCCGCGCGCCCGTTCAAATTCGTTCATAAAGCCATATCGCAGCAGCGCGGCTCGTTCCATAACCGGACAATCTAACCATTCCATCAGACGCGCCTTAAATTCTGCCGCCGTGGTCTGTGGCAGAATGCCATCCCGAAAATGCCGGTAGACAATGCACAGCAGCAGATACGGGACAACCTCGTCCGCGGGCAGGTTGCGCGACGGTGCAAGCCCGTTATATGCCGCCCGTTCGTGTTCGTGTGTCATTCTTTATCTCCCCTTAGAACGGCGGTTCTTCGAGCGGCTTTTGTGTCTCGTCGGCAATCTGTTCCCAACCAAACGCTTTTTCGATCTCCCCTCGTTGGACATATCGCCGCGACTTTGGAATAAACCGCAGCGCTACGTTGCCGAGCTGACCATAAGCGCGGTTTTTTGTGCAGGACAGCGTCGCGTCGCAATCGTATTCCCGCGCTTCGTCCTCGTCCGTGCGGTGCATTATGAAACATGCACACGCAATGTTCGTTATTGTGCTTAACCCGCCGATCTCGTCGTTATCCGTGACCGCCTTGCCGCCCGTCTTGCGGGGATGGACAACCAGATGCACAATCACGCCGAGGCGTTCTGCAAACTTGCGCAGCCGGATGCAGAAATCAGCCTGCGCCTGATAAAAGTCGATTTCCCGCTTGCAGGCGCGCACGGTCATCAGGTTATCGACCATGAATACCCGGCAATCATATCGCCGGTACGCTTTTTCAAACACTTTGAGCACGCTTTCCGCCTCGTCCGCTTCGCTAATCCGATTGTCATAGAGCCAGAAACGCCCACTGAGCCAGCGGTCAATACGCTGCATCTCTGTTTTGGGAACATACTGTGTTACGCGCCCGGCCTCTCTGTCATCGTAGTCGCAGACATGCGTTGACCCTGCCGCTTGCAGGTACAGCCCGTACTTGAACCGGTCTGCCGGGATTTCTCCCGAATAAACACAGACGTTATAACCCTGTTCGATTGCTTCAAGCGCAATCTGTGTCAACACTGTGCTCTTGCCCTCGCCGCGTCTGCCTGTCCACACGTTAAGATCGCCAAAATACAAGCCGCCGGTCAGGGCATCCAAGGCAGGGAATCCCGAAAGGGTGCGCGGCAGGTGCGCTAAGTCGACCGCTCCAACCTCGGCAATATTGAGCAGCCCCAACACCTCGGCAGGCCGGGTGCTGTCCATGATCTCGCACACGCGCTCTTCACCGAACCGATACAGCACCTCGTTTGCATCCTTGCAGCCGCCGTACAGGGTGAAGTCCGGCACAAAAACCGCGCATTCCAGCTTGTCCGCCAGCTTGCGCACCATGCCGCGCCCCGGCTCGTCATTATCTCCGATCACGGCGACATGCGAAAACCCGGCGAGAAAGTCTGCACATGTTTCGAGCCATGAAAAATCATTGCATCCGTTCGGGACAGAAACACAGTTGCCGCCGTGGGACTGCCACCCGGACATGCAGTCGAACTCGCCCTCAAAAACGTATAGCGTGCCGTTCTCAGGCTTGCACAGGTGCATTCCAAACAGCATAGGCATGGTATCCTGTTCGCGGCGGGCTTTAGATTCACCGTCCCGCAGCTTGTGCGCTGGGCGGTATTTGATCGAGCACGGCGCGTTATCTTGGAACGCATGCTCGCTATCGTAATACGGGAACACGACCTCGCCTTTGCTGTTCCCACCCACACCGAACGCCGCGGCGGTCTCGGACGTGATGCCGCGCGTCTGGATGTAATCCATCACCGCGCCACTCGTGTCTACCTTGGGGGCGGGCGGTTTTTGATAAACTCGCTTGACCGGTGGTGTATATACCGGCACGCCCTGCGCACCAAAATCCCGTAACAGTTCGGAGAAATGCCCCTGCTTGCCGCATGAGCCACGCAGACACTTGAACGTGTGCTTTTCCATGTTGAGCGCGAAGGTTTCCCTGTCACTATGCTGTCCGCCCTTGCAGTAGGGGCAGTACCGCGGCACGATCTCCTGCCCCTTAATCTTGAAGTCGCCGAGATATGCGCGGGCAAATTCCAGTTCGTCCATGTCTTACCCCTCCTCAGTTGAGAAATTTCATGCGCGGCTTGTCCGGCTGCGGCTCCTCTTGCCGTTCCCAGTTGCGTACAGCGGCGCGCCAGTCCTTCATTTTGGCTTTGCCGACCATCCAGCCGTTAGCCTGATAATGGTCAAGAAATCGCTGTGCATCAATACCGTTGTTCCGTTCCCGGCAGTAAGCCGCGACTTCATCCAAGGTTGGCGGTTGAAATGACGAGCGGGTGCGTGCGGCAACCGAAGGTTGCCCTATAATACTCTCCTTTTTCTTTTCCTTCTCCTTTTCCTTTTCCTTGGTATGTTTCGTATACGATTGTATACCGTCGTATTCGTTTGTATTTTCAGGATTCCAACGCTTACGAATGTTATCACGGTTCTTTTGACAACGCTCATTATACTTTTCTGTATCACGATCGATTTGTGCTTTGATAAAGGCAAATGCCATGTTGGATGCACCTTCAAGGGTCGGAAAGGTTCCGTTTTCTGCATAATCCAGTAAGGCAATAATCAATCGTCCGCGCTCGTCATCTGGCAGTATTTCAAGCTGCTCGCGATAGCTGTAATAGAGGGATATGTAAGCCTTTGGCATGCACATCCCCCTCACGCGCCCGCCCGCTCATCGACGCGCCGGATGCCGTGCGCCTGCTCGGGCTTTATTTCTGTCGGGTGCTCGAGATAGTGGAGCAGCTCGTCGTAATTGATAAGGCGGCCGCGGCCTACCTTTACACTCGGGATGATCCCCCGCCGGATCAGCGTGCGGATCATGTTCAGCGTGACCGGGGTCGCAGGATCGTCCTTGCGCAGTTCTTCCAACGCCTGCGCGGGGAACCGCATACGAACTGTGCTCATTGTTGCACCTCCTTGCCCAGCTCAGCGATGATGTCCCGGATGCGGGCTTTCTCATCTTCCGACAGTTCGTGACGCAGTTTGCGGGAAAAATTGCAATCCATAATACCTAAAGCATCTGCAACCTGCCAGAGACACAGCCCGGCGGCCTTGATCTCATTTCGAATATCCAGATTTTCCATGTTAAACCTCCTTTTGCGATTGACTGCGTTTGTTGTTTATGCTATCATTATAGCAAACAAATAGAGACGGGTCAAATAAACGCAGATTACTTTCTGCAATAGATTACAAAAGCAGATACGAGGAGGGATACCATGCCAACAGATGCAGGCAGGAAATACGAATTGCCTGAATTCCGGGAGCGTTTAGATAAGCTGCGCGGGTCAAGAACTTACGCTGATTTTGCGGATTTTCTCGGCATGTCGCGCGCAACAGTTGGGTTTTATCTGGCGGGAAAGCGCATTCCCAATGCGGCTGACTTAAAAAAGATTGCGCAAAAGTGTGAGGTAACGGCAGACTATCTGATCGGACTAGATCGTGCCCCAACCCATGAAAGCTCGGATTTTGCTGATAGGCTGGGGATTTCAAGCGATACTGTGGACAAAATAGAACTTATGAAGGAGGTTTTTACCGCTCTTCCCGATCGGGACGGTGCTATACCGGCGCTTGATGCTATGCTGTCTTCGAAATCGCTCGCCGGTTTTCTTGTGCGGCTTGCAGACCTTGCGGCTGAACGGAAAGCGCGCCAAACACACACTGCCAACCTGCAAGATGCATTTGCATCCTTGGTTGTGGATAATGCTACACAGCATCATGCCTATATAACTGGCAAGAACGTGATTCCTTTGTCTCCAGGACAATACGAAGAGTATACTGTTTACATGGCAAAAAAGCATTTCGATGAGATGGTTGATGAAATCGTAGTCACTCTTTGCAACAAGGATGGTGATTAAATGGCGACAATCCAGAAGCGCGGTAGCAGTTACAAAATCGTTGTTTCCTGCGGCTATGATCTAAACGGCAAACAACTTCGCCGCTCCATGACATGGACGCCGTCCGAGGGCATGACAAAGCGCCAGACCGAAAAAGAGCTTGAACGGCAGGCTGTACTATTTGAGGAAAAGTGCCGCACCGGTCAGGTGCTGGACGGCAATATCAAGTTTGCCGACTTTGCCGAAAAGTGGTTCAAGGACTATGCGGAAAAGCAGC
>DWWZ01000176.1 GCA_019119435.1 Candidatus Butyricicoccus avicola
TTGGACAGCATGATGTCTATGTACGGCCAGCAGACCTCGGCAGATATCACCGACGAGGACACACGGCAGACCTACAACGATAATGTCGCGGCGCTTGCCCAGCAGCAGCTCGTCTATCTGGCGGTCTGCGAAGAACAGATGGAGGCCGCAGGGCTGACCGTTGAGGACAGCGAGATCGACGAGCAGATGAGCCAGTTTGAGGAACAGATGGGCGGCGCAGACGCGGTGGACGAGTACCTGGAAAGCGTCGGCATCACGCGCGACCAGTACCGCGATTTCATGCGCCTGAATGTCATGGTCAGCAAGCTGCGCGCCGACTACCTGGAGAAGCATCCCGATGCGGCCCGCGAGAAATTCGAGGCCGATTACCTGCGGTGCAAGCATGTGCTCATCAAGACCGTGGACGACAACAACAATGAGCTGGAAGACCAAGATGCGCTCAAAGCCAAGGCCGAGGAAGTCGCGCAGCGCGCCAAGGCCGGCGAGGACTTTGACACACTGATCGCCGAATACAACGAAGACCCCGGCATGGAGAGCAGCCCAGACGGTTATGTCTTTACCGAGGGCGAGATGGTGGACGAATTCTATCAGGGCACCAAGGCGCTGGAAATCGGCGGTATTTCCGATCCGATCAAGTCGAACTACGGTTGGCATATCATTGAGCGGCTGCCGCTGCGCGATGAGGATTTTGAAAGCGTCCAGGCAACGATCGAGCAAAACCTGTTCTCCGACCAGGCCACAGCCTGGCAGGACGCCGCCACCGTCGAGGAGAAGGATGGGTTATCCGAGATCAACCTAGATACCGCAGCAAGTTACGTCAAGTGACCGCCCGTTATAGGGTTGAGAGCGGACAATGGAGAACAGCAAAAGGCCCGCGCCCCATTTGGGGGCGCGGGCCTTCTGTATAGAGGTCATGCGTCGGGCAGCATGCAGGAAAAGTCCCCTGTGCGCAGCATGGCGGCAAAGGCTGCGGAATCAGCCGGCAGCTTTGCGCTACAAATACCGCTGCGGCCAACGTCTTCGGTCCGGTGGCAGTCCGAGCCGGCCGTGCGGATGAAGGCAGGCCCCTGGGACGCGGCGAGCGCCAGCGCGCGGTCGTTGTGGCCGTGGTGGAGGTGGCGCGGGCTGGCGTTGTAAATCTCGATACCATCCAGGAAACAGGGGGCCAGCGGGATGCAGCCGGCGCGGAACGGATGCGCCTGGATGAGCACGGCATCGGTCCCGCGGATGAGGTCGGAAAAGGCGACTGCGCCCATGGACATGATTTCGTGCGGGTGGGCGAGCAGGGCGGGATCAAAGCCGTAAAGCAGGTAATCGTTGTCGTTTTCGTAAAAGCGCAGCTCGGCGCCCAGGTAGACGGTCAGGCCGAAGCGCGCCGCCGCCTCCTGCATGCGGTGGAAGCCGTCCAGAAAGCGCGGCATCACGTCGGCCGGGTCCTTGGGGTCGATGCCGAGATAGTCCCAGGTATCCATATTATAGTGGTCGGTGACAGCCACAGCGTGATAGCCGGCTGCGTGATAGAGGCCGGCCAGCGCGTCGGCTGGCAGCCAGGCGCATTTGCTGACATGGTTTGTGTGCAGGTGCGGTTCGATTTTATACATGGGAAGCCAGTCCTTTCGGTGGGAATTTCGCAGGTCGCTGAGGGATGCCGGCGGGCAAACCCCTGCTTATTGTACCGGATTTCTGCAAAAATGACAAGATAAGCGGCACACCGCCGCAGGCGTCAAAAAAAGCACACGAAATTTGTGCAGAGTGCTACAGAGAAGAAGATTGAAATGTGACCACGTTGTGATAAAATAATGTTATTATAGCTATGAAAGCGATTCCATTTGAACGGAATTGCCGGTTTGCGGAAAGGAGACACGCCCTGTTATGAATTCTACACAGACAGCCGACGTTGTCCTACAGAATATTAGTTATGTGGATGCCGTCCTACGCATGTTGTGCGCGATGTTCATCGGCATCGTCGTCGGCGCGGAGCGCGGCCGCAACCATCGCCCGGCCGGCATGCGCACCCACATGCTGGTGGCCCTGGGCGCGTGTGTGACCATGGTCGTCAGCCAGTTCTTGTTTGTCGAGTTCCGCCCGCTGGGCGCGACGCCCGACCCGGCCCGCCTGGGCGCGCAGGTTGTCTCGGGCGTGGGCTTTTTGGGCGCGGGCACCATCATGCGTGAGGGCCTGTCCATCAAGGGACTGACCACGGCCGCAAGCATTTGGGCGGTGGCCTGCCTTGGGCTGGCGGCCGGCGCGGGATACTACGCGGTGGCGCTGACCGGCGCGGGCGCCGTATATGCGACCTTGACCGTCTTTGAGGTTGTGCAGCGCAAGATGAACGTCGGGCGGCACGCGACGCTCGCCCTGTCCATGGAGTGCAGCGACCTGTCGGGCGTCATGCATGACCTAAACCGTTTTGCCGTGCAGCAGAACGCGACGCTGTCCCATGTCCAGTTCGATGAGACCGAAAAACACGGCCTATACCATCTGTCTGCGGTCGCAGTGTTTCGCGGCGGACACCCACAGGCGGACCAGGCTGTCTTTTTGGAAAAGCTTGGCAGCAACCCAAATTTGAGAAAATTGGAAACGACCCAATACTAACGGGGAAATCCATGATACAATAGATAAGAAGCGACATGCGCACAGACACCGGCGGCCAAACGCCGGCGAAAGGAGTTTACCATGCAGAAACACTATGACACCCTGGTGGTCGGCCCGATTTCGCTTGACCAGAACATCGACTATCAGGATAACGAGCGCTGCGAGGTCGGCGGCGCGATCGTGCAGTCCGGCTTTGCCGCCGCCCACAGCGGCAATGTGACCGCCATCTTTACCAAGCTCAACCCCAAGGACGCTGACCCGGATGCGGTTTTTGCCGGCACGGGGGCGGATATTTTCTGGAAGCCTTCCAAGGAGACCTGCTCTATTCGCAATAAGTACTTTACCGCAGACAAGGAGCGCCGCGATTGCCGCTCGATGGGCAAATGTGACCCCTTCACCTTTGACGAGCTGCCCCAGGTTGACACCAGCATTTACCATTTTGCCGGCCTGGTCTATGGCGACTTCGACGGCGAGCTATTCCGCAAGGCGCGCGCGACCGGCGCCAAGGTGGCGGTCGATGTGCAGTGCCTATTGCGCCATGTCGAGGCGGACAAGAGTATGCAGTTCCACGACTGGGCGGACAAGCTGACCTATCTGCCCGAGATCGACTTTCTCAAGACCGATGCGGCCGAGGCCAAGATCCTGACCGGCCTGGACGACCGCGCTGCGGCTGCCCGCCAGCTCTATGACTGGGGGGCGCGCGAGATCATGATCACCCACAACACCGAGGTGCTCATCTACGACGGCAAGCAGATCTATACCTGCCCGATCGTCGCCCGCAACCTGTCCGGCCGCACTGGGCGCGGCGACACCTGCTTTGCCGGCTACATCACCGAGCGCCTGCGCACCGATGTGCCAACCGCCCTGCAGTATGCGGCGGCCCTGGTCTCGCTCAAGATGGAGACGCCCGGCCCGTTCAAGGGCACGCGCGCCGACGTTATGGCCTATATCAAAGAAATGTATGAAGCCTGAGCGCTTCCCAAATGAAACGTGCGCTTCCTTCGGTCTATAGGGGGAGCGCGCGTTTTTTTGTGACAGAAAGGAGAAATGTGATATGAATATTTGGCACGATATCGATCCTGAGCTCATTCGCCCGGACAGCTTCACCGCGGTCATCGAGATTCCGGCCGGAAGCAAGAAAAAGTACGAGCTCGACAAGCGGACCGGGCTGCTGCGCCTGGACCGCATCCTGTATACGTCCACCCACTACCCGGCAAATTACGGGTTCATCCCGCGCACCTATGCCGACGACGGCGACCCGCTTGACGTGCTGGTGCTGTGCTCGGAGACGCTCGACCCCTCGATTATGGTGCAGTGCTATCCGGTCGGCGTTGTGCGTATGGTCGATGGCGGCCAGTGCGACGACAAGATCATTGCGGTCGTCGAGCACGACCCAACCTGGAACTTCTACCAGGACTATGATGACCTTCCGCCCCATATCGGCAACGAGTTCGCGCACTTTTTTGAGGTCTATAAGCAGCTTGAGGGGCGCCGCACGGCCATCTCCGAGGTCTATGGCCGCCGCTCTGCCGAGCAGATCATTTCCGAGTGCATGGAGCGCTATCTGGTCCACTTCTGCGGCAAGCGGCCCGAGCTGGACCGCCACCTGCAGGCGGGCAGCGCCCCGGAAACTCCGCTTTAAAATCCAGCCCGCCTGCGGCGGGAGAAAACCACCAAAACCCGGACGCCCTGCCGTCCGGGTTTTATACGCTTGCATGAAAAAATGATGGGTGCCAGCAAAACTGTTGCTATAAGCAACTATTGTGCTATAATTATCCATATTGTGAGCGGCCGGGCTTGCCGCCCAGCCGCATCAAGCAGAAAGGAGAAATTTGAATGCTGCACATTTTAGGCTACCTCAAACGTTCCTGGAAGGCGGTAGCCCTGATATTTGTGCTCCTGATTTTTCAGGCGAGCTGCGACCTGACTTTACCGCAGTTTACCTCGGACCTTGTGGATATCGGCATCCAACAGAACGGCATCGAGCACCTAGCGCCGGTCGAAATGCGGCAGCAGACGATGGAGGATCTGCTGCTGCTCACCGACGATGACAGCGGCGACATGGTGCGCAGCTTTTATGAGCTGAAGGACGGCCGCTACGTCTGCAAGTTTACCGATGAGGACAGCCTGGAAGCGATGGACGCCTGCCTGCGCATGCCGCTTGTCCTGCTGGACACGATCGAGGCGACGGGAGACATCGATCTTGACGCGCTGCGTGCCCAGCTGGCCTCTGGCGAGATCACCCCGGAGCACCTGAACGGCCTGCGGAATGAACTGGAAGAAACCTTGGCCGGCCAGAGCGTCTCGGCCCTGACCCAGCGCGCCGTTGTGCGCACGCAGGAGGAATACGAGGCCATGGGATATGACCTGCACGAGATGCAGATGGACTATCTGCTCACGACCGGCGGAAAGATGCTCGCCTTGTCGCTTGGCATGGTCGCGGCCGCCATCCTGGTCGGCTTCCTGGCCTCGCGCACAGCCGCCGGGCTGGCCATGCATCTGCGCGAAAGCTTATTTACCCGGGTCGTCTCGTTTGGCAATGAGGAGATGACCAAGTTCTCGACCGCATCGCTCATCACGCGATCAACCAATGACATCCAGCAGGTGCAGATGGTCATCGTTATGCTGCTGCGCATCGTCCTGTATGCGCCCATCCTGGGCATCGGCGGCATCCTGCGCGTTATGCGCACGGAGACTGGAATGACCTGGATCATCGCAGTCGCGGTCATCGCGGTCATGGCGCTTGTGGCCGTGCTCATGGGTGTGGCCATGCCGCGCTTTAAGAAGATGCAGGTGCTGATCGACAACCTGAACCTGGTCGCGCGCGAGATCCTGACCGGCCTGCCGGTTATCCGCGCCTTCAGCCGGGAAACGTATGAGGAAGCCCGCTTTGATGGGGCCAATACCGCCCTGATGCGCACCCAGATGTTTACAAACCGCATTATGACCTTCATGATGCCCTGCATGATGCTCATTATGAATCTTGTGACCGTGGGCATTGTCTGGTTCGGCGCACACGGCGTGGAACTCGGCAACATGCAGGTCGGCGACATGATGGCCTTCATCACATACACCATGCAGATCATCATGTCTTTCCTCATGATCTCTATGATCTCGATTATGCTGCCCCGTGCGGGTGTTGCGGCTAACCGCATCAACGAAGTGCTGGCAACCGAGCCGCGCATCCGCGACAAGGCCAAGGTCAAGGATGACAAGCTTACGACTTGCCGCGGCGAGGTCAGATTTGAGGATGTCTCGTTCCGCTATCCGGACGCCGATGCCGATGTCCTGGAGCACATCTCGTTCACGGCGAAGCCCGGACAGACCACGGCGATCATCGGCTCGACCGGTGCGGGCAAGTCCTCGCTGCTTAACCTGATCCCGCGCTTTTTTGATGTCAGCTACGGGCGCATCACCATTGACGGCGTGGATATCCGCGACCTGTCCCTGCACAAGCTGCATGAGATCTTGGGATACATCCCACAGAAGGGAATTTTGTTCTCGGGCGACATCGAGTCCAACCTGAAGTTCGGCGGCAGCGATATCCCGGACGAAAAGATGGTGCAGGCGGCTGAGATCGCGCAGGCAACCGAATTCATTGAGAGCAAGCCTGAGCGGTATCAGACACCGATCGCCCAGGGCGGCACCAACGTCTCGGGCGGGCAGAAGCAGCGCCTGTCTATCGCGCGCGCCATCGCCAAGAACCCCAAGATCTACCTGTTTGACGACTCGTTCTCGGCGCTGGACTACAAGACCGACGCGGCCCTGCGCCACGCGCTGGCCGAGCGGGTGCATGATGTGACGACCATCATCGTCGCCCAGCGCATCTCGACCATCCTGCACGCCGAGCAGATCGTCGTGCTGGATGAGGGCAAGGTGGCCGGAATCGGCACGCACGACGAGCTGATGCGCACCTGTGCGACTTATCAGGAGATCGCCCGCTCGCAGCTGTCGGAGAAGGAGTTAGGAGGGATGAACGCATGAGTGCAAGACCGATGAGAGGGCCGATGCGCGGTGGCCACGGCATGATGCCGGGCGAGAAGGCAAAGGACTTTAAGGGGACCACCCTGCGCCTGATGTCCTACATGGGGAAGTTCAAGTTTGCGCTGATCGGCGTCCTATTGTTCGCAGTCGGCAGCACGGTCTTCAATGTCGTCGGCCCGAAGATCCTGGGCCAGGCGACCACCGAGCTGTTCAACGGGCTGGTGGCCAAGGTGCGGGGCACGGGCGGCATTGACTTTGGCAAGATCGGCATGATTTTGCTATTGCTGTTGGGGCTTTACTGCCTCAGCGCCCTGTTCTCCTTTGTGCAGGGCTGGCTGATGACCGGCATCACCCAGCGGCTGTGCTATCGCATGCGCCGGGATATCTCGGAAAAGATCCACCGCATGCCGATGAAATACTTTGAGTCCCGCACGGTCGGTGAGGTGCTCTCGCGCATCACAAACGATATCGATACGCTGGGGCAGAGCCTCAACCAGTCGGTCACCCAGCTCATCACCTCGGTGACTACCCTGGTGGGTGTCGTGGTGATGATGCTGTCGATCAGCACGGTCATGACCGGCGTGACCGTTGTCATCCTGCCCATCTCGCTTGTGTTGGTCATGGTGGTGGTCAAGCACTCGCAGAAGTACTTCCGCGCCCAGCAAGCCTACCTTGGCAAGATCAACGGCCAGGTCGAGGAGACCTATTCCGGACACAACGTCGTGCGCGCGTTCAACCGCGAGCAGGCCGTCCTGGATGAATTCCGTGAGACCAACCGCATCCTGTACCAGTCGGCGTGGAAGTCCCAGTTTTTCTCGGGCCTGATGCAGCCGCTCATGCAGTTTGTCGGGAACTTGGGCTATGTCGCGGTCACGGTGGTCGGCGCCATCCTGGCCTCGTCCGGCGCCATCCAGGTCGGTGATATCCAATCGTTTATCCAGTATGTGCGCAATTTCACCCAGCCCATCACCCAGATGGCACAGGTGTCCAATATGCTGCAGTCCATGGCGGCCGCGGCTGAGCGCGTCTTTGAGTTCCTCGCAGAGGAGGAGGAAGAGCAGCATGCGGGCAGCCCGGTCCCGCCCTCGTCCATCCAGGGCCAGGTGACCTTTGACCATGTGCGTTTCGGGTACGATCCGAATAAAATCATCATCCATGACTTTTCGGCGGCGGTCCAGCCGGGACAGACGGTGGCCATTGTCGGCCCGACCGGCGCGGGCAAGACCACGATGGTCAAGCTGCTCATGCGGTTCTACGATGTAGACGGCGGCGCCATCCGCGTGGACGGCCATGACGTGCGCGACTTTAACCGCAGTGAGCTGCGCGAGGCGTTTGGCATGGTCTTACAGGATACCTGGCTGTTTAAGGGCACGATCATGGAGAATATCCGCTATGGGCGCCTGGACGCGACCGACGAGGAGGTTATCGAGGCGGCCAAGGCGGCCCACGTCCATCACTTTATCCAGACCCTGCCCGGCGGCTATCAGATGGAGCTGAGCGAGGATGCGTCCAATATTTCTCAGGGCCAGCGCCAGCTGCTCACAATCGCCCGCGCAATCTTGGCTGACAACCGCATCTTAATCTTGGACGAAGCCACCTCGAGCGTCGATACTCGCACCGAACAGCTCATCCAGAAGGCGATGAATAACCTGATGAAGGGCAGAACCAGCTTTGTCATCGCGCATCGCCTGTCCACGATCAAGGATGCAGACTTGATCCTGGTCATGAAGGACGGCGATATTATCGAGCAGGGCGATCACAAGACGCTCTTGGCTAAGGATGGGTTCTATGCGGCGCTGTATAACAGCCAGTTTGAGGATGTGTCGGCCTAAAGCACCGAGTCAATCCCGCCCGCAGGCGACAAGCGGGTCCGGGTCTGCGACCCGGCGCGATCCAGCCGCGCAGGCTGGCCGCTCGCCGGCCCGTAGGTCACTATCCTCATTCCCGCGCTGTGCGCGGATAAAATGAGTGCTAGCGAGCGGAATCCCTCTTTGATTCCGGTCTTTTGACAGGAATCAACTAAAAATAATTTAGAAACGCATCCCGCAGGATGCGCGATTCTCTGGAAAGACCGTCCAAAGGGACGGTCTTTCCATTTTTGTTTGTTTTGGTTGAAACCCGGGCCGGACACCGGGTTTCAAAAAGAGAGTTTCGCGTCCTGCGGGACGCGACTTGAGGCTCTGCCTCAAGACTCCGCAGCCTTTGAAAAGGCTGACGAAACTTTCAGTATTTGTTTGTTTGCCTCCCGATTGACGCAATCCCCGCTTTGCGTTAAGATAGAGTGGAACGTAAAAAGGAGAGCCTATGAACCAGATTATCTGCGAAAACGAGGCCGTGCTGCTCTGCACCCGGCAGCAGGACGGCGTCTGCATCCTGCGCTGCCGCACGGCCGACCCCATCCTCCGCCTGCCCGAAACGGTCGGCGGC
>DWWZ01000177.1 GCA_019119435.1 Candidatus Butyricicoccus avicola
TTGCTGCCGGTCGGGTCCTTCTTCTGATATCTGCGCATGACGGCCGCGAACATAAGCTGGTTGGCCTCGCCATGCGGGATGTGGAACTGGCCGCCCAGCGGATAGCTCATGGCGTGCACAGCCGCGCAGCCCGCGTTGCCAAAGGCAATGCCGGCCAGGTTGGAGGCGCGCAGGAAGTCGGCGGCGCGCGCCTTCCAGGCGTCCTTGTCCTGGCCCGCAATCGCGCGGTAGCCGGACAGGATGAGGCGCAGCGCGGCGGTCGAGAACAGTTCGGACAGCGGCGAGGCGTTCGGGCTCAGGAAGGACTCGACCGCGTGGATCATGGCGTCGATCGAGCTGGTGGCAAAGACCGGATAGGGCAGGCTGGCCAGCAGCTCGGGCACGAGGACGGCGTCGTCGGCGTACATGGAGGGATGCACCAGGCCCTGCTTGATGCCGCGGGTGGTGCGGTTGATGATCGAGATGTTGGTGACCTCGGAGCCGGTGCCGCAGGTCGTGGGCACGATGACAAGGCCGTGCTCCTTCTTAAGGTCGGCCATGCGGTCGTACAGGGCGTCTACCGTGTCGCTCTTGTCCGCCACGCACAGCGCCTTGGCAATGTCAATGACCGTGCCGCCGCCGACCGCGATGATGCGGTCAAAGTCCTTGCCCGCAAGGGCACTCAGGATGGAGTCGACCATGATGTCGGTCGGCTCGCCGCTGCCGAACTCCTCCTGGAACAGTGTGTGGCAGGGCAGGTCCAGGGCGGCAAAGGTCGGGTTATAGATGTATGCGTTGGTCAGGATGAGGTCGCGCGCGCCGAGCGACAGCGCCTCGGCCATCTCGCGCACCGTGCCGCACTCCAGGATGCGCGGGATCAGGGAAAACTGTTTCATAGGAAGGCCTCACTTTTCGTTGGGGAAGAACTTGGCGGCAGGATCGGTGACCCAAGCGTACTCTGGCACGGTGGTCGTGACAATATCCTGGTCGTCGCGCAGGCGGATGCACCACAGGTAGTACTCGGCATAGCCGGGCGCGGCGGCCTGGGAATGGGTCACGTTGCAGGGCATGCCGGTCAGGTCGTTGTCCTTGACCTTGTAGGCGTCGTCGCCAAACTCGGCCAGGCCGTAGCCGTTCTCGGGCAGGAACTTATAGTAGTACATCTCCGGCTCGACATGGGTGTGCGGCGGATAGGACGACCACTTGCCCGGATAGTGCACGACCTCACCGATGAAGAAGTTGGTCTCGGGGCAGGTCGAGCGGTCAAAGAAGGTGCGGACCAAGCGGGTTGAGGTCTCGCCCATGAGACCGGCGCCGCGCTCTTCGTTGGCGCACATGCAGTCCTCGGGCCGCATCAGCTGGGGCGCGAAGCGGTGTGCGTTGGCCGTGCGGGCGATGGCAATCTCGGCCGTGTCCGACAGGCAGGTGATTTCGACCGGGGTGTCTGCGGGCACGTGTAGGACGATGGCGCCCTCGTGGAAGCAGTCGGCGCGTTCTACGATCTCAGCACAGCCGCTGCCGTCCCACGAGATCGAGATCTTGCCGCAGAGCAGGTCATAGACGACCTCCTGGTCAAAGCAGAAGTTCACCTGCTCATCGCGTGCCATCTTCTGCACGCCGAAATCCAGGCCCATCATCTCGGGATTTTCCGTGGCCGAGATCATCTTGGTATAGCCCGGGCGAAGCGGGCCGTTATTGGTATATTTCATGAGAAAAAGCCTCCCTTTTTTCGATTACCGGTGGAATGTCGATAGAGGAACTGCCCCGCCGCTTTTTACGGCGTACGGGGCAGAAACACATGGCAAGTTTTTGTTGTTTGGAAAAAGAATTCTTAGTACATACGGGCCTCGGCCAGGTGTGCATCAACCCGTTCACGGGCCTCCTGCACGGCGGCCGACTTGGATGTAGAGGCCACGCCGATGTGCCACCAGGACTCATAGCCCTCGGCCATGGTCTTGGGCAGGACCTTGGCGTCGATGATGCACGCGCCGGGCTCCTTGCGCGCGGCGCGCACGGCCTCGCGGAACTCATCCGGGGTCTTGGCGTAGAACGCCTTCATGCCATAGCCCTCGCCGACCTTACCGAAGTCGGTGTAGCAGTACTTGCCGTCGAGCTTGCCGGTCTGCTCGTTTCTGTGGCGCATCTCGGTCGCCAGCGAGCCGATGCCGTTGCCCATCTGCAGGTTGTTGATGCAGCCGAAGGCCGCGTTGTCAAAGACGACGACCGTGATCTTGGCATTCTCCTGGATGGCCGTCGGGATCTCGGAATTGAGCATCATGAAGGAGCCGTCGCCGACGAGGGCATAGACTTCACGGTCGGGCTCGGCGAGCTTTGCGCCCAGCGCGCCTGCGATTTCATAGCCCATGCAGGATGCGCCGTACTCCATGTTGTAGGAATCCTTGACGTCGGTCACCCACAGGCGCTCGAGGTCAGCCGGCAGCGAGCCCGCCGCGGCCACGACGATGGCGTCGGGTGCGACCTCCTCACGCAGGATGCCAACCGCGTTGGACTCGGTGATGGTGCCGCCGATGTCGCGGACGAAATCGTTCATGATCTTCTCGGTCCAGCTGGGCACGCAGGGCACAAACTTGCCCTCGCCGAAGCCCTCACCGTGGTACTGGACGCCCAGGACGCGCAGGCGCTCGGCCTCCCAGACGCGGCGGACCTCCTCGATCTCGGTGGTGTAGCCCGACTGATAGCCGGCCGCCTGCAGCTTTGCCATGATGGCCGCGAGCGTAACCTTGGCGTCGCCCACGCAGCGGGTGGCGTCCAGCTTCTCGGCGTGGAACTCAGAGGTGTTGATGGCCAGGACCTTGATGTCCGGGTTGCGGAACAGGACCCACTTGGAGCCGGTGACGAAGTCGTTGAAGCGGGTGCCGACGCCGATGACAAGGTCGCAGTCCTTGCACAGCGTGTTGGCCGCCAGGCCGCCGCTGACGCCGATGCCGCCGACCGCCAGCTCGAACGAATCGGGCAGGCAGGAATGGCCGGCCTGGGTCTGGGAGACCGGGATGCGGAAGGCCTTACAGAAGTCCATGACGGTCTGGCCAGCCTCGGAATAGCGTACGCCGCCGCCTGCGATGACCATGGGCTTCTTGGACGACTGGATGAGGCGGACCGCCTGGTCGATCTCATAGTCGTCCGCGACGCGGCGGGCGATGTGATGGACGCGCTTCTGGAAGAAATAGTCCGGGAAGTCAAAACTCTCGCCCTGGACGTCCTGGGGCATGGAGATGACTGCGGTGCCGCAGTTTGCGGTGTCGGTCAGCACGCGCATGGCGTTGACCATCGCGGTCATGAGCTGCTCGGGGCGCGAGATGCGGTCCCAGTATTTTGCGACCGGCTTGAAGCAGTCGGACGCGGTCATAGACAGGTCGCCGGGGACCTCGAGCTGCTGGAGGACCGGATCAGGCTGACGGGTGGCGAAGGAGTCCGACGGGAAGAGCAAAAGCGGCAGGTTGTTGATGGTCGCGGTCAGCGCGGCGGTGACCATATTGGCTGCGCCGACGCCGATGGACGACGAGCAGGCAATGATCTTGCGGCGGTTGTGCTGCTTGGCGTAGGAGATGGCGGCGTGCGCCATGCCCTGCTCGTTGCGGCCCTGGTAGACGCGCAGGTGGCCGGGATCTTCTTCCAGCGCCTGGCCCAGGCCGACGACCATGCCGTGCCCGAAGATCGTGAAGATGCCGTCCACGAACGGCTCCTCCACGCCGTCAAACTCGATGTACTGCTGGTTTAAGAACTTGACGATCGCCTGGCCGACGGTCATTCTGGTCTTGCTCATAAGGGGTGCCTCCTCAAAATCTTATTGGTTTGCCGCCGGGAGAACCGGCCCGGCGGTTTGTCTCGCTTTTGATGATTCTAGTGTACCAGCGCGGCAAAAAAATTTCTTCTAACTTCTTGGCTTGATGTGATGCAGCCAGGAAAAATTTGAAATCCGGGCAAAAAATCCGGGAGGGCGCGGGAAAAGTGGGAGGCCAGGTGCACGGATGACAGGCGGCGGGGGCGCGGCGCCCCGGCTGCGGCGGCCCGCCGCGGGCACGCGTTTCTGCAATATTTTGCTTTTTGCCGCGGCGCCCGGGGACGGGACCGGCCCTGCGGCGCAAAAAAAAGAGGGGACCGCTCGCAAAGAGCGGTCCCCTCGGAAAACGATGGGCGGATTTAGCGGTGGTCTTCGCGCGCCATTTTGGCCACGACGCCCGACAGCGCGATGAGCGCGATCAGGTTGGGGAAGACCATCAGGCCGTTGAACAGGTCAGACAGGTTCCATACCAGGTCCACCTTGAGGGCAGAGCCCACGACGACACACACGACGACGAGCGCCGAGTAGATCTTGACTGCCTTCTTGCCAAAGAGCGCCTTGACGTTGACTTCACCGAAGAAATACCAGCCGATGATGGTCGAGAAGGCGAAGAAGAACATGCAGATGGCGATAAAGACGCTGCCGAACGAGCCGAAAGCCGAGTCAAATGCGGTCTGCGCCAGGGCAGAGCCGGTCTCGCCCGAGGACAGCGCGCCGGTGGACAGGATGACCAGCGCAGTCAGGGTCAGGATGACGAAAGTGTCGATAAAGACGCTGACGATGGCGATGATACCCTGGTCCTGCGGCTTTTTGACCTTGGCCAGCGCATGCGCGTGCGGGGTCGAGCCCATGCCGGCCTCATTAGAGAACAGGCCGCGCGCGACGCCGTAGCGCATGGCCTCCTTAACGGTCACGCCCGCGACGCCGCCGGCGATGGCCTGCGGCTGGAAGGCGCCGACAAAGATCGAGCGGAAGGCCTCAATGAGGGTGGCGTGGTTCAGGCACAGGATGATGGCGCAGCCGACGATGTAGAACATCGCCATGACCGGCACGAGCTTCTCGGTGACCGAGGCGATACGCGCCACGCCGCCGAGGAAGATGAACGCAGCGATGGCCGCGCAGATGACGCCGATGATAATGGGGCTGATACCGAAGGCATTATGGAACGAGTCACCGATGGAGTTCGACTGCACCATGTTGCCCGCAAAACCCAGGGCGAAAATGATGGCGACCGAGAAGAAGCCGGCCAGGAATTTGCCGAACTTACCACGAAAACGCGCGCGGATGTAGTAGATCGGGCCGCCGGTGACCTGGCCGTCCTCGTCCACCGTCTTGTACTTCTGCGCCAGGACGGCCTCGCCGTAGATGGTGGACATGCCGAAGAAGGCAGAGACCCACATCCAGAAGATGGCGCCCGGGCCGCCCGAGGCCAGCGCCGTGGCACAGCCCGTGATGTTGCCGGTGCCGACCTGGGCCGCGATGGCGGTGGTCAGGGCCTGGAACGAGCTCATGCCCTCGTGGTTGGCCTTCTCGCCGTTGAGGTTGATGGAGCCGAACAGCCGCTTGAGGCCGGTGCCGAAACGGCGGACCTGCACAAAGCGTGTGCGGATGGTGAACAAGATGCCGGTCAGCACGAGCAGATAGAGCAGCAGGTTGTTCCAGACAAAATCGCTGATTTGGCTGACGATTGCCGCAAGTTGATCCATGACTTTGGATTCCCCCTATTTTTTGTTGCTCCCGGGCAAACGAAATTCCGCCGGCCGGCGGAACAAAGAAAAAAGCGAGCCGCGCACGCCCCTTCCCCGCCCCGCTGCGCGGAGGGGAAAATGGAATGCGGGTTCGCTCTGCCGCCGGGCCGCGCAGTACAAGAGCGCTGTCCAGCGAAAAATCCACTCTGTCCTTTTGCCTGAGAGATTAGCGCGCATGCACGCGCCTTGCACCTTCGGCACCCGTCGTTCAGGGATTCTCCAGAGCCACATCCGTTTATAGTCCTTTCCCGGCCCAGGGGCCGAGAACCTGAGAGTTTTACTCCTTCGGTAAGCAGATTGCTTTTTCCTAAAAACTTCGTTTGTCGGTATTTTGTTGTTTTTAGACTATCACACTTGCAAGACCGTGTCAAGTATCATGCAAAAATTTTCGCTGCATGGCATAAAAAACCGGGATTTTCCCCAAAAAGACGCAAAAAACGGGCGCGCCAATGCACGCCCGTTTGGTCGTTCTGTCAAATTGCTGTGCCGGCCGGAACTTTATGCAAAGTTCACGGTGACCGTATCGAAGTTCCCCATCTGCTTTACGACCGCTGAGACGACGTTGCGCAGACGGTCCTCGGCGTTTGAGAACTTGTCGGTGTTGTAGACATCGTTCTCCACGACCGACTTTTGATCCGAGCAGAAACCGTCAAAATCGGTCAGCTCGGCGCCGATGCTGCGGAACTGGTTATCCTCGGAGTCATAGTAGCTGATGGAGTCCTGCGCAATCTCGTGAGAGAGGATGCTGATGGCCGGGACAGTGACCGTGACGGCCTTGCCGTCGATCTGGACATTGTCCGCGGTGACGCCTGCGGTGTCCGAACCGATATCCATAGTGCCCTGATAGAGGATGGTGAAGTTGCCGAGGTCGGCAGCCTGGCTCCAGCCGTAGTAAGCCGAGTCGCGGTCCTCCTCGTTCAGGACCTGGGTGTAATCATAGTCCACCTGGACGGTCTGCCCCAGGCCTGTGATGGCGCTGGCGATGTCCTCCGCGTTGGCCTTGCTGCCAAGGCCGTGGCCCCACAGGGCGCCCAGGCCAAAGATAATCAAAAACACTACGACGACTGCGCCGACGACGGTCAGCATGCGCTGCCGGCGGATCTGCTTTTTGGTCTTGCGGACCGGCGGCTTTCTCCTCTGTTGTTGCTGTGCCATTGCGTTCCCCTCATTTCCATAATGTCATGTCGATATTATCATATTACCGGATTTTTCGAGATAAATCAATTCAGATTCGAGGAAAATCCAAAAAGTTTTCATTTTTTTTCGGCCGCGCGCACGACCTGGTCGCCCATGACCGTGCACACCGGCGCGCCCTTGAGCGGCATACCAGTATACGGTGTGTTGATTCCCTTAGAATAATACTTTGTGTAGACCTTGTCGCAGGTAAAGTCCAGCACGCAGAGCTCGGCGCGGTGGCCGGGCTCGATGGACTTGCCCGCAAAGCGGTAGACCTCGGCCGGATTCTTGGACATCTTTTCCAAAAGCTGCATCTTGGTCAGCACGCCGGTCTGGACGAGATAGGTGTTGCACACCGAGAACGCGGTCTCGAGGCCGGTGATGCCCGATGGGGCCTGGGCAAAGGGCTTGGCCTTCTCGGCGGCCGTGTGCGGGGCATGGTCGGTGGCGATGAGGTCAACCGTGCCGTCGGCCAGGCCGCGCAGGATGGCCTGGCGGTCCGCCTCCCTGCGCAGCGGCGGGTTCATGCGGGCGTAGGTGCCGTGCTCGAGTACAGCGTCCTCGGTCAGGGACAGGTGATGGGGCGTGACCTCGCAGTAGATCTTGGCGCCCATGGCCTTGCCGGCGCGGATGAGATCGACCGACAGGCCGCTCGAAATGTGCTGGAAGACCACGCGCGCGCCCGTGCGCAGGGCCAGCGCGATGTCGCGGGCGACCATGGCCTCCTCGGAGGACGGCAGCGCGCCGGGCACGCCGAGTGCGGCCGCCGCCCGGGAGCCGTAGTTGACGCCGGGCGACAGCACGAGCGACTTGTCCTCCTCGTGGAAGGACAGCACGGTGTCGTACTTTACTGCCTGTTCCATGGCCAGAAGGCAGGTGTGCATGTCGGTCAAGTTGATGCCGTCGTCGGTAAAGCCGGGCGCGCCCGCCGCAAGCAGCGCGCCGAAGTCGGTCAGCTCCTGGCCCTTCAGGCCCTTGGTGATGGCGCATGCCTGGTGCACGTTGACATAGCCGCCGGCCGCGCGCGCCTTGTCCTGCACGTATTGCAG
>DWWZ01000178.1 GCA_019119435.1 Candidatus Butyricicoccus avicola
AGCGTTGCGCGATTGCGAATCTGCGTGCTCGATACATGGCCCGCACACTCGGCAACAATCTCCCACTGGCTATTGACCAGTGCAGGGTTGCGCGACAGATCCATCAGGTCACAGGTTGCACCAATCACAGCCTGATCGCTGCCAATCGTTACCTGCTTGAGTTCCGGAATTGCAGAGATATCAATGATCGTCTGTACGCGCAGGGCATGGGACTTCAGACGGATGACCACATCCGTGCCGCCGGCAACAATCTTGCAGTTGCCGCGGTACTCTTGCAGCAATTGCAGAGCCTGCTCCAGCGTCTCAGGGCGAAAATACTTTTCAAACTTCATTACCATCGTGTCTTCCCCCTTATGCCTTGCCGTTCATTTCGTCGCGGGCCGCTTCAATGGCTTCCACGATCTTTTTATAGCCGGTGCAGCGGCAGATATTACCGTGCAGGGCCTCACGGATCTCGTCCTCGGTTGCATTCGGATTTTCATCCAACAGCGCCTTGGCGGACAGGATCATACCAGGCGTACAGAAGCCACACTGGATCGCAAAGTGCTCGATAAATGCTTTCTGCAGCGGATGCAGGCCGTTCTCGGTCTCCAGGCCCTCAATGGTCGTGACCTTGGTGCCCTGCGCCTGGCCAATCAGGATCGAACAGGACTTGACCGCCTTGCCATCCATAATGACTGTGCACACGCCGCAGTTGGAATCGTCGCAGCCGTGCTTGACGCCAGTCAGCCCCAGGTCTTCGCGCAATACATCCAAGAGCGTCCGGTTGGGTGCAACCAACAGTTCAACCGGGCGGTTGTTTACTTCAAACGAAACAATGATTTTATTGTCCAGAACACTCACTTTTCAGCCGCCTCCTTCGCTTTCTTCTCCTTAATAAGCTTCAAAATACGTTCTGCCGTCATCGGGAAGTAAGTCGGGCGGACGCCGACTGCCTGATAGATTGCCTCTGCAATTGCCGGCGGGAACGGGATCGTGATCGATTCGGCCATACCCTTGGCACCAAACGGGCCATCCGGCAGCGGGTCCGGATTGATGAGGGAATGGAAGTCCGCCTGCTTCGGAGATGCCAGAATATCCGCAACGCGGTAATCCGACAGGCCAGTATTCATGATGCAGCCGTTCTTGTCGTAGATCTCTTCCTCCTGGGTGACATAGCTCGTCGCCATCATGACGCCACCCTCAATCTGTCCTTCGACCATCTTGGGGTTGATCGGGTTGCCGGTATCCGCCGAGCAGGCGACACGCAGCAACTTGACTTGGCCGGTCTCCTCATTGACTGCGACCTCAACTGCGGCTGCTGCATACTGGAACCAGTTCCACATACGCTTAGTCAGGCCATCATGGCCCCACGAGCGGATAGGTGCCGGGCAGAATACGCCGTGTCCCTCGACAGGCGAGAAACGCATGAGGCCCCAGTTGCCCTGGTCATACGGGGAGGTGTTCTTGAACAGCGTGGCAAGCTCCAACTCCTCGATATCCGAGCCGCGGATGATCGCCTTGTCGCCGTGAATCTCGACTTTGCTCTTGTGGACGCCGACTTCGCGTGCTGTTGCTTCCTGCAGCTTGTCTTTGACTTCCTCTGCCGCAATCTTGACCGCGTTGCCCGTTGTATAGGTCGTACGCGAGGAGGCAGAATAGTTATCGTATGGCGTCAAGACACTATCGCCCTTGATCACCTTAATCTTCTCGATCGGCAGCTCCAGTACAGTCGCTGCAATCTGTGCCATGACCGTGGAGGCGCCCATACCGTTCTCATCACAGCTGATGAGAACTTCTACACTAGCGTCGCTGTAATAGCGGACAATGGCCTCTGCACGGCCCAGCGGCGTGTTCTGCTTGCCGCCGACTGCACAGCCCTTGCCGCGCTTCCAGACCGAGCCATCCTGCTCAGACGGCTTGTCGATCTCAATCTTTTCTGCGCAAGCGCGCAAGCACTTTTCTACGCCGATCGAGGTAATCTTTTCGCCGTAGCCATCTTCCTCACCATTCTTGATGAAGTTCTTCGCGCGCAACTCGACTGGGCTCATGCCGAGCTCGTCAGCCAGCTCGTTCATCATGCACTCCATACCGAATTCGGACTCCGGGCAACCAAGGCCACGGAACGGGCCGACCGGCATGGTGTTGGTGACCGTTGCCGCTGTATCCATGTGGATATTATCAATATTATACACGCAGACCGCACCCGAGGAAGACAGACGGCCGGTATAGGAGACGTTGTTCTGGATCGCGCCGATCTCTTCCACGCAGTCATAGTCCTGCGCAATGACGCGGCCATCCTTGGTCGCACCGAACTTGACGCGGCTGTATACCGGCCAAGCTGCCGGTGCACCGGTAAACTGCTCCTTGCGGGTGTATTGATATGCGCAGCTGCGCTTTAAGTACAGGGTGATCATAGCGCAGAGCACTTCCGCATACGGCGTCAGACGGCCGCCAAACGAGCCGCCGATGTAGGGCTGAATGGTGCGAACCTTGCTCTCCGGCATATCAAAAATATTGACGATTGCCGACTTGATGACACCATGGATACCGCAGCCGCTACCGTACATGGTAATGCTGTCATCGCTGTTGTAGGTACAGATGGCGGTTGCCAGCTCCAAGTGGGTATGCGAGCGGCGGCCAGTGCAGAATTCGCGCTCGACGATGATGTCGGCCTTTTTAAACGCCTCATCTACATCGCCCTTGTCCAGTACATAGTTACCGACAATGTTCGGGGAGGTACCTTCGCCTGAGAATTTGCTCTTAACGACATCCAAGCGTCCAATACCAGCCCACGGGTTGGATGCATCGACAACGCCGTCGCCGCGGCCGGAGGCTGGGTCAATGATGGACTTGGGATTGGGGTCCAGCGCCTCCTGGACGGTCAAAATATGCGGCAGCTGCTCGTATTCCAGTTCAATGGCATCCACCGCATCCTCAGCAAGCTCCACGGTCTCAGCTGCGACGATCGCAATCGGCTGGCCCGCCCAGATACACTCCCCGTTGACCGGGAAACGGACGGCCTCCGGCAGGCGCTCCATGTGGAACGGCGAGCGCTCAGCTGTAAAGACCTTGGCGACGCCCGGCATAGCCTCGGCCTTGCTCACGTCCAGCTTGGTGATCTTGCAGTGTGCAACCGGGCTGCGCAAAATCTTGACATGCAGCAGATCGGGAATAA
>DWWZ01000029.1 GCA_019119435.1 Candidatus Butyricicoccus avicola
AGTAAAACGCCAGCGGGCGATGTACCTTGAACCAAGCGATGCGGAAGGCCATCATGACATAGGCCACAGCATGTGCTTTGGGAAACATATATTTGATCTTCTTGCAGGAGTCAATGTACCAGTCTGGCACATCGTTCGCCTTCATGGCCTCCTCCATCTCGGGTTTGAGCCCCTTTCCCTTTCGCACCGATTCCATCGTCTGGAAAGCAAGCTTCGGAGCCACGCCCTTGCCGATGAGGTAGTTCATGATATCGTCGCGGCAGCAAATACATTCTTTCAGCGGGATGCCGGACGCGACCAGATCCGCCGCATTGCCCAGCCATACGTCTGTGCCGTGCGACAGGCCGGAAATACACAGCAGGTCGTCAAAAGTCGTGGGCTTGGTGTCGCTGACCATACCGCGCACAAACTTTGTGCCGAACTCCGGCACAGCCAAGCAGCCAAGATCACCGAGGATGGGATCGGGTGTGTCGTCCACGTAATGCAAGGCGCGGTTGGAGGTAAACAGGCTCATGACTTCTGGATCATCGAGCGGGATCTCCTGTGCATTGACACCGGTCAGGTCTTCCAAATGCTTGATCATCGTCGGGTCATCATGGCCCAGCTCATCGAGCTTTAACAGGTTTGCGTCGATCGAGTGATACTCAAAGTGCGTGGTGATGATATCTGAGGTGGGATCATCCGCCGGATGCTGTACCGGACAGAAATCATAGATCTCGACCTCCTTGGGCACGACGACGATACCGCCCGGATGCTGTCCGGTGGTCCGACGGATGCCCGTACAGCCGGCGGCCAGGCGGTTTTCCTCCGCGCGTGAGCACTCAATCCCGCGCTCCTCCATATACTTCTTGACATAGCCGTAGGCTGTCTTTTCGGCAACCGTCGCGATTGTGCCCGCGCGGAACACGTGGTCTGCGCCGAACAGCTCGCCCGTGTACTTGTGGATGCGCGGCTGGTATTCACCCGAAAAGTTCAGGTCGATATCGGGGACTTTATCTCCGTCAAAGCCTAAGAAGGTCTCAAACGGGATGGAAAACCCTTCTTTCTTGAGCGGCGTGCCGCAGCGCGGGCATACCTTGTCCGGCAGACACACGCCGCAGCCCACGCCCTCGTTCTCATGCAGCTCAAAGTACTTGCACTTTGGGCACAGATAGTGCGGCGCAAGCGAGTTAACCTCGGTGATATCGGACATGAATGCGACAAGCGATGAGCCGACCGAACCGCGCGAACCGACCAGATAGCCATCCTGCAGAGACTTGCTGACGAGCTTCTGGGCAATCATGTACATGACGTCGTACCCGTTGCCGATGATAGATTTGAGCTCACGGTCCAGCCGCGCCTGAACGATGTCAGGCAGCGGGTCGCCGTACATGCGCTTTGCCTTCTCACGGCACATGGTCTCGAGTTCTTCGGCCGAGCCTTCAATCTTAGGTGGATAGTTTTCGCGCGGGATCGGCCGGATGGGATCGAGCATGTCTGCAATCTTGTTCGGATTGGTGACCACGACTTCATAGGCGCGATCCTTGCCGAGGTAGGAAAACTCCTCGAGCATCTCTTCGGTCGTCTTGAGATACAGAGGCGCCTGATTGTCCGCGTCTGGGAATCCCTGTCCCGCCATCAAAATGCGGCGGTAAGCCTCATCCTCGGGATCGAGGAAGTGCACGTCTCCAGTCGCACAGCATGGCTTGCCCAGGGCATCTGCAACTTTGAGCACCGTGCGGTTGTAGTCGCGCAGCGTCTCCTCGTTTTCGGCGGTCCCTTTGGCGATCATAAACCGGTTGTTGTCGATGGGCTGGATCTCCAGGTAGTCGTAAAACTCTGCAATGCGCTTGAGCTCTTCAAACGGTTTTCCGTCCACGACCGCGCGGAACAGTTCGCCTGCCTCACAGGCCGAGCCAAATACCAGCCCATCCCGGTGCTTGATGAGCTCGGAGCGCGGCATGAGCGGCCGCCGGTAGTAGTGGTCCAGAAAGCTGTAGGAGATCAGCTTATACAAGTTTTTGAGGCCCGCCTGGGTCTTGACCAGAATGATGAAATGATAGCGCGGCAGGTTTTTAAGGCCGCCCTCCTTGGCGCGCAGGCCGGCCAGTACTGGATTGATGTCCGAGATCCGCTGTGCGTTTTGCTCGTTTTTCAGCTTTTCAAGCAGTTTAATCCAAATGCGTGCCAAGACCGCAGCATCTTCGCTCGCACGGTGGTGTTCAAAGGGGCCAACTTGCAGTTCCTTCGCCAAGATATTGAGCTTGAAGCGGTTGAGATGCGGCAGCATAATACGCGACATTTCCAGCGTATCAATATAAGTAAACTCCCGCTCGATCTCCAATCGCTTGCAGGCCGCCTTGAGGAACGACAGATCAAATCCCGCGTTGTGCGCGACCAATACACGGTCGCCCAGGAAGGCAAAGAACTTGTCCAATGCCTCAGGCAAGTCGGGCGCATCGGCTACGGTCTCATCTGAGATGCCAGTCAACTCGGTGATCTCGGGCGGGATTGGCTTGTGCGGGTTGACATAGGTCTGAAAAGAGTCCCGGATTTCTCCCTCCCGCACCAGGACCGCCGCGATCTCGGTGATCTCCTCAGTTGTGGGCTTTAGGCCGGTGGTCTCCAGGTCAAATACGACAAATTCCCCATCCAGGCTGCCGTCCATCGGGCCCCGCACCACCGAGACAGCCGCAGCATCATTGACGTAGTATGCCTCCACGCCGTACAGGATCTTCGGATATTCTTCTTCTTTGCCGTCCACGACGTGCAGGGCGAGCGGAAATGCCTGGGCACATCCGTGATCGGTGATGGCCATGGCCGGCCAGCCCCACAGCTTGCAGCGGTTGATCAGGTCCTTGGTATCCGATACGCCGTCGAGCGCACTCATATTGGTGTGCAGGTGCAGCTCAACCCGCTTTTCCGGCGCATGGTCCATGCGTACTTTCTTTTTGGCCTTGACGATGGCGGTCGGTTCCAGGATGCTCTCCTTCTCGTAGGTGTCAAAGCTAATCTTGCCCTGTACGATCAGGTGCATGCCAGTCTTGATGGCCGAGACGATGTCCCCGGCCTGCTCCTTGGCCATAAACTTGGCCACGCGGATGGAGTTGGTACGGTCGGTGATGTCAAAGGCGATCTTCACCCATTCTTTGCCGCTCTTCTTGCTGGTAATCTCGCGGTGATCGACAAAAAATACATCGCCCTCAATGGTGACGCGGTCAAACTCCCCTAACGCGTCGCGGATGGGGATGGGCGTCTCGGTATACAGTTTACCCAAAATCAGGTTTTCGTCAGCGACCTTCTCGACCTTGGGTCGCTGGAACCCTGTATGCTCCCCAGCTGGGCGCACTTTCAGGTTCTTGCGCGGCTTTTCCGGGACAGCCGGGACAGCTGGGATCGCGTCCATGGCCGCCTTCAGCGCAGCGGCGCGCGTCTCGCGCTGGGTCTGCAGGATCTTTTCGACCTGCTCGTCGGCCAGCGGTACGGCCTCCACGACAATATGCTGCCCGGTCTCGGCCTCGATGCGCTCCTGCATCTGGCGCAGCGCGACCGAAAAATATCCGCGCGCCGTGTCACCCATCGAGATGCGCAAATGGCCGTCCGAAAGCTCCCAATGGCTGCCAGCGAGCAGACCGGTGGCCGACGGCATACGGTGGCACAGGTCTTCGCGCAGCTGGTCGATATAGGACTGCGGCAGGCCGTCCATGCGATAGCGCGGTGCGATGGAAAAGCGCGTCAGGCCATAGGATCGCGCAATCTCTTTGCCCAGCCCGTCCAAACGCGCACGCGGGACCGGCCGGTCAAAGCCCACATGACAGATCATCTGCTGATGGTCATGGCTGACCGCGAGGGAACGTACCTCCCCCCGCATGCAGTCCTGATATGTTTCACTTTTACAGCGATCAAAAAGCTCAGAAAGCGTTTTTGCCATAAAAATCTGTT
>DWWZ01000179.1 GCA_019119435.1 Candidatus Butyricicoccus avicola
GAGGCCGCTATGATTGGCGACCGTATGGATACCGACATCATCGCCGGCGTGGAGACCGGCCTGGACACGGTGCTCGTGCTGTCTGGCTGCACGACGCGCGCCGATGTCGAGAACTATGCCTACCGGCCGCGTCATATCCTAAACGGCGTCGGCGATATCCCCGGTTGATCTTATCCTGCCGGGCGCGCTCGGTTGCGCGCAAAAAAGCAGCGCCATCCCTGTTTGAGATGGCGCTGCTTTATTTCTGCCTTACAGCAGATCCTTGCGCTTCATAAATACCCAGGCGCCCACGCAGCCAATGGCCGCGATGATGACCGGGACCCACCACCAGTAGGCCAGCGGCAGGTCGTTGCCGACGATATTCATGCCGTAGAAGCCAAAGATGATGTTGGGGATGGTCATAATGATGGTGATGACCGTCAGCACCTTCATAATGATATTGAGGTTATTGGACACGACCGAAGCATAGGCGTCCATGGTGCCCGCCAAAATGCTTGAATAGATGCCGGCCATCTCGATAGCCTGACGAATCTCAATGAGCGCGTCCTCGAGCAGGTCGCGGTCGTCCTCATAGAGCTTCAGAATGCGTCCACGCAGCATTTTTTCCATCGTGACCTCGTTGCCTTTCAGCGAAGCCGAGAAGTAGACGAGCGATTTGGACAGGCCAAGCAACTGGATTAGCTCTTCGTTCTTGAGCGAATCGTACAGCCGTCGCTCGATCTTGGTAAAGTCGCGCTCGATCATGCGCAGGTTGCGCAGGAATAGTCCGGCCACGCGCAGCAGGATCTGCAGGACGAACCGCGTGCGCATCGCCGTATGGATATCACGCACTTTGTTCTGGGCAATGCCGCGCAGGACATTGGTGTCCTGCAGGCAGACCGTGATCACCGTGTTGGGCAGGACGATGATGCCCATAGGCAGGGTGCCAAAGATCTTGGACTCGTCCTGCTCGACGTTGCTCTCCTCCAGCGTTGGGATGTCCACGATAAGCAGGGTCTGCTCTTCCTCCACCTCAACACGGGAGCTCTCTTCCGGGTCCAGCGCAGCGCGCAGGAAGTCTTCCTCCACCCCGGTCACGGCCAGCACGTGCGTCACTTCCTCGCTTGAGGGGCGCACCAAATTGATCCAGCAGCCGGGTTCAAATGCGGGCAGCGGGCTTAAAAAGCGCGCGTCCGACTTAAAGTATTCGACCATAGATTAACCGCCTTTCCGCGGCGGTCAACCCTCCAGATCTGACGCGCCGCAAACCGTATTCTGATTCCGTTTTCGACTCGGTTCAGGGCTCACGGCCCATCACATCCTTTCTGCTCTCAAAATTTTTTGCCGCCCGCGGCAAAAACAGCCCCCTGTGGGAGCTGTCTTGGCCAGCTTTTGCGGAAAGCTTAGTTGTTGTGATTAAAGATATCGATGATCGCCTTGAAGGCATCATCTTCCATGTCCGCCTGAGACTGCTGCGGCTGCTGCTGGGGCTGTGCCTGCTGCTGGCTGCGGAACGGGGACTGGAAGCCGCCGCTCTGCTGCTGTGCGCCGCTGTTGGGCGCGGGGGCAACGCCCTCATGGATGGGCGGGACGACCTGGCCGTCCGGGCCCTTGGCCGACTCCGGCACCGTGTCAAAGCCGGTTGCGATGACCACAACGCGCAGCTCGTCGTCGAGCTCCTCGTCGATGGAGGCGCCGAAGATGATGTGCGCATCCGGATGCGCCGCCGCCTGCACCATGCCAGCTGCGGTCTCGATCTCCTCGAGGCCGATGTCCGAAGAGCCGCTGATGGACAGGATGATGCCGCGGGCGTTGTCGATCGAGGTCTCAAGCAGCGGGCTGGAGATCGCCATCTGCGCCGCCTCGGTCGCCTTGTCCTTGCCGGTCGCGGCGCCCGTGCCGATGTGCGCGAAGCCTGCATCCTTCATAACCGAGGTGACGTCGGCAAAGTCCAAGTTGATGAAGCCCGGCACAGTGATCAGCTCAGAGATATTGGCAACTGCCTGACGCAGGACGTCATCTGCGATTGCGAACGCGTTCTTGAAGGTGATTTTCTGGTCCGAAACGAACTTGAGGCGCTCGTTCGGGATGATGACGAGCGAGTCCACGTTCTCGCGCATGTTCTCAATGCCGTAGAGAGCCTGCTCGAGGCGCTTCTTGCCCTCAAATGCAAAGGGGCGCGTGACAACGCCGATGGTCAGCATGCCCATCGAGCGCGCGATCTCGGCCACGACCGGCGCCGCGCCGGTGCCTGTGCCGCCGCCCATACCGGCGGTGATAAAGACCATGTGTGCGCCTTCAAGTGCGGAAGCGATCTCGTCCTTGCTCTCCTCCGCCGCCTTCTGGCCGCGCACCGGGTCGGAGCCTGCGCCCTGGCCCTTGGTGATCTTCTCGCCGATCTGGATCTTGGTGGGCGCGCCCGAGTACTGGAGCGCCTGCTTATCGGTGTTGATCGCGATGAATTCTACGCCCTGGATGCCGCTCGAGATCATGCGGTTGACCGCGTTGTTGCCGCCGCCGCCGATACCCACGACCTTAATATTGACTACATTGTCAAGTCCTGTTTCAAACTGAAAACCCATTGTGCCGTCCTCCGTATGTAAATTCGCAATTTTTCGATATCTTCAAATCTTTTTTGATACGCAATATTCCTGAATGGGCGCACAGCCCCCATTTCTTTTCATTTTACAGCTTTTTGTCCCATTTGGCAAGATGGTGCGGCTCATTTTGCGAAAAAAACTTGTTTTTCCGCCACTTGCTTCCAATCATGTTTCGCCGCTGTCCTCGCCGCCCGCGGTCTCCTCATCGGAGCTGTCCGCCTGGTCCTCGCTGTCATCAGCCCCTTCCGACTGTTCCTCGTCCTGTGGGTTGTCAATGTGTTCAATGACCGCCTGCCCGCGTGCGGTCCGCTCAACCTCACCAGCGGACAAGCTGGTGTCGGTGATGGCCCGGTCGCCGAGCGCCAGGTTGATGGAGCCCTTGTCCGAGGGCGTGAACTGGTCGCCGGTCACCAGTGCCTGCAGGAGCGCCAGCTTGTGATCCAGGTTGTCCAGGTCCCCCACGCACACTGCAAAGCGCTGTTCGTACAAAATCCAGATGCTGTTTAGGTCCTCTAAGTTGTAAAGCGTCGCCTTACCGCCCAGGCCGACCTTGTCCAGGCCGTTGGCCAGCGTCTTGAGCGCCTCCAGCGCGTTGGGATTTTCGGCTGGCAGCAGCTGGCCGGGCTGACCGCCCGCCGTGCGCAGGCCCATGACCTCGGCCTCGTCCTGTGCGCCGCTCTGGTCGGTCCGCTCCAGCACCCGGCAATTCTTGTCCAAAATGAACCAGCCGCCCTGTGTGCCGTTGACGGCTGCAATGGGCTGGGATTCGGTCACATGCAGGATCATGCGGTTTGGCAGGTCACGCTCGACCGAGACGCTCTCAAAATAGGGATATTGCTCGATGAGGCGTTTCTGCCCGCGCAGGCTGTCGCAGAAGAACAGGTTGTCCCCCTGCTTGACACCGAACGTGTTGAGCACATCCTGCGTCTCATAGCGCGTCAATCCTATGATCTCCACACTGTCCACGCGGAAAAATGCCGTCAGCGCAAAGATGCCGCAGACTAGGCTGAGCACAACCGCGATCAGCTTGCTGAGCCTTGCCCGGCGCTCCTTGCGCCGCACGATTTTGCGCAGGTGCAGGGACCGCTCCCGTCCTGTGCGCCCGCCGCCAAGCGGCCGCTGGGTGGCGCCCTGCTTCTGCGGCGTCAATTTCTGTGCACTGCGGGGCTGCGCTGTGCGCGGCGCCTGGGCGCGCGGCTGCCCTGCCCGCCGGGCAGCCGGGACATTCTGCCTCCCCCGGTCCTTTTGCTGCTTTGCCGCCGTGCGCGCCTGCCCTGCCCCGGCCTGCGGTTCGGGGACCGCAAAGCGATCCAAGCCGGCCGGCCGTGTGCGGGCAGGACGGGCCACGGCGCTGTCCTGTGGTTTCTTCGCCATATCGAACCCTCTGCCTACTGCCGGCGGCCCTTACTTGGGCAGCACCGACAGGATTTGCTGATAAATTTTTTCGCCCGCATCGAGCTGCGCAAGCTTTGCCGCCGCCGCGCCCATATCTGCGCGGAGCTGGTCGTCGGCCAGCAGGCGTTCGGTCATGTCGAGCAGCTTTTCCGGCGTTGCGTCCTTCTCCAGAAGGACCTCGCATGCGCCCGCATGCTCCAGGGCACGCGCATTTTTTTCCTGATGGTTCTCCGCCACATAGGGGGAGGGCACCATGATTGAGGCGCGTCCCAGCGCGCACAGCTCACCGATGGTTGCAGCGCCCGCACGGCAGATCACCAGATCTGCCGCCGCCATGTACGAGGCCATATCGTAAATGTACTCTGTGACCTCAATCGTGCCGCCTGTGAGCTTTGCGCCCTGCTCGCACGCCATCTTGGGCAGCCACTGGAATGCGGCCGACCCGGTCGCATGGACATGACGGAAAGCCGTACCCTTTTTGGTCTCCAGGGCCAGCATGCCCGCCATGTGTTCATTCATATATTTGGCGCCCATCGAGCCCCAGAAGGACACGACCAGCTTATCCGCCGGCGCAAGGCCCAGCTTGGCCCGCGCCTTCTGCCGGTCGGCAAAGACGATCTCGCCGCGCACGGGCGAGCCGGTCAAGACGACTTTATCGCCGCCGCCCACGAGCGCGCGCGCCTCCTCGAAGCAGATGAGCACTTTGTCCGCCTTCTTGGCAAGCATCTTGGTCGTGATGCCCGGATAGGCGTTGACCTCGAGCAGGACAGTCGGGATGCCCAGCTTCTGCGCGGCCGAGACAACCGGGAACGAGGCATAGCCGCCGCAGCCGATCACCACGTCGGGCTTTGCGCGGCGCAGCAATTTTTTTGCCGTGCCGACCGAAGCCGCCGCCTGGCGCAGGGCGTTGAGGTTGTGCCCGATGGCCGACGGGCTGAATGCCCGGCGCAGGCCGGTGATCTCGATGGTGTCAAGCGGATAGCCCTCGCGCGGGACCAGGCGTGACTCGATGCCCTTGCTCGTGCCTGCAAAGCGCACCTCGGTATCCGGCCGCTTGCTCTCAAAATAGCGCGCGATGGCAAGGCCGGGCGTGACATGCCCGCCGGTGCCGCCGCCGGTAATATACAGCTTCATACAATCAAATCCCCCTAGCCCCTTCGCTTTTCACTGGGGCGCATATAGCGTGAAATATTTAAAATAATGCCCATCTCGCCCATCTGCATGAGCAGCGCAGTACCGCCATAGCTGAAAAACGGCAAGGACGCGCCGGTGACCGGAAACAGGCCGGTCACGACAAACAGATTAAGCAGGGTCTGAATTGCAAGTTTGGTGGCGATGCCGGTGGCCAGCAGGCAGCCCATCTTGTCCTGCGCATGGAACGCGATGTTATAGCACCGGTAGATGAGAAAGGCAAACAGCAGGATAACCAGGAGCGCCCCGACAAATCCCATCTCCTCGCACCAAGCAGAGAAGATGAAGTCATTTTGCGGCTCAGGCAAGTAGAGGTGCTTCTGTCTGCCCTGTCCGAGGCCCAGGCCCCAGAATCCGCCTGAACCGATGGCAATCTGGCTGTTGCCGCCCTGCCATCCGTCTCCGCGGAACAGTTCATCGGTGGCAAAGGGGTTGAGCCAGGCCTCAATGCGCGCGTTCGCATATCCCTGGGTGGCAATATACCACACGCCGGCCGCAGCGACGACTATGCCGATCGGGATAAAATACCAGATCTTCATGCCCGCAACGATCAGGATGGCGAGGCCGATGCCAAAGATAATGATGGTGCCCGACAGATGAGGCTCAAAGTAGAGCAGGCCCGCGACCAGGAGCAGGGCGCCGAAAAACGGTAGGTCTCCGCGGATCTTGCGGACACGGTCTCCGAACTTCACAGCATAGTAGGAAAATGAGATGATGATTGCGTCCTTCATCAGCTCAGAGGGCTGAAACTCGCCCAAAAGCGGCAGGTCGATCCAGCGCGTCGCGCCGTTGTGATTGACGCCGACCCCTGGGATAATAACCAGAATCAGCAGCCCGATACACACCACAAACAGCGGTTTTTGGAAGCGCAGATAGATGTGATAGTCGATTCCGGAGATGACGAGCATCGCGACAAAACCGATAATGGCATACAGGCCCTGCCGCTTGATGAAGTAAATGCCGTCATTAAACTTGCTGATAGCGGCGGGATAGCTGGCCGAAAACAGCGCGATCAGGCCAACCGCAAGCAGCAGCACGATGCCGAGCAGCGCGCCGGTGTCCAACCGGTGTGCCTTGGGCGCGGCGTGCTTGGGTTCTGGCCGACGCGCCCGGGCCGGCGTGCCCCCGCGGGGCATGGTCTTGGTGTTCATCCAGGGTCTCCTTTCCAGGTGGCGGGCAGAGCGGCCTGCGTCAGATCAGCATCCAGGACAGGATGCACATGACCACCGTGATGCCCGCGAACACGAATACAATCTTTTTCTCGC
>DWWZ01000180.1 GCA_019119435.1 Candidatus Butyricicoccus avicola
AAGGGCATATTCCATGTTTCAAAAATATTTTTGCAGCCTGTCCGCACAAACACAGAAAGGGAAACATACTATGCAAAGTAGTAGTAAACATTGGAATCGTCTAAACGGCAGCACAGCGCGGTTCCCGCGCAAGGCGTTTTGGCAAAGAGCCCTCTACCTCGTTTTTGTATGCACAGTTCTTTCGATCTCCTACAACGCCTGGGCAAACCGCTTCCTCTATTTTGCACTGAAACTCATGCAGGCAGAACAAGTTACAGTGATCGACTGCACCCCGCCGGTCCGCCTGACCGATCAACAGTGGGACGATCTTATCGGGAGCGGCATCTTGGCCGCCGACCCGCAAACGCAGCCACTGCAAGCGGTTACCCAGCAGCATACCGTCTGTGTCACCCTGCAATCCGGGAAAATCTACACAATGCAAATCGGCGTTTTGGACAAGGAGCCGGTCTTACTGACCGCACAGCAGGTCTATCTGTGCACAGGCGGCAACCCCGATATCATTTCCTCTTGGGGCACCGCCGACTGCCCCTCCTATCCCGCAGCCGCCGCCAGCATACTATAAGCATGTCGAAGGATGGAGCTCCCAAACATAGCGCCGATTGATCCGGTCTGCGTCGACACGGCAAACGGGCCTGTTCATGGGGAACAGGCCCGTTCTCTGGCTGCTGTGTGGCTCTACTTGGCTATATCCAGCGTAAACTCCGGCTCGCCCAGCGCGCCCGGGCCAATCTCGTACTTGTCAAACACAACGACCGGGTTGCCCTGCGCATTGATATAAAAGTGCGTGTCCGCATCCACCGTCCGGAAGCCGTTCTCGGTCTCGGGCGTAAAGTATCTGAGGTCATGCGTGCGGTTATATGCCTCGATCTGCGTCACAATCTGGCCGTTTGCCTTGGCTGCCCAGTCGTCGCCCAGCAGGTCCTGCAGCGTGATCGCGCTGCCGTCCGACAGGCGCAGGTTGTAGTAATACCGCTGGACCGTGCTCGCGTTCCAGTCCTGGCTGCCGCTGAGCACAAAGGAGACATAGTCTGCGGTCTCGGATTTGACCTCATAATCGACCTTGACCTGGATGTTCTTGGCGTCGAATTCCGCCTCGGTGCCGCCGGTCGCCAAGAACGCTTCCTTGTAGGCCGCGATATCGGCCGCAGCCTGGTCCTCATAGGCCTTGACCTGCTGTTCGATCAGCGTGTTGACCCGCTCGGCCGCGCTGCCATCAATCTGCGGCACCTCGACCGAGACCGTGCTGTCGTCCGTGCGGTACAGGTCGGCGCGCACGCAGATCACGCGCACGAGCGCGCCCAAAGCCGGAATATCGGCCAGGCCGAGCGCCAAGGCCGGACTCGCGTTGACCGCGACGACAAAGCAGGCACAGGCCGCTGTTACGACAGCCGCGATGCGGCGTCTGGTCTTTCTTCTGAGCTGTTTCATATCCATAACTTCCTTTCCCTGTTCAATTGCCTGGAGCGTGCGCTCTTTGAGTCCTGCCGGCGCTGGGATCTCTCGCAGCCGGCTGAGTTCATGGAGATACTTCATACCGGTCCTCCTCCAGTTGGTGTTTGAGTCGTTTGCGCGCACGGTGCAGCCGGGTACGCACGGTCGTCGGCCGGCAGCCGGTCAGCGACGCGATCTCTTCGGTGCCATAGCCCTCAACATAATATAAATAAATGGCCGTGCGCAGTTCTTCGGGCAAAGAAGCGACCGCATTCCACAGATCGGTATACCCCTCGGGCACAGGCGGCGCTGCAGCCCAGTCCTCCAGCGGTGCGCGGCGCTGGAACCAGGCGCTGCGGCGCAAATCACGGCAATCGTTGAGCGTGACCCGGATGAGCCAGGCACGCAGATGTGCGTCGTCTGTAAAGCAGGTCTCGTCCTGGAACAGACGAAGGAACACGTCCTGATAGACGTCCTCTGCATCCGACCGGCTGCCCAGGCGGCACAGTGCCAGCCGGTAGACCATGCCGCCATGCGCATCCATAGCCGCGCACAGCTCGGCCTTGTCCCGCATGTTTTCCGCCCCCTTTCCTCTTGATACCATAACACGGATATAGCCCCCATTTTGTTCCCGTCCCGAAAAATTTTTTCAAAAAAATTTCCCCGGCCCTGAAGGGCTGGGGAAACCGGCTGGTTATTCGCCGATATCGGCATATATGCCATAGAGATATGGGGTATCTTTGGCCTCCGCTTCGGTCAGTACCTGGCCGGTCAGCTTGGGCGCGTCGGCCTCTTGGCCCGCAAATGTCACACCAAGCCTGCCTGTGTGCAGCGTTAAAGTCTGGGTGTCCTGCGTGCCGTCCGTGAAAGTCACAGTCACAGTCAGCACAGCGCCCTCAAAGGCATCGATCTGCCTACGCCAGGCCTGCTGTAGGTCGTCCGTTGGGCTCACGCCGTTCTGGATAGACGCATACCACAGGCCATAGGACACATCCGGGTCGTACGGCTCCTCAAACTGGCTGCCCAGCTTCCAACAGGCCTGCGCCCGCCAGCCGCCGTCCTGCTCATTCGGGCGCATGCCTTGGGTGATGTCTGCCCCCTCGACCGGCGTATCGCTTTCCAGCGCCTGCTGGGCGGTGATATCTACCCACGTCGTGCGGTACAGCTCCCCCCGGTCAATGGATGCGCTGACCGTCTGGATATCCTCCCCGGTCACGCGGAACAGACATCCCGTGAAAAAGCCTTCGGTCTCGCTGTGAACGCCGCCGTCGATATCAAACACGATCTTGCTGTCCTGTGGTTCCATAATTGTGCCTGTATCCGCCGCGTAGGCGACAATGCCGAAGGTACTGCCCACGACATCGCCCACGACCGCACTCACCGGGCGATTCTGCCAGAGCGCTGCGCCGCCGATCAGGACCGCCACGGCGCAGGCCGCAGCCAGCACGCAGCGGCCTGTCCGGCACGCCGGATGATGCACCGGCTCCTGTGCCCGTGCAGCGCGTGCCGCGCGCAATGTCCGTTCCTTGAGGTCTTCGGGCGCTTTGACCTCACTTAATCTGTTCAGCTCGTCCATGTGCCGCATGATGATATCCCTCCAAATCCAGTTTCAGTTTTTTACGTGCACGGTGCAGCCGGGTGCGCACAGTTGCCGGGCGGCAGCCCAGCAGGGCTGCAATCTCATCGGTGGTGTATCCCT
>DWWZ01000181.1 GCA_019119435.1 Candidatus Butyricicoccus avicola
GAACCGCCGCCGGTGAAAACGATCTCGGACGGGTCCTTGGCGTTCAGCGCCCGCGCGACCTTCATGCGGGCCTCGGTCATGGCGCGGCGCGCCTCGCGGCCAATGCGGTAGAGCGAGGACGGGTTGCCGTAGTGCTCGGTCAGATACGGCTTCATGGCCTCAAATACAGATTCGGACATGGGCGTGGTCGCCGCATTGTCCGCGTAGACAAAACGGTTCATATCGTAATCTCCTCCTTGGAGCTTGTGTGCTGTCTTTAATATACACCGAAACGGTATGAATTATCAAGCATGATTTTAGACAATTGCGCGGGCAAAAAAGGGCGGATTTTTGCGCTGCATGGCCGCCCGGCATGTGAAAATCCTGCCCAGGGACAGGAACCTAAAAATAAGTTTACTATGATTATGCCCGAAATGCAATTGATTTTGCAATATTTTCCGGCAAAAATAGGGCTTCAGGAGGAGGAGAAGGGAAAAGCGAGGCGAAAAAATCCCCTGCCGGGGCAGGGGATTCGTTGGGGAGCGAACAGGGGCAGGTCAGGACGGCCGCACCGCCGGAGCGGTGGTGGCCGCGCCGCCGTTGTTGAGGTCAATGCGGATGGCGGCATTGTAGCTGGATGCGCTGCGCTCATAGGAGATGGACGCGCCGTTTTTGGTCTGGACAGTGGTGAGCGTGGTCATCGGGACGGCGTCCGCGCCCAGCGGGGAGGCCGTGCGCATGACGGTCAGCGACTGACCGGGGACCAGCGTCATATCGACGGCCGTATAGTTGTCTGCCGTCCAGTGCAGGCTGTAACTGCCCGTCCCGTTCAGGGGCGAGGAGGCCGACTGGTCGGACAGCCGGCGGACGACCTCACGCACCTGGCTCGTGCTGGTGCCCGGACGGAGCGTCAGCTTTTGTGCCTGGGCGCAGATAAAGTCGGTGGCGTCACCGTCCTTGACGGCGGTCAGGCTGGCCGTGCTGTCGAGGTCCTTCATGGCCCACTGGCCTTTGGCGATGCCGACCTCGGTCAAAAAATCAGACTTGAGGTACAGTTTGCCGTCTACCCGGCTCAAAATCCCATCGGCCGAAAAGTTTTCCAGCTTTTGGAGCAGGGCGTCTACGTTCTCGTCGATGACGTTCATGCCCTCGTTGTCCTGGATGGCCTGCGTGATCGCCGTGCGGTCGGCGTGGAAGGCGGCGGTGAACTGTGCGGCGTCCAGGCTTTCCGAACCGGTGATCGTGCCGGTGATGGGCACCGGCAGGTCGCCCATGGTCGTGTGGTAGGTGAGGGTTGCGCCGATCGCGCCCGAGATCAGGCGGGGAGAAGTGGGTGCAACGCTGTTTGCAAACTGGGTCATGGCAGTGATGGCCTGGAACTGGCCGGCGAACTCGCTCTGCATCATCTTCTCTGTGTCCACGAGCAGGACGGTCTGGCTGGCGCTGTCCCAGCCGACCGCCGCACCAAGCGCCTGCGCGGCAAAGCGGATGGGGACGTATGTGCGGCCGCCCTCGATAAAGGGGGCCACGTCGGTCGAGAACGAGCGGTCGGCGCCCGCGCGGTCAACCGTGCAGGCCTTGCGCCCAATGGTCAGCTTGACCGTGCGGTCAGAGCGCTTGGCAGTGACCGTGCGGCTGGCATCATCCCAGGATACCGTCGCGCCCATGGTCTCAAAGATCGCGCGGAAGGGGACAAAGGTGCGGTCGTCGCGCATGAGCGGCTGTGCATCCGAAAAGGACAGCGGCTGGTCGTTCAGCGTCACCTGGATGCCCGCCGCACGGGCAGGCATGGCCGGCAGCGCGGACAGGACGAGCGCCGCGGCCAGCGCCGCGCCGCAGATGCGGGAAAATAAACGCTTCATCAGAAGATTCCTCACTTTTCAGAGATGTCATTCGGCCAGCGCATAGATGGCGCGGATCTCGTCCGGGCCAAGGTCGATGTAGCTCTTGACCGGCTTGGTGCCGCCCGCCGTAGTCAGGTCGATGATGGCGTCATAGTCGTCCGGCGTCAGGCCGAGTTCGCTCATGCGGGTGGGCATGCCGATCTCAGTGAAGTAGCGCTTCATGGCCTGGATGCCGGCCTGGGCGGTGCGCTCGGGATGGTCGAAGTCCATCGGGCAGTCCCAGACGCGGTTTGCCAACTGGGCAAACTTGGGGATATCATACTGCATGACGTACTGTGCCCAGGCCGGGAACAGGACGGACAGGCCTGCGCCGTGCGAGACCGAGTCGTGCAGGGCCGAGATGGGATGTTCGAGCTTGTGGACCGGGAACTTGCGGATCTTGCCGCAGCCGGTCAAGTCGTTGTGCGAGAGCGAGGAGGCCCACATGAGCGTAGCGCGCGCCTCGTAGTCGTCGGGATGCGCAATGGCGACGCGGCCGGCCTCGCGGACCGACACGAGCAGCGCCTCTGCGATGCGCTCGGTGAGCTGGCAGTCGGCCTGTCCGGTCACATAGCGCTCCATGGTGTGCATCATGATGTCCACAATGCCGCAGCCGGTCTGGAACTTGGAGACCGTAAAGGTGTTTTCGGGATTGAGGAAGGAAACGACCGGGCGGACGGTCTCCGAGGTGATGCCCTGCTTGACCCAGGGCGTCACGAGGTCGTTGGTGATGACGTCCGAGTTGGACATCTCACTGCCGGCCGCTGCGATGGTCAGCACCGTACCGACCGGGAAAACCTCGTTCGCTTCGGGATGGGTGCCGGTCGAGGCATACTGCCAAGGGTCGTTGCCGGTCGCAAGGCCGACGCCAATGGCCTTGGCCGAGTCGATGACGCTGCCGCCGCCGACGGCCAGGATAAAGTCGACCTTTTCCTTCCGGCACAGCGCGATGCCCTCATGGATGAAGGACAGCTTGGGGTTGGGCTGGACGCCGCCGAGCTCAACGTAGGTCAGGCCGGCCGCCGTCAGGGAAGCGGTCACCTTGTCCAGAAGGCCGTTTTTCTTGACCGAACCGCCGCCAAAATGGACGAGCACGCGGGACGCGCCGCGGGCGCGCAGTTCGGGGCCGATCTGTTCCTCCACACCGCGGCCGAAGACGACCTTGGTGGGGGCGCAATATGTAAAGTTCTGCATGGCAAAATCCTCCTGTCTTTGTGCTGGGGAAGCGCGCGGCAGGGCGCCGCGTTTCCCCGGATAGTTCCATTATAGCACATCTGCCCGCGAAAGAGGATACATTTTGGGAACAGTTGCAGACCAAGCACCGCACCCCTCGCCGAAAGTTTCGCCAGCCTTTACAAAGGCTGCGGGTTCTCAGGGCAGCGCCTGAAATCTGGCGTCCAGCCTCAGTTTCAAGAAAAATCCACGTACAACGCATCAGATACGTGCATCAAAAAAGCCGGCCCGCAGACCGGCTTTCAAAAATGGAAAGAAGTGGTTCGCCTAGGCCGGTAAACAGGATATCATCAGACGATATCCACTACCAGATTATCGGACCGCATTTGCGCAAATTTACCCGATAAATCGAATCTGGAGGACAGCGTCCCCAAATACGGTGAAAGGGCAGAGGTCGGGTCAAGGTCTACAGGAAAGAGTGCGTGCGCATAGGTGCCGCTGATGTTTGTCTGCCGGAAATCTTGACTGCGGAATTTGGCGGTGATAGAACCGCAGACCGGATGATAACCGGTATGACCGGACGTTCCCTGCATAGACAGATCGATTCCAGCCGCACGGCCGTTTCCAGAGGGCAGCTTTTTCACATCCGGATGTGCGATCAGCCGCTCCGAGCTAACATCTGCGGCGTAATATACGGTGCTAGCCCCCGAGCCTTCCGCATAAAAGAACTGGTTGGATGACAGTGCAACGAGGTCGGTCTGTCATATAGAAGGCATGCCGCTCCAGGAGAATATGCATTTTGCCTCTAATGTGCGCGTATCATTGGGGTATTTGTCACGGCTTAGGATCAAAAGATGGGTCGAAATCGACGCACAAGCCCGATAAATGGCTTCTTCGCTGCCGTCAAACGCTAGGATCGCTTGGATCTGATGAGACGGATAGCCCTGGCTTGCCAGGGCGGATGCCCCCTGGGCCTGAAGATCATAAAGATGCTGGATGGGGTCAAGCGTCAGGATCGCACGGGCCTGCGCGATCTCGAGCTGCGTTGAGGACGGCGTACGCAGCACAGAGCGGGCTAGGGACTGCTGCGCTTTCAAGACGTCGTATTCACTTGTGGTGTCCGACGAGTAGAAAGATATGGGGGAGTCAGGGCTTTCGGCTGCTGGCGCAGCCCGGTCAGCGAACACCGCAGCGATACCGATGGCCGCGAGGAGAGCGGCCAGCAAAACGCCCCAAAACGGCTTGATGGGCATATCAGACCTCCAATCGAATAGGAGACATATCCTGCGGAAAAAATATTTGTTTCGTAAAAACAGTATACCACAACCGTCTGCCGATATCGATATTTAAGATAACGAAATATATCCTAAAAATTTGTGCAGAAAAGAGATACGGTGACAAACTGGCCGGATTGTCCCCCAATTCCGCGTTGAAACCGCTTGCAAGGGACGGAAAAATGCGCTATAGTGGTGTTAATGCCGTTGTTTACAGAACAAAATACGCGGCGAAGAGAGGAAATTCCCATGCTCTATGACTATACGCTGCCGCAATGGCTGCTTGTGTTCTATATCTACTGTGTTTTGGGATGGATGTTTGAGTCGACCGTTGTGTCAGTGCAGCAGCGCCACCCGGTCAACCGCGGCTTCCTGCGCGGGCCGATGCTGCCCATCTATGGCTTTGGCGCGGTTATGCTGCTGCATGTCGCCCTGCCGCTGCGCGGGCATCCGGCCGCCATCTTTTTTGCCGGCATGGTTGTCGCCACCGTGTTCGAGTATGTGGTCGGCGTCATCATGGAGGCCCTGTTCAAGGTGCGCTATTGGGACTATTCGTCCCACAAGTTCCAGTTCCAGGGGCGCATCTGCCTACAGTCCTCGCTGACCTGGGGCGCGCTGGCCGTAATCCTGCCGTACTTCATCCACCGCCCGGTCGAAGATCTGCTGGAGCACCTGTCGCCGCTGGCGACGGTCATCATCGTGTGCGTGGTATCGGTGGCGTTTGCCGCCGACGTCGTGGGTTCGGTCAAGACCGCGCTGGACTTTGCCAAATTGCTCCAGGAGGTCGACCGTATGCGCGCCGAAGCCGACGAGCTGCGCGCGCAGCTCGCCGCGCAGGCCGAAAAGACACGCCGGCAGCTTGCCGAGGCAGCGCAGGAGATGCGTGCGCAGAGCGCGGCGGCCAAGGAAGAGCGCCGGCAGCGCATCCTGGCTGCATCCGAGGAGAGCCGCCTGCAGCTGCACCTTGCCCTGCGCGAGGCCGACAGCCGGCTGAGCGAACGCGTGCGTCGCATGCGTCTGCCTTCGAAGTCGCTTGTGCGCGGCAACCCCAGCCTACGCGCCGCCCGGTATCAGGCGGCTGTGGACGAACTGCGTCGCCGCCTCAAAAAGAGCTGATGGTGGTTGTCATGCGCGAAACCGCCTGGAAAGAAGCAAAAAGACAGGTCCGGACCCGTGGGTTCGGACCTGTCTTTTCATGCGAGATTGCAGTTTGTTCGGAGGCGGCACATCAGGACAGCACCGGCTGCACATCCCCGGGGAAACGGAAGATTTTGAGCAGATTGCCTGCGTCGTCGGGCGTCACGGTTTGGCTCTCACTACCCGCTGTGACCGTCACGGCCTGCCCGCTGCCGTAGACCACAAACAGCGTCTCCGGGTCATCGCTGGCGCCCAGCGTCGTCTGATAGGTCTGCACGCCCGGCTCGCTCTGGACGGCATCCAGATAGCACCAGCGGCTGTGGAAGAGGAA
>DWWZ01000182.1 GCA_019119435.1 Candidatus Butyricicoccus avicola
GCTGCCGTTTTAGACCTGAACTATGCGGAGGATTCGCATGCCATTGTGGACTGCAACCTCATCATGACGGGTTCCGGAGAATTCGTCGAGATCCAGGGCACAGGCGAAGGCCGCCCCTTCCGCAAGGACGAATTGGCAGAACTGCTGGCGCTCGGAGAGGCCGGGAACGCCGTGCTGTGCGCGGCACAGCGCGCAGCAATGGAGGGATAAGACATGCGATTTGTATTGGCATCGCACAACAAGAAGAAACTCAGCGAGATGTCTGCTATCCTGGAGGGGCTGGGCATCGAGGTCGTGCCGCTGCCTGACGACGCGCCCGAGCCGGAGGAGGACGGGAAGACCTTTGAGGACAACGCGCGCATCAAGGCCCTGGCCGCGCACGCCTGCACCGGCCTGCCCGCCATTGCGGACGACTCCGGCCTGGAGGTAGACGCTTTGGGCGGCGCGCCCGGCGTCTATTCGGCGCGCTATTGTCCGGGGACCGACGAGGACCGCAACCGGCTGCTGCTGGAAAACATGCAGGACGTGGACGAGTGCGAGCGGCAGGCGCGGTTTGTATGCGCCATCTGCTGCGTGCTGCCGGACGGCCAGGAGATCCATGTGCGCGGCGAGTGCGAGGGGGAGATCCTCACTTCGCTGCACGGCAAGGGAGGCTTTGGGTATGACCCGCTGTTCTACGTGCGGGAATATGACTGTACCTTTGCCGAACTGCCGCAAGAGACCAAAAACCAGATCTCGCATCGGGGCCGCGCGCTGAAAAAGCTTGTCAACGCCCTCGGTAAGAGACTCAAGTAAAAAATTTTTGTACAGACATAGGAGAATATGATTTATGCTGACCAGTAAACAGCGCGCATATCTGCGCAAGTTATCCAACCCCTTGGCTGTCACTCTGCACATCGGCAAGGACGGCGTCACCGAAGGCGTGATCTCACAGCTGGAAGTCCTGCTGGAAAATCACGAGCTCGTAAAGGGCAAGGTGCTTGAAAACGCTATGCTCACCCCAAAGATCGTGTCCGAGGCGCTGTGCGAGGCGACCGGCGCCGACGGCGTGCAGTGCATCGGCACGAAGTTCGTGCTTTACCGCCAGTCGTCGGACCCGGACAAGCGTCGGATCGTGCTGGAGAAGTGAACACATGAGGACAGGCGTGATGGGCGGGACGTTTAACCCGCCGCACAACGGGCACATCCTTGCGGCCGAACATGTGCGGCAAGCGCTCGGGCTGGACCGTGTCCTGTTCATTCCCACCAACCTGCCGCCGCACAAGCGGCTGCCGGACGGCTCGGCGACCACCGAACAGCGATGCGACATGGTGCGCCTGATGGTCGCGCCCTATGACTGGGCGGTTTTTTCCGACATCGAAGTGCGGCGCGGCGGGGCGAGTTATACCGTCGATACGCTGCGCGCGCTGCACCAGAAGGGCTATGACAACCTGACGCTGATTGTAGGGACCGATATGCTCATGTCCTTTGACCGCTGCTGGCGCGCACCTGAGGAGATCGTCCGGCTGGCAGACCTGGCGGTTGTCGCCCGCGATACGCACGACCGGCCGGTCCTGCGCCGTAAGGCCATCCTGTTGGAGAAAAAAATGCATGCGCATATTTCCTTGATCGATTGCCCGGTTTTAACCATCTCGTCAACCGAGGTGCGCCGCCGGGGGATTTTTGAAGAGATGACGCCGCCGCCGGTTGCGGCGTATATCCGGAAGAATCGGCTATACCAAAAAGGTTCCGAATAAAATGACAGTTTGAAAGGCGGTTTTTGTTATGTTATGTACAGAACTCGAACGACAGTCCATCTTATCTCGCCTGTCCGGTTACCGGTATACGCACACGCTTGGCTGCGAGCGGGCGGCCAAGATGTTGGCCGAGCGATTTGGCGGGGACGCGGAGAAAGCCGCCTTTGCGGCCATCCTGCACGATATAACAAAACGACTTTCTAAAGAAGAACAGTTGTATTTATGCGATAAATACGGTATAATACCCTGTGATATCGAAAAAATCGAGTGGAAAATGCTGCACGGCAAAACGGCGGCGGCAATTGCCAAGGTGGAATACGGCGCGCCGCAGGACGTTGTGGACGCCATTGCCTGCCATACGACCGGAAAAGCCGACATGACTCTGCTCGATAAGATCATTTATCTTGCCGACTACATCGAGGAAACCCGGGATTTTGACGGCGTGGAGCCCGCGCGGGAGCTGGCAAAGACCGACCTGGACGAGGCGCTGCTGTACTGCTTTGACCAGTCGCTCTATGACCTGCTGAACCGCGGCAAGCTCATCCATCCGGACACCATGGCCGCCCGCAATACGCTGATTCGGCAAGGAGTACGGCGCAGATATAGCGCGGAAGGAAGCGGAGTGTAAAAGAGCATGAAGATCTTTGGCAGCAAGGCCAACAAAGGGAGCAAGAAGAAAAAAAAGAAGCAAAAAGAAGTATCTGTCCACACGCCGTATGACGGCGATTCTACCTATAACGTAATGGACAACGCGGACGCGGACAAGAAGGGCAAGACCAAGAAGAAGGCGAGCAAGAAGAGCATCGCCCTGTTGGTCTTTGCCATCATCGCCTTCCTGCTCGCAGGCGGCGCTTTCGCGGCGGTGCACTTTATCCGCCCGCCCGAGGTTCAGGTCCACGAGAACGACCGCACGATCATTGACGAGGAGAACGGCGATGTGGTCGAGATTGATCCGGGTGAGCGCATCAGCGATTATTTCACCTTCCTTGTGTGCGCGACCGATATCGAGGAAACCCGTACCGACAACATGATGGTCGTGGGATTTGATACCAAGAACCACAAGGTCAATGTCCTGAACATCCCGCGCGACGTCATGTGCGACAACAACCGGAACGGCGCAAGCCGCAAGATCAATGCCGCATACGGGTCCAGCCAGGACATCCAGAACACCATGAAGGAAGTCAAAAAGGTCATTGGGTTTACGCCCGACAAGTACATTGTCGTCAATTTTAACGGCATTGCCGAGATCGTTGACGCCATCGGCGGCATTGACTACGACGTGCCCTTCAAAATGATCTATAACGACCCGGTCCAGGATCTCTACATCTACTTTGAGCCGGGCTATCAGCACATGAACGGCGAGCAGGTCGTTGAGTTCCTGCGCTGGCGTCACAATGACCCCGGCTATACCGACCTGCAGACCGAGGGGTACGACGGCGGCGACGAGAGCCGCATCAAAAAGCAACAGGAGTTTTTGATGTATCTGGCCGACCAGATCTTAAAGCCTGAGAATATCCTCAAGGCAAAGCCGATCGCCGAGGCGGTCTTCAGCAATGTCAAGACCGACCTGACCCTGGGCGAGATCGTCTGGATGGCCAACCAGGCGATGCAGGTAGATACCTCCAATATCCAGATGTTCACCCTGCCGGGTTATGCTGCCAGCTCCTATGCGGGGACAGATGCTTTCCTGTCCTTCTTCTTCCCGGATGAGTCCGAGACGTTGGAGCTGATCAACACCTATTTTAACCCATACGACAAGCAAATTACCTCGCTTGATGTCATCGAATCCCCGCCGGATGGCGTGCGCCGCACCGGCAGTACAGACGAGGATGAGGACACGTATGACTATGATTACAGCGGGCAGGAGGAAGCCAGCGACGAGGAGGAATCCTATAGCGATCCAGAGCCCGACGACAGCGAGGAGGACCCGGAAAGCGCAGACAGCGGGGAGGACAGCGACGGATCTTCGGGCAGTTACGAGGAAGAACAGAATACGCCGGTCCCGGATGACGGCGCGCAGGGCAGCGACGGCCAAGCAGACAGCGGCAGCGAAGATGCTCCCGCGGAGGAAGCGCCCGAACCGGAGCCCGAACCCGAAGCCCCTGCGTCTGAACCCGCTGGCGATGCCCCAATATCTGGGGACCCAGAAGCATAAAAAACAGGAAAAGGAGAGCGTAAATGAACGCACAGGAGACTGTAAAATATATCTGTGAAGCGCTTTTGGAGCGCAAGGGCAAGGAGATTGACGTGCTGCATGTGGAGCACTTGACCTCCCTGACAGAGTACTTTGTCATTTGCAGCGCGACCTCGACCACGCAGGTCAAGGCGCTGGCGGACAGCGTGGAGTACCATCTGAAGTACGACCATGACGTGACGCCGCACCATGTGGAGGGCTTTGAGTCCTCGACGTGGGTCCTGCTGGACTATGGAAGCGTCCTGGTGCACGTCTTTGTGCCCGAGGCGCGCCAGTTTTACAATTTGGAGAACCTCTGGAAGGACGGCACGCCGGTTTCGCTCAAGGAGCTGGGCGTAGACGACCCGGAAGTCCAATAAAAAATACAAGTCTTTTCGATTTTGCAGCGGGCGGTGCGGCGCAAGGCTGCGCCGCCCGATAAAAGCATTGGGGGTTATACCGTTGAACAAATACGATCACAAGGCTGTCGAGGCAAAATGGCAGCGGGTCTGGGACGAAAAGGAATGCTTTGTCGCCCCGAATGATTTTACAAAGCCGAAGTTCTATGCGCTGGTAGAGTTCCCGTATCCGTCGGGCCAGGGCCTGCATGTAGGCCATCCGCGCTCGTACACGGCGCTCGATATCGTTGCGCGCAAAAAGCGTATGCAGGGCTATAACGTGCTTTATCCGATGGGCTGGGATGCGTTTGGCCTGCCGACCGAAAACTTCGCCATCAAGAACCACGTCCATCCGGCCGAGGTCACCAAGAAGAACATTGCACGCTTCAAGAGCCAGCTCAAGGCGCTCGGCCTGTCCTTTGACTGGTCGCGCGAGATCAACACCACCGATCCATCTTACTATAAGTGGACCCAGTGGATCTTCCTACAGCTATTCAAGCACGGCCTGGCATACAAGAAGGAGATGGCCGTCAACTGGTGTACATCGTGCAAATGCGTCCTGGCGAACGAGGAAGTCGTTGGCGGCGTATGCGAGCGCTGCGGTTCCGAAGTCGTGCGCAAGACCAAGAGCCAGTGGATGCTGGCCATCACCAAGTACGCCCAGCGCCTGATCGACGATCTGGATGACGTCGACTACATCGAGCGCGTCAAGACCCAGCAGAAGAACTGGATCGGACGCTCGACCGGCGCGGAGGTCGACTTCAAGACCACCGAGGGCGATACCCTGACCGTCTACACCACCCGTCCGGACACTCTGTTCGGCGCGACCTACATGGTCATCTCGCCCGAGCATCCGGCGATCGAGACGTGGGCGGACAAGCTCTTAAACATCGACGCGGTCCGCGCTTACCGCGAGGAGGCGGCACGCAAGTCCGACTTCGAGCGCACCGAGCTGAACAAGGACAAGACCGGTGTGCGTCTGGACGGCGTGCGCGCGGTCAACCCGGTGAGCGGCAAGGAGATCCCGATCTTCGTGTCCGACTACGTCCTGATGAGCTACGGCACCGGCGCGATCATGGCGGTCCCGGCGCACGACGACCGTGACTGGGCGTTCGCCAAGAAGTTCGGCTGCGAGATCATCGAGGTCGTCGCCGGCGGCGAGGATGTACAGCAGGCGGCGTTTACGGCAAAGGACGAGACCGGTATCCTGGTCCACTCGGATTTCCTGGACGGCAAGACGGTCAAGGAAGCCATCCCGGCTATGATTGCTTG
>DWWZ01000183.1 GCA_019119435.1 Candidatus Butyricicoccus avicola
GAGATGATCGTGCGCGCGGATACATAGACGCGGTCGGCCAACTGCTGTTGGGTCATCCCGGCGGCCTGCCTGAACTCCCGTACCCTGTTTTTCAATCCTCTCCCACCCCTTTCGCGCGAGCATGAAGCTTCCTTCATGTGAAGTTTACTTCATATTATATCCTGATCTCTGGCCCTGTCAAGTGTCTCCTGGCTTTTCACACACTTTTGACCGAAATCTTTGGAAATTTGCACAGTTTTTACACAGCACTTTTGTGTAAAATTTTTTTGACCAACCGTCTTTACACTTTTACAAAGGATTCACCCGAACGTGCTAGTGGATTTTGCAGCGCTCCATTATACTAGGAACCGTTCCAAAATCACAGCGGACAAAAAAAAGCGGAGGGTGCGGTCCCGGTGGGCCGGTGAAAACTCCCTGTCCCAAAACATCAAAGGAGACATTTGTTATGAAGCTGAAACGTTTATTTGCTCTGTTCACTGCCTGCGCGCTGGCGGCGAGCCTGACCGCCTGCGGTTCTTCCGACGACACCCAGGCGGCTGACAACACCCAGGACGCGGCGCAGACCGAGGAGACTTCCGAGCTGAGCGGTTCGGTCGCCACCGGCGGCTCCACCAGCGTCGAGGCAGTCATCGGCGCGCTGAGCGAATCCTTTATGGAGCTCAACCCGGACGTTGACGTGACCTATGACCCGACCGGTTCGGGCGCGGGCATCACGGGCGCTGCGGACGGTACCCTGGATCTGGGCCTTTCCAGCCGTGACCTGAAGGATGAGGAGATTGCCGAGGGCTTAACCTCCACCACCTTCGCGCTCGACGGCATTGCCATCATCGTAAACAACGAGAACCCGGTCGCTGACCTGTCTCTCGAGCAGATCAAGGGCCTGGCAGACGGCACCATCACCAACTGGAGCGAGGTCGGCGGCAACGACGCCCCGGTCGTCCTGATTGGCCGTGAGGCAGGTTCGGGCACGCGCGACGGCTTCGAGAGCATCGTTGGCGTTGAAGATGCCTGCAAGTATGAGCAGGAGCTGACGAGCACCGGCGCAGTCATTGCGGGCGTCGCGGCAAACCCGAATGCATTCGGTTACGCTTCGCTGTCTGCGGTGGACGACACCATCAAGGCTGTCACGGTGGATGGCGTCGCGGCCTCTGAGGAGACCGTCCAGGACGGCACCTACAAGATTCAGCGTCCGTTCATCTTCGTCACCAAGGAGGGCGAGGAGCTGAGCGAGCCTGCGCAGGCGTTCCTCGACTACGCGACGAGCGCTGAAGTCGCTGACCTGATCGCCGACGCTGGCGCTGTCCCGCTCCAGTAATCCGGCTTTCCTCCCTGTCATCCGCTTTTCTCTTCTTCATTCCAGAAACCCCTATCTTTTCCATTCTTTCTCTCTGATTCCTTCGGAAGCCGCGGCGATTTTCCCGCGGCTTCCCCCATGCTACCAAGGAGTACTCTATGAAAGTAAAGCATTTGATCGAACGCGTGATGAACACGGTATTCTTTGTCTGTGGTATCGTCTCCATCGCCGCCGTCCTGCTGATCACGGTCTATATGGTCATCGCCGGCCTGCCTGCCATCATTGAGATCGGCCCCATCGATTTCCTGCTCGGCCAAGTGTGGCAGTCCACCGCCGCCGATCCCAAATTCGGCATTCTGCCCTTTATCATGACGAGCGTCTGGGGCACTCTAGGCGCGGTCATCATCGGCGTGCCCATCGGCCTGTGTACGGCCATCTTCCTGTCCAAGCTGGCGCCTCCGAAGTTCGCCGCCATTGTTCACCCAGCAGTGGAGCTGCTGGCCGGTATCCCGTCGGTTGTCTACGGCCTCATTGGTATGATGGTCCTGGTCCCCGGCGTCATGAACCTGTTCAACCTCAAGAGCGGCAGCACGCTCTTCACGGCCATCCTGGTCCTAGCCGTCATGATCCTGCCCAGCATCATCTCGGTCAGCGAGACCGCCCTGCGCGCCGTCCCGCCCGAATATGAGGAGGCCAGCCTAGGCCTGGGCGCAACCTGGATCGAGACCGTGTGCAAGGTCAGTGTCCCGGCGGCCAAGAGCGGTATCGCTGCGGGCGTTGTCTTGGGCGTCGGCCGTGCCATTGGCGAGGCCATGGCCGTCATGATGGTCGCGGGCAACGTAGCAAACATGCCCGGCCTATTCACCAGCGTGCGCTTCCTGACGACAGCCGTCGCCAGCGAGATGAGCTACGCCGCCGACGGTAGCCTGCAAAAGAATGCCCTATTCAGCATCGGCCTTGTCCTGTTCGTCTTCATCATGCTGATTAACCTGCTGCTCGGCCGTTTCCTGAAGAAAGGAGAATCTGCGAAATGAGTCAAGCCGCATCCACCATCCAGGCCAAAACCCACGAAAGGAGCAGCCTTATGAACCATGACGTCAAGCGCCGCATCAAGGGCAGTGTGATGACCGGCATTATGTATGCCTGCGCGGCCTTCACCGTGCTGCTTCTGATCGGCCTGCTCGGCTATATCTTTGTCAAGGGCCTGCCCGAGATCACCTGGCAGCTGCTCTCGACCAAGCCCAGCGTCCTGCGCGACACGATCGGTATTTTACCCAACATTCTGAACACCCTGTACATCATCCTCTTGACTTTGGTCATCGCCCTGCCGCTCGGCGTGGGCGCGGCCGTCTACCTGACCGAATACTCCAAGAGCCCGCGTTTTTCGGCCATCATTGAGTTTGCCACCGAGACGTTGGCCGGTATCCCGTCCATTATCTATGGCCTTGTCGGCATGCTGGTCTTTGTCCAGATCCTAGGCTTCGGCACCAGCCTGCTCTCCGGCAGTCTGACCCTGGTCATCATGATCCTGCCCACTATCATCCGTACCACCCAGGAAAGCCTCAAGACTGTGCCCCAGAGCTACCGCGAAGGCGCGCTGGGCCTGGGCGCGACCAAGTGGCACATGATCCGCACCATCATCCTGCCCTGCTCGCTGCCCGGCATCGTGACCGGATGTATCCTGTCCATCGGCCGTATCGTTGGCGAAAGCGCCGCCCTGCTCTTCACCGCAGGCAGCGCCACCATCATCGCGGACAACATCCTCGAGGCTTTTACGCGCGGCGGCGGCACACTCTCGGTCGCGCTGTATATCTACGCCGGCGAGCGTGCAGAATTCGAGGTCGCCTTTGCCATTGCAGCCATCCTGCTCATCCTGGTCTTTATCCTCAACTGCGCGGCCAAGCTCGCACAGCGCGCACTGTCCCGCAAGTACAACTAACCCCATACCTTCAGCTAAAGGAGCCTGTCCCATGCTTGATACTGAAAAGCAGCAACCGATTATGGAATCCAAAGACTTGCACCTGTTTTATGGCGAGTCCGAAGCCCTCAAGGGCATCAATATGGCGATTGGGAAGAACGAGATCACCGCGCTGATCGGCCCGTCCGGCTGTGGCAAGTCTACCTTCCTCAAGACGCTCAACCGCATGAACGACCTTATCCCGAGCGTGCGCATCACGGGCAATGTCACCCTGCAGGGCAAGGATATCTTTGCCCCCGACGTGGACGTCACCAACCTGCGCCGCCAGGTCGGCATGGTCTTCCAGAAGCCCAATCCCTTCCCCATGAGCATCTTCGACAACATCGCCTACGGCCCGCGCCTGCACGGCAGCCACAGCAAACATGAACTAGAGGAAATCGTCGAAAAGGCCCTGCGCGGCGCAGCCCTGTGGGACGAGGTCAAAGACCGCCTCAAAAAGAGCGCCCTCGGCCTATCCGGCGGCCAGCAACAGCGCCTGTGCATCGCCCGCGCGCTCGCCGTCCAGCCCGACGTCCTGCTCATGGACGAGCCCACCAGTGCGCTTGACCCCGGCAGCACCCTTCGCATCGAGGACCTGATGGCCGAGCTCAAGAAGAACTATACCGTCGTGATCGTCACCCACAACATGCAGCAGGCGACCCGTATCTCAGACAAGACCGCCTTCTTCCTCGTGGGCGAACTCATCGAGTTCGGCGATACGACCCAGATCTTCACCAATCCCCGGGAAAAGAAGACCGAGGACTATATCACCGGCCGTTTCGGCTGATTCAGGAGGAAACACTCGCTATGCGGAACATTTATACAGCGGAACTTGACGCCATCACCCACCGTGTGCTCAAGATGGGCACGACGCTCGAGCAGTCCATCGACAAGACCATCCAGGTCCTGACCGATATCGACGCCGCCGGCGCGCAGCGCCTGATCGATGACGACGACATCTTTGACCAGATGGAGCGCAGCATTGAGCAGCACTGTCTGAACCTTGTCGCCCGGCAGGCCCCGGTCGCCAGCGATTGGCGCCGGATCGCCTCGGTCATGCGCATGATCTCCGACCTCGAGCGCATCGCAGACCACTGCAGCGACATCGCCGAGTACGTGCTCAAATTGGCCGAGCGGCCGTCTGTGCCGCAGCCGGCCGGTCTGTCCGCCATGCTGGCGCGCGTCAAGGATATGCTGCGCACGACGGTCATTGCCTATGTAGAGCTGGATGTCGAGGCCGCAGGCCGGGTGGTCAAGCAGGACGATGACCAGGACGACGCATTTGAAGACATTGTCCGCTCCCTGTGCGACCTGATGCAGAACGAGCCTGCGCATATCCCGCAGTATGTCGATTATCTGATGATCGCCAAATACCTTGAGCGCATGAGCGACCACACTACAAATCTGGCCGAATGGGTCACCTACATTGTGAGCGGTGTGCTGACCAAGTAAAGCACGCCACGGCACACGTCTGAAATCACACAAAGCAAAGCCACCGGTTCCTGCTACAGACAGGGCCGGTGGCTTTGCTTTTTCCGCTCTCGTGTGGGCGCAATCCTGTGCCCGCAGCAAATAAAAACCCAAGGGGCTGCCTGACCGGCAGCCCCTTGGGCAATCAAAAAGAGGAATTGAAGGAAAGCAAATGGATTTTATCGCTCTGCCAGCAGCTTGCGCAGGCGCTCGGCCGCCTCACGGGTGCGGGCCTGGTCGCCGAAGGCAGTCAGGCGGAAAAAGTCCTTGCCGTTGGCGCCAAAGCCCTCGCCCGGCGTGCCGACGACATGGGCGTTCTCGAGCAGATAGTCGAAGAATGTCCAGGAATCCATGCCCTTCGGGCACTTGAGCCACAGGTACGGGCTGTTCTTGCCGCCGGTGTACCAGATGCCGAGCGCATCCAAGGTCTCGGACAGCACGCGCGCGTTTTCGCGGTAATAGTCCAGCGTATGCTGGATCTCGGCCATGCCCTCGGGCGTGAAGACAGCCGCCGCACCCTTTTGGACAATGTAGGGCAC
>DWWZ01000030.1 GCA_019119435.1 Candidatus Butyricicoccus avicola
CTCGAGACCGGCAGTTTTGAGCGCCATATCAACCGCATCCGCAACTTGTACAAGGCCCGTCTGGACTGTCTGCTGGACGCGCTGGATCGCTCGGCGCTGCACGGCCGCTATACGGTGTCCGGCTCGGAAGCCGGCCTGCATCTGCTGCTGCATGTATCCAACGGCATGGACGAAAAGCAGCTCATCGCGGCGGCCGCCGCACAGGGCGTGCGCGTCTATGGTCTGTCCGGCTACTACGTCGGCACCGCCGTCACCTGCCCGCCTGCAACGGTCATCTTGGGCTATGCCGGCATCCCTTCCGAGTCGATCCCCGAGGCGGTTGCGGCGCTGGAACGCGCCTGGCGCTGACCCAAGACCTTAGGCCGCCCGTCTAACAAAAAAACGCTCCAATCTTGGAGCGTTTTTTGTTTGCAGACAAGCTGCCTGTTATTTTTTGTAGTACACCGTCTGGACGGCGCCGTCCACCATGGATACCGCGCCCGCGCTGTATTCTCCGCCTGTCGAGCACAGACCAGCGGTGCGCTTGGAGTACATATCGACTGCAATAGCCTCACATCCTGCCGCCACCGGAACGATCTGCCCGTTGACGCTCAAATTTGTCCCATCCCAGATGATCTGGTCGTCAATGGACTCGGACGCTCCCAGCGTGATGGCGTAGCCATCCTCGTCCCGCGTCATCTGCTCCAACGCATACAGGCCGACATACAGCGTCCCTGCCTGATAGTTCTCGATCTCAACATCGGGATAGATCGTGCTGCCAATGCAGACCAAGCGAACCGAGGGCACCGTCTCATAGACCGCCGTCCCGCTGTCGGTCTGGAGATGCAGGGCACGATACAGCATGACCGCCATCTCGGCGCGGGTGACCGCTGCCGACGGGCTGAGTTTGCCCTCCGAACCGCCGATCACACCCGCCTGTACCAGCGCAGCAACCGGTTCGGCCGCATAGTCCGCAACCTGTGCGCTGTCCGAAAATCCCGCCAGGCTGCCGGCCGTGAATTGCAGGCCGGTGCGGTCCAGCGTGCGCTTGAGCAGCACCATGGCATCCTGCCGGGTCAGCGTCTGGGAGGGATTAAAGTTGCCCTTCTCGTCGCCGGTCGCAATGCCGATGGCGCGGGCCGCGCGCACAGCATCCGCATAGTAAGCTGTGTCCGGTACGTCAGGGAAATTGTCGCCCGAAGCATACTTTTCCATATCGTAAGCCCGGTAGAGCATCAGGATAAAGTCCGCGCGGGACAGCGAACGGCCCGGGCTATAAATCAGGTTGCCCGTGCCCGAGACCACGCCCGTGTTGGCCAGATAATCGATGGCGTGAAAGGCCCAACTGTAATTGACATTGACATCGGCAAAATAGACCGAGCGATCCGGGACATAGGCGAGGCCGCCTTCGCGCACGATCTCCGCCTGCGGCGCAGACTCGGCCGGCGTCTCCTCAGGCGCTGCGGCGCAGGCCGGCGTCGTCAGCATGAGCGCGCTCATCAGCATAGCGGCAGCCGCGCGCATCCATTTTTTTCGCATGTAGAAACCTCCTATTCCGAGTAAATCCAGAAATTTTCCAAACAATTATAGCACATTCGTCCGCAAAAGTATATCTGTATTTTGCTGGTTCGCCTGCCAACAGCAGCCGATATCTGTAAAATTTCTACAAAAATCCGCAAAAAAACAACCGCCGACCCAGAGATCGGCGGTTTGATTTTTGCAAAGAGATTACTGCGCGTTCAGCTTGAGCGTCATGGCGCTCTTCTTGTGCGCGGCGTTGTTCTTGTGCAGCAGGTGCTTTGCAGCAGCCTGGTCAACAGCCTTGACAGCAACCTTGTAAGCAGCCTCGGCGGCAGACTTATCGCCAGCGGCTACAGCCGCGTCAAACTTCTTCAGAACGGTCTTGAGCGCGGACTTTGCCATCTGGTTCTGCAGATTCTTGGCCTTGGTTACCTTGACGCGCTTCTTCGCGGACTTAATATTCGGCATTGGGTTCCACCTCCTTCGGCTTCTAGTCATCAGTAGTTTTACTATACCACTACTCCCAAGAAATTGCAAGCTTTTTTTTATTTTTTTCGCATACCTCCTCTGAAATTTTCAAAGGATAACCGCAGGACAAATGCCCAGAGAAAGGATGATTTTTCATGGCATTCCGCACCGACCTTGCGCGCGAGGCCCTGGCGCACCTGTCCGGGGACTGTCCCGGCGTGCGGCAGAGTACCCGCACGCTGTCTGGCTTTTCGGTGGACTGCGTTGAGGTATTGGACCGGGCCGCGAGTGAGCGCCTCGGAAAGCCGCGCGGCGTCTACTGCACCATGGAGCTCGACCCGCTGACGCGGCGCGAGAGCCAGGCCTTCCCGCGCGCAGTGGAGGTTCTTTCCGCCCTCTTGTCCCCGCTTTTGCCGCAGCGGGCGCCCGATGATGCGCCGATCCTCGTCATCGGGCTTGGAAACCGCGCCATCACGCCGGACGCCGTCGGCCCGCTCACCGTCCAGCACATCCTGGTCACCCGGCATCTGCGCCGCCAGATGCCCGAGCAGTTTTCGTCCTGGCGTCCGGTCTCGGCGGCCGCGGTTGGGGTCCTGGGGCAAACCGGCGTCGAGGCAGCCGAATTTGCGCGCGGGCTGTGCCAGAGCGTCCAGCCTGCCGCCATCATCGCGGTCGATGCGCTGGCCGCCGGGCGGCTGTCCCATCTTACCCGCACCATCCAGATCACAGACGCCGGCATCGTGCCCGGCTCGGGCGTCGGCAATGCCCGTGCTGCGTTTAATCAGGATACCCTAGGGGTCCCGGTGATCGCCATCGGCCTGCCGACCGTTGTGGATGGGGCCAGCCTGCTATGGCAGGCCCGCCAGGCGGCAGGTACGGCGTGCCCGGCGCTCGAGGAATTGGACGGCCCCGTCTTCGTGACGCCGCGCGAGATCGACCAGCAGGTACGCGACGCGGCGCGGGTCATTGGCTACGCGGTCAATCGCACACTGCAGCCCCATCTCTCCCTGTCCGACCTCGACCTGCTGCTCAGCTGATGGGGCGGCATACTGGGTGGCTGCCGGACATACAGTAGAGGTATCTACCGAAAAGGAGTGACTGCCCTATGCCCCGTCGTCCCGCCCGCAAGCGGTCGGGCATCTTTATGCCCGCAGCCATCGCCCTAGTCTGCGCCGCCCTGCTGCTCGCCGGTCACCGCATGGGCGGAGACGCGCAGGTGGATGCCCTGTTGGACGCTATCGCGAAAAACCGCACCTTTATCACCTCCTCCATCGCCTTGGAGACCGGCCTGACCGTGCCGGCCTCCGATGCCCTGGCCGACGATACGCCGCAGGCGGAAGCGTCCACCTGGGTGGCGGCAGAAAGCGCGCCGCCGCCCGCATCCACTGCCGAAGGCACCGCAGCGGCGGACACGTCCACCGATTCGCTTCCCACGGCGCAGGACAAGCGTGACACCGATATCAGCGTGCGCAACGACGCGGGGCTCGCCGTGGACGTGGACGCAATGCTGGCCGATCCCATCGAGATCCACGCGACTGGCGAAGGGCCGCAAGTGCTGATCTACCACACGCACTCGACCGAGGCGTATACCCCGGACGGTTCTGATACTTATACGCCCTCCGGCGACTACCGCACGCGCGACAAAAACCAGAATGTCGTGCGCATCGGGACCGAACTTACCAAAGTGCTGGAAGCGCGGGGCATCGGTGTTGTCCACATCACCGATATCTTTGACGACCCGGCTTATAACGGCTCCTATGGCCGCTCGCTGGCCGCGGCCGAGCAGGCCCTCGCCGAACACCCGGAGATCCAAGTCACCATTGACCTGCACCGCGACGCCATCCTGACCGACGACGGCCAGCAGTACCGCTTGGCTACCACACTGGGCGGCGTGGACGTCGCCCAGCTCATGCTGGTCATCGGCACCGATGCAAGCGGCCTGGAACATCCAAACTGGGAGCAAAACATGAACTTCGCCGTCAATCTCCAAGCCGACTTAAATGGCGCGTATCCCGGCCTCATGCGTGACGTTAACCTGCGTGCCCAGCGCTTTAACACCCACCTGCGCCCTGGCTCCATCCTGCTCGAATGCGGTGCATCAGGCAACACCCTGGCCGAGGCCATCCGTGCGGTCCAACTATTCGGCAATGTGCTCGCCGACCATCTGCTCGCATAATCCTAGCAATCCGGCGCACACTATCCCCCGAAAGGGGGTTTTTCCTTGTCCGTCCAGTTTACAGACGATCTGTCCGAAAATATCAAGGCCTTGCAGGCGGTCTTTTCCGGGGACAGCACCTTTGTCACCCGCCGTGTACGCAGCCCGTCCGGGCTCTGCTGCGCCGTTTTTTTCTTTGACGGCATGGTCAATAATGCCGCCATCAACGAGTCGGTCATTCGCCCGCTCGTGCGCGCCCCATCTGCCGGGCTGTCCGCCGAGGCAGTCGCGCAGGGCGTCCTACAGGTAAACGACTGCAAGGTCGTGCCCGACACCGGCGCTATGCTGTCCGCCCTGCTGTACGGCGACACGGTTATCCTGGTCGCCGGGGATCGGCGGCCGATCGTGGTCAATACCAAGGGGTTCTCCCTGCGCTCCCCGTCCGAGCCGGAAAACGAAAAGGTGCTGCGCGGGCCGCGCGAAGGCTTCACCGAATCGTTCATGATCAACCTGTCTATGCTGCGCCGCCGGGTTAATGACCCCCGTCTGACCTGCTCCTTCGCGCGCTATGCGGGAAAAACCCAGACGGTCGTCTGCGTGTGCTGGATTAAGGGCCTAACCCCGCCGGCCCTTGTGCGCGAAATGCAGCGGCGTATCCGGAAGATCTCGCTCGACGGTATTCTAGACGCCAACTATGTCGCAGAGTGCGTGCGGGACGCCCCCGGCTCACCTTTCCCCACCCTGGGCACCACCGAGCGCCCGGACGTCGCGGTCGCCCGCCTGCTGGAAGGCCGTGTTGTCGTCCTGACCGACGGCAGCCCGGTCGCCCTGTCCGCGCCCTGTATCCTACAGGAATGCTTCCAGGCCAACGACGATTACTATATCTCCTTCCGGCAGGCGGCGGTCTCCCGCGCGCTGCGCGCCGCCGGCTTTCTGCTGTCCATCGTGGTCCCTGCACTCTATGTGGCGCTCTTAGCGTTCCACCCGGAGCTGTTACCCACCCGGCTGCTTCTGGCCATCAACGCCGCGCAAAAAGGCGTGCCGCTGCCTCCATTTTGGGAAATCTTGCTGCTCCTGCTCGTGTTTGAGACGCTCAAAGAGGCCGGAACGCGCACGCCGAGCGTCATGGGCTCTACCATGTCCATCGTCGGCGGCCTCGTGCTCGGGCAGGCGGCGGTCTCCGCCCGGTTCCTGTCCGCCCCAGCCGTGATCATTGTCGCCATCGCGGCCGTCACCGGGCTGACCATCCCTAAATTGCAGTCGGCCGCACTGGTGCTACGTTTTTCGCTGCTCGCAGCGGGCGCAGCCGCGGGCATCTATGGCCTGGTCTTTGGCCTGGCCCTGGCCGTCTGCCACCTGTGCACCCTGCGCTCATTCGGCACCCCCTATCTGCTCAACCTGATCCCGCGCGTGCGCGCCCGGACAGCGGATACCTGGCTGCGCGCCCCCTGGCGTGATATGCCGCGCCGCCGGTTCTTGGCCCGGCAGGAGGAGGACACATGAAGCGATGCCTGCAATTGGCCGCGCTCGCCCTGTGCCTCCTACTGTGCGCCGGCTGTACCAGCCGCGGCGGCGCGGGTGACCTGCTGCCGATCCTGAGTGCGGGCATCTCGGCCCAGCCGGACGGCAGCCTGCAATTGACGGCCGAAGCCGTCCGACAAAACAGCCTGGAAGGCGACGCCGCCTCGCTCTACCTGACTGCCTCCGGGAACAACCCGGATGCGCTCTTTGCGGGCGCCGAACAGCTGCTGGCAGGCAAGCTCTATCTCAGCCATGCGCGCACGGTGGTCATCGATGCATCGATCGCCGAGCAGGGCATCGGCCCGCTGATCCGCGCGCTGCTGGCACGGTCCGATGTGCGGCTGACCTTGCGGCTGGCTGTGGCCCGCGATGTCACCGCCGATGAGATCGTGCGCGCCCAGGCCGTCGTGGAGGATATCCCCGGCGAGGCACTCGGTTCCCTGTTAGACGGACATACTGCGCGCGGGGAGCTGCCCGACCTGCCCCTGTGCCGCGTGGCTGACCGCATTTTGTCCGGCGGCGACTTCTCGCTTCCCGCCGTGACGCTGACCGGCGACGGCCGTGTGATCCCGGCCGGGCAGGCCGATTTCCGATTGGCGCGAATGACCGGTTTTTCAGGAGGTGACAGCGATGCCGGATAAAATCTTCCCGCGCGGGCGCGGCGCGCTGCTCTTTCTGGTGCTGCTGGCCCATGTGCTGTTTGTCCCAGCGGTGTCCTGGCTGGGCGTGTTGTGCGCAGGCGGTCTCAACGCGCTGCTGTGCCTTCTCTGGCTGGCCGCTGCAAAAAAGATCCAGGCGCCCGATGCTTGGGCGCTGATCCGCCGCGCCCCCGTCTGGCTGCGCCGCCTATCCTGTCTGGCACTGCTGCTGCTGTCTGCCTGGTATGCCCTGCGCACGGCCCAGCGCGGCGCAATCTTTCTGAACCAGACCGCCCTTCCCGAGTGGTCTGCCTGGGCTGGCACCATCGCGCTGCTCATCCTGTGCTGGCGCATTGCCCGGCGCGGCGCGCCTGCGCTCTGCCTGTGGGCCGTGCCGATGGCTTGGCTGGCCGGTGGGATCGCCGTGCTCTCGCTCGTGCTGTCTCTCTCCGACTGGCAGTTCACGCCGGCGCTCTTGTCCGGCGCGTTCTCCCCGAGCGGTGTCCTGCGTCAACTGCTGGCCGTCCTGCCTGCCACTTTTTTCCTGCTGCTATTTACCGGATATGATGCCGACCTGCCGAGCGGGAGGCCCGTACTGACCGGCGCTCTATGCGCAGCCATCCTGGCCGGGCTGACCGTGCTGCGCGCCGGCGCCGTGCTGGGCCCTGCCTGTGCACGCATGACAGCTTACCCGGTCTACGCGGCCTCGGGCGTCTTTGCCGCTGGGACCTTAGCGCGCAGTGAGGTCATCTTTGGCGTAGCTTTTGCCATCTGTATACTGGCCAAGACGGCGCTGGCACTGAGCGTCATCCGCCAGAGCTGGCTTGCCCTGCGCGGCGGACAGCCATCCAAACAAAAAGAGGTCCAGACCTAAATATGGTCCGGACCTCTTGTCTTTATCGTTAGTTTTTCAGGCTGTGGATGGGCGCCGGGATACGGCCGCCGCGGTGGATGAACTTGGCCGGGGACTTGGTCGAGATCGGCATGATGGGCGCCGAGCCCAGCAAGCCGCCGAATTCCACGATCTCGCCGACCTTCTTGCCGACGGCCGGGATCACACGCACCGCCGTGGTCTTGTTGTTGACCACACCGATCGCGATCTCATCTGCGATCAGGCCGGAAATGACCTCTGCGGTGGTGTCGCCAGGCACGGCAACCATATCGATACCGACCGAGCAAACTGCGGTCATGGCCTCCAGTTTTTCCATACACAGCGCGCCCTGCTGGACGGCGGCGATCATACCCTCGTCCTCGGAGACCGGGATGAATGCGCCGGACAGGCCGCCGACGCTCGAGGAGGCCATCACGCCGCCCTTTTTGACTGCGTCGTTGAGCATAGCCAGGATAGCGGTCGTGCCGCAGCCGCCGCAGGTCTCCAAGCCGACTTCCTCCAGGATGCGTGCAACCGAGTCGCCGATGGCCGGAGTCGGCGCGAGCGACAGGTCCACGATGCCGAAGGGCACGCCAAGCCGCTCGGAGGCGACGGTACCGACGAGCTGGCCCATACGGGTGATCTTGAATGCGGTCTTTTTGATAATCTCAGCGACCTCGCCGATCGAGCAGTCCCCTGCACGCTTGATGGCGGCCTGGACAACACCTGGGCCGGAGACGCCGACGTTGATGACGGTTTCAGGCTCACCGATGCCGTGGAATGCGCCCGCCATGAACGGGTTGTCGTCCACCGCATTGGCGAACACAACCAGTTTGGCGCAGCCCATTGAGCCGTTGTCCTTGGTGATCTCGGCGGTCTGCTTGATGACGCGGCCCATCAGCTCAATGGCGTCCAGATTGATACCCGCCTTGGTCGAGGCGACGTTGACCGAGGAACATACGCAGTTCGTGGTCGCTAGGGCCTCCGGGATGGACTGGATGAGCACCTCGTCGCCCTTGGCAAAGCCCTTCTGCACGAGCGCCGAAAAGCCGCCGACAAAGTTGACGCCGGTGGTCGACGCTGCGCGGTCAAGCGCCTGCGCGATCGGTACATAGCTCGTCGCGTTCGTGGTCGCGCCGATCATGGCGATCGGGGTAACCGAAATGCGCTTGTGGATGATCGGGATTCCAAGCTCACGCTCGATCTGTTCGCCGGTCTCGACCAGATGCTCGGCGCGGCGGGTAACCTTATCATAGATCTTGTCGCTGAGGATCTTGACGTCGTCCGACGCCAGGTCGCGCAGCGAAATCCCCATGGTGATGGTACGGATATCCAGATGCTCTTCCTCGATCATCTTAATCGTCTCTATAATATCGCTTGTGTTAATCATTGCCATAATTTACTGCACCTCAAATCGCGTGTTTTCCGGTTCAAATGCGGTGCATGGCGTTGAAGATATCCTCATGCATGCAGTGTACCTTCATACCAAGTTCCGCGCCGACGCCGTCAAGCTCTGCACAGAGCTTGTCAAACGGCACCGTGCACGCAGTGATGTCCACAAACATGACCATCGCGAACATCTCGTCCATGACATTCTGGGAGATATCGCGGATATTCACGTTGTGGTCGGATAATTTCTGAGAAATCGCGGCAATAATGCCCGTTCTGTCCTTACCTACGACTGTAATGACTGCACGCATAGTATGTGTCCTCCAAAAAAATAATTCAAAATGTGATAGCGAAGGCGTCCGCCCGCTGTCCTTTAGTCCGGGTCGTCGGCGCCAAGCACGTCGTTAATAATGAGGTTGGAAACCAAAAAGCCCGCCTCGGTCAGCCGCCATCCGGATGGCGTGCGCGCCGCGAGCCCCGGCTTCTCCAGAGCGCGCAGATGCGCGGCATAGGGGGCAAAACTGCGGCCAAAGCGGCGCGCGAAATCGGCTGTGTCCACTCCATCCGCCGTGCGCAGGCGCAGCATGAGATACTCTCCGTGCGGCGCAAAGCCCGGCACGGCGTCCTCCTGTACCGGCTGTGCATCGCCGCAGAATGCAGCAAGCGACGCGGGATAAAAGAAGCGCCGTCCGGCCAAATAGGAGTGTGCGCCCGGCCCGAGGCCCAGGTAATCGGACAGCGTCCAATACCGGCTATTGTGACGCGATGCACGGCCCGGCCGCGCCCAATTGGAGATCTCATAGTGATCAAACCCTGCACGCCGCAAGCGGCCGCACAGGGCGAGATATAAGTCCGCCTGTGCATCGTCGTCCGGCAAAACCGGATTTTCCTGCCCCATCGGCGTGCCTGGCTCCAGTTTCAGGCTATAGCAGGACAGATGTGCGGGCTGCAAATCCAAGACCGCCTCCACCGACTGCATAAAGCGAGCCTGGGTCTGTCCGGGCAGGCCATACATGAGGTCCAGGCTGATGTTATCAAAGCCCGCATCCTGCGCGCGGCGAATGGCATCCTGCGCCTGGGCAAAGGTGTGACGCCGGCCCAACAGGCGAAGCTCATCATCCTGCGCGGACTGCACCCCAACGGATAGGCGGTTGACGCCCGCGCGGCGCAGCACATGCAGCAAGTCCTGGGTCATGGAGTCCGGGTTGCACTCGACCGTGATCTCGGCGTCCGGCGCAATGGAAAACTGGCTGTGCAGGGCGCACAGCATCCGCTCCAGACGTGCCCCGCCAATAAGCGACGGCGTCCCGCCTCCAAAATAGACCGTATCGGCTGTCCGTCCGGCAAGCTGCGGGGCGAACTCGGCGCCGCACCGGGCGACGGCCCGCACATAGTCGTCCATCTGGCTTTCCTTGCCTGCAAAGGAATAAAAATCACAGTACCGGCACTTGGACGCGCAAAACGGGACATGCACGTAGAGCCCAAAGGGCACGTTATTCTTCATCCAGCTTGAGCACGGCCATAAACGCCTCGCTCGGCACCTGCACGGTACCCAGCGTGCGCATGCGTTTTTTGCCTTCCTTCTGCTTTTCCAGCAGCTTCTTCTTTCGGGTGATATCGCCGCCGTAGCACTTAGCCAGGACGTCCTTGCGCACGGCCTTGACGGTCTCGCGCGCGATGACCTTGCCACCGATGGCTGCCTGAATGGGCACCTCGAACAGCTGGCGCGGGATATTCTCCTTGAGCTTTTCACAGATACGGCGCGCCCTGCCGTAGGCCTTATCGCGGTGCACAATAAAGGACAGGGCGTCCACCTGGTCGCCGTTCAAGAGCATGTCAACCTTAACCAGGTCGCTCTTGCGGTAGTCGCTCATCTCATAGTCGAGCGAGGCGTATCCCTTGGTGCGCGCCTTGAGCGCATCAAAAAAGTCATAGATGATCTCATTGATCGGCATCTCATAGTGCAGTTCCACCAGATGGGTGTCCAGATACTGCATGTCCTTGAAGATGCTGCGGCGGTCCTGGCACATCGGCATAATGTTGCCGACGAACTCCTGCGGGGTAATGATAGACGCCTTGACAAACGGCTCACGCGCCTCGGCGATGACAGCCGGGTCGGGATAATCGTGAGGATTGTCGATATAGACGGTCGTGCCGTCGGTCTTGACGATCTCGTAGACGACCGAGGGCAGCGTCGTGACCAGGTCAAGGTCAAACTCGCGCTCCAGGCGTTCCTGAATGATCTCCATGTGCAGCATGCCCAAAAAGCCGCAGCGAAAGCCAAAGCCTAGAGCGACCGAGGATTCCGGCTCAAAGGACAGGGCCGCGTCGTTGAGCTGGAGCTTTTCCAGCGCATCACGCAGATCCGGATACTTGGAGCCGTCCTCGGTATAGATGCCGCAATAGACCATCGGCTGCGCCTTGCGGTAGCCAGGCAGCGGCTCGGGCGTCGGGTTTTCCACGCCGGTGACCGTATCGCCGACGTGGGTGTCAGCAACGTTTTTAATTGAGGCCGTAAAGTAACCGACCTCACCGGCCGACAGGCCGTCTGAGGGGGCAAGGCCCAGTGGATGCATGTAGCCGCACTCAATGACCTGGAACTCAGCGCCGGTCGCCATCATGCGCACTTTCATGCCCGGCTCCATGTGGCCGTCCATCAGGCGCATATAGACGATGACGCCCTTGTACGGATCGTACTGGCTGTCAAAGATCAGGGCGCGCAGCGGGGCGTCCGGGTCGCCGGAGGGGGCCGGGATATCCGAGACGATGCGCTCGAGCACCTCATGGATATTGATGCCGACCTTGGCCGAGATCTCAGGCGCATCCTCCGCCGGAATGCCGATGATGTCCTCGATCTCCTGTTTGACGCGCTTCGGGTCAGCCGCCGGCAGGTCAATCTTATTGATGACCGGGACGATCTCCAGATTGTCCTCCAGGGCGAGATAGGTGTTGCCCAGTGTCTGTGCCTCGATGCCCTGGGCGGCATCCACGACGAGCAGGGCGCCCTCACAGGCCGCGAGCGAGCGCGAGACCTCATAGTTAAAGTCCACATGACCAGGGGTGTCGATGAGGTTCATGTGATAGACCTCGCCGTCGTCCGCCTCATAGTCCATGCGCACGGCGCGCGCCTTGATGGTGATGCCGCGCTCGCGCTCTAGCTCCATATTGTCGAGCAGCTGTTCCTCCATCTCGCGCTGGGTGACCGCCTTGCACTGCTCGAGCAGGCGGTCGGCCAGGGTGGATTTGCCGTGGTCGATGTGTGCGATAATTGAAAAATTGCGGATGTTTTCTTGCTTCTTCACACAAATACTCCTTCATGCAAAGTGGATCCGGCACGCGCAGGCGCAATGCCGGCAGAATTCTGATAGATACGTTTTATTATATCAGAAATGGCCTGCCTCCACAAGGATTTCTGGCCTGTGCCGTGTGCCAGGAGTGCCGAATTTTTCCCAAAATCCGCGCAGGTTTTTGACGTTTTCACGGCAAAGCCCGCTCCACTTTGTATAAGTCATACAACTTTCGCGGTATGGTTTGGCGGAAATCCCGATGGCACTGCCTGGCAAAATATGCTATCATTAAAAAGTAGAAATTGCTCGAACGCTGCGAGGTGACCTTTTTCCTATGATTGCATTCCTGATCCTGACCCTCCTATATTTTGTGTATCTACACGGCATTCTGCCCCAGGTGCCATTCGATCCGTCCCAGGTCGTTTTGCTGTGGTGCCTGAAGTGGGTGCTGCTCTTTTTCATCGGCCTGACCTTTGCCCGCGCCTTCTGTCGGTATTACCGGCTTCGCCGGTTGCCCGCCGTACTCTTGGCGGTCCTTGCGGTCGTATTCGTGTTGGCCACGCTGTTCACTGCCGCGCAGATGCTGCAATACACGCTGGATTTCCTGCCTACCTGGCTCACCGGCAAGCCGGATACGCTGACCGTCCCGGCCGCCCTCTGTGCGGGCGCAAGCCTCTCCCTGCTGTGGCGCGGCCTGACCTCCCCAAAATACGTCTCCAAGCACAGTTCCAAGCACTGAGCCCCTTCAAAATCCCCGTCTGATCTCCTCGGCGGGGATTTTTTGCGCCTTGCTCCTGTTTTGTGTCTTTTTGATGAACACAGCTTTGCAGGGGTTGACAGGTGCAGACTACTATGATAGTCTATAACCATACTATTGCAATAGTCTGCCAGTATCCGCGGCCGTCCTGACGTCGGGCGGCGCGGCTCTGCCGGCAAAATTTGGAGGTCTCTTTTATGAAGCACAAACTTTTTGATTCCGAACTCAAAGTCATGGAGGTACTCTGGCGCGGCGGCGAGATGCCTGCGCGGGACATCGCACG
>DWWZ01000031.1 GCA_019119435.1 Candidatus Butyricicoccus avicola
ATGCCAAAGATCCAAAAGAGCGCGACCACGCAGGTACCGCACAGCATGCCGGTCGAGAGCAGGCTCATACGCGATAACATCTCGCACAGGTTCTGCCACAGCCGATGGGCCGTGTCTCGCACTCGATGCCAGATATGCTGCAAGCGGGAGCCTTCCCAGTCAAAGCTGCGCGCCTTGTCCGCCGCCTTCCCGGCCGCGTCCTGCACCTTGCGTGCCAGGCCCTGCACGGCCCCTTTGGCCTTTTCTCCGTCCACGACCATCACAAACCCGGTATCGCGCTGCGGCTTGCCCTCGGGCACTTCCTGGAAGCTGGCGTCGACCGCTTGCTCAATCGACCGCACCATTTTCTGTTCACGGTGCTCCTTGTGCAGCTCTGTCTGACGCTTGGCAAACAGGACGATCGGGTGCAGGATATAGTAGGCCAGCGTGGTGCGCCAGAAGCAATGCGCCTTGACGCGCACGGCCACCGTGCGCAGGACAAAAAAGCACACGAGCGCAAAACCCCAGATCAGCAGAGCGGTCAGCGTCAGCATAAAATCAATGCCGTACGCCTGGGAGCTGGTCATGATCTGTACCGCGTCCGCGGTCGTATAGGCCGGTGCCGTATAGGTGTAGTTGAACCCTTCCCAGGTGAGCTGGAAGATGCAATACACCGCAATCAGCAGAACGCCCAGCAAGATAACCGGCCAGCGGTCGAAAAACCGCAGGCGAATGCCGTCTTCCTCGGCCTCATCTGCCCGGTGACCGGCCGCGAGCAGCAGATAAATCCCCAATACTACGGTCAAAACGACCCCAACCGCCGTGATGGGCAGCAGTCCTATGTTCACCCAGGTGCGCACAAACCGATAGCCGGTCAAATACCGGCCCAGCGCATCATCTTCTACGGAGAACGCACTGTCAAACCCCACATCGATTCGCCCGACCTGTCCGTTTTCCAGCCCGCACTCGGTCGAGGTCACCAGCACACAGCTTCCCGCGACCCAATCTCCGCCCAGCGTCGCGACAATACCGTTCATCTCTCCGTTGCTGTCTACGCTCACCAGGCGCACGCGCACATTGCTGCGGTCGGGAGAATATTCGCTCTTGAGTACGGTGGTCTGCTGCTTCTCATAGGACAGTTTGCTGTTTAAATATTGGTAATAGCTTTTCATGTCCTCCACGGTCTGACCATAATAGCCATTGCCGCCCGGACCGCTCAGCGCCAGTGTGCGCACATACCCGGTCTCGGTCGGACTCTGGCTGGACAGCGCACCAATGGAAAGGCCGTACATGGTCACCACGCCGCCAAAGCTCACAGCCAGCAGTGATATGGTCATCACCAGGGCGGCCAGCAGCTTGAGGCCCAGTTGATAGCGTTTTTTCATGTCGTTTTTCCTCCCTTTTCAAATTTGTAGCCCTGTCCCCAGACCACTTTGACATAGCGCGGCTCGGCCGGGGTGATCTCGATCTTTTCGCGCAGGTGCCGGATATGCACGGCGACCGTCGAGTCGTTGCCGCAGGCGTCCTCTTTCCAGACTGCGGCATAGATCTGCGCGGTCGAAAAGACCTGACCAGCGTTCTGCATGAGCAGCTTCAAAATGCTGTACTCGGTCGGTGTGAGCGTGACCGGCTCGCCGTCCACCTGGACGCTCTTGCTCTCGTCGTCCAGCATGACGCCGCCGATGGTCAGCACCTTGGGCCGGCGGACCTGCTCGGTCTGCAGCGAGCCCAGCATGGTATAGCGCCGGAGCTGGGATTTGACGCGCGCCATGACCTCCATAGGGTTAAATGGTTTTGTGATGTAGTCGTCCGCACCGATGGTCAGCCCCAACACCTTGTCGGTGTCCTCGCTCTTGGCCGTGAGCAGGATGACCGGGATGTTGGACTTCTCCCGCAGCTTGGTCGTGGCCATGATGCCGTCCATGCCCGGCATCATGATATCCATGAGCGCCAGGTGCACGGTATGGTTCTCCAAAAGCTCCAGTGCCTCCTTGCCCGTATAGGCTGGCAGCACCTCATACCCCTCGGCGGAAAGATAGATTTTAAGCGCCGCGACGATATCGCGGTCATCGTCACAGACGAGAATGGTATACATATCGGATTCCCCCTTTTCTCCCCGCGGGCGCGGCGCCCGGCCGGCCCGTGGCCTTCTTTCCTTACTCCTATTTTCTCATAAACTTTTTTAAAATCCTAGTAGCCAAACCATTAAGAATTTCTTAAGGCCCACAGGATTTTCTTTGGCCCAGGCGATTGACAGGCCGGCCAGTTTCGGGTACTCTTACAGAGTAGCCACCACAAACTTTTACACTGCATGTTCAGGAGGAAGGACAACTATGGAACTCGGCATCAAAGGATACAAGGAACTGACCGTCACCGACGATATGCTGGCAAAGAACGTCGGCAGCGGTCTGGTCGCGGTCTATGCGACCCCCATGATGATCGCCGGCATTGAGGGCACGGCGGCGGAGAGCGTTGCACCCTATCTGGAAGAAGGCCGCACGACGGTCGGCACGCAGATGAACGTCTCGCACGTTTCGGCCAC
>DWWZ01000032.1 GCA_019119435.1 Candidatus Butyricicoccus avicola
TGTTCCCGATCACGCTGACGCTGGCCGAGGGCGCCTCGGACGTGAGCTCGCCCGGCGGCATCAGCGAGGTGCTCAACTCGCTGCTGATGAACATTGTGGCAAATCCGGTGGACGCCCTGGCAAACGCCAACTATCTGGGCATCCTGGCCTGGGCGGTGCTGCTGGGCATCGCGCTGCGCCGTGCGCCGGAGGGCGTCAAGACCGCGATCGACGCATTTTCCGACGCCCTGTCCACGGTCGTGCGCTGGGTCATCAGCTGTGCACCGTTCGGTGTCATGGGCTTGGTATTCACCACCATCTCCGAGCAGGGCGTCGCCTCGCTCTTGAGCTATGGCCGCCTGATCCTGCTGCTGGTCGGCACGATGGCCTTTGTCGCCCTGGTGGTCAACCCCATCATCGTCTTCATCGGCATCCGCAAAAACCCCTATCCATTGGTGTTCAAGTGCCTCAAGGACAGCGGCATTACGGCTTTCTTTACCCGCTCCTCGGCGGCCAATATCCCGGTTAATATGCGCCTGTGCGCCGAGCTGGGCCTGGACCGCGATACCTATGCCGTCTCCATCCCACTGGGATCGACGATCAACATGGGCGGCGCGGCGGTCACGATTTCGGTGCTGTCACTTGCGGCCGCGCACACGCTCGGCATCCAGGTCGATTTTGCCACGGCAGTCATCCTGAGCGTGCTGTCGGCCATCTCGGCCTGCGGTGCGTCGGGCGTAGCCGGCGGTTCGCTGCTGCTCGTGCCGCTCGCGTGCAGCCTGTTCGGCATCCCGAACGACATTGCGATGCAGGTGGTCGGCGTCGGTTTCATCGTCGGCGTCATTCAGGACTCCTGCGAGACCGCGATCAACTCCTCGACCGATGTGCTCTACACCGCAGTGGCAGAGCTGTCCCAGCGCCGCAAGCAGCCCAAGGCGGCCACGCAGTACACCCAGGGCTGAGCGCGGACGGCCCCCAAAAAAAGAGCAAACGTGCGGCCCACAGCCGCATAAAAGGCCCGATCCGCCGGATCGGGCCTTTTGCGTGCGATGGCCGCGCGGCAGGAAAATACAAAATTTTACAAACCCTTTTCCAAGGAACGATTGTCTTTTTGCGCGATTTGGTCTATCATAAGGATCAGAAAGACAACCATGTGACCGGCCGCGATCGCCTTTGCCAGATCGACCGATGAAGAAAGGGGCGTCATCCGTCATGATTCCTTGCAAGACCACCTGCCCGCTGTATCAGGAAGGCTGCCACAAGACCTGCGCGGTCTGGAGACAGCAGCAGCAAAAACGTAGCGAGGAATATCGCCGCAAGCTGGCATACCTCAAGGAGCACAATGAGGTGTGCAGCACGGTTGTCAGCCAGCTCAAGCGCATGAGCTGCCATAGGACATATTTTTAAGGAGGCGGGAACACCGCAAATGCCCGATACCAGATTTACACAAAACAGAGAGATCTCCTGGCTGCGCTTTAACGAGCGCGTGCTCCTGGAGGCGACCGACGAGACCGTGCCGCTCCTGGAACGGCTCAAATTCATTGCTATCTTTACCAGCAACCTGGACGAATTTTTTATGATCCGGGTTGGCAGTTTGTTTGACCTGTCCCATCTCAAAGCGCATACCATCGACCAGAAGAGCGGGTGGACGCCCGGGGAGCAGCTCTCCCACATTTATGAGGCCGTTCGCGTGCTCTATGCGCGCCGCCAGCAGATCTATCAGGAGGTCGAGCAGCAGCTGCGCGTGCACGGCATCTGCCAGCTGCACTATGACGAGCTCGCCGAGACCGAAGTCAAGTTCGTGCGCCAATATTTCAAATCGTCTATCGAGCCGATCCTATCACCGCAGATTGTCGACGTGCACCACCCCTTTCCACATCTGCAGAACAAGGCGATGCACATCGGTGCGTGGCTCAAATATAAAAACCAGCCCATGTTCGCGGTCATCCCCGTGCCTGCCGCCCTGCCCGAGGTGGTCTTCCTGCCGGGCGGCGAGACGCGCTATATCTCAACCGCCGAGATCATCCTGGAGCATGTCGGCCAGATCTTCCGCAACGATACCATCCTGGAAAAGACGGTCTTCTGTGTGACCCGCAACGCCGACATCAATCCGGATGACGAGGCCTTTGACTTTGACTCTGACCAGGACTTTCGCGGCAAGATGAAGAAGCTGCTGCGCCAGCGCCAGCGCCTGGCGCCAGTGCGCCTGGAGCTCGGCAGCCCGATCAGCGCGACATTTCTGCGCTATCTGGAGGAGCATCTGCCGGTCTCGGCCGAACAGGTCTATGTGACCAGCGCGCCGCTCAAGATGGGCTATGCCTTTTCACTGGCCGACCGGCTGAGCGAGAATAAGCGCCGCGCTCTGACCGACCCGCCGTTCCAGCCCGGCGTACCGCATGGCGTCCGCCTGGACGCACCCATCACGCCGCAGGTGCAGGCCCATGACCTGCTGCTGTCCTATCCCTTTGAGGGCATGGACGCTTTCCTACACCTCATCCGCGAATCGGCCCACGACCCGGACGTCATTTCCATCAAGATCACGATTTACCGCTTAGCGCGCAAGGCGAAGCTCGTAGAATACCTGTGCGCCGCCGCCGAGGCCGGCAAGGACGTGACCGCCTTTATCGAGCTGCGCGCCCGCTTTGACGAGCAGAACAACATTGACTGGTCCGAGCGCCTGGAGGACGCCGGCTGCACGGTCATTTATGGCGTGGAGAACTACAAGGTGCACTCCAAGGTGTGCCTCATCACCCGCCGCAGCCAGGGCAGCGTGCAGTACATCACCCAGGTGGGTACGGGAAATTACAACGAAAAGACCGCCCTGCAATACACTGATCTGTCTCTTATCACGGCGGACCCAGGCATCGGCCAGGACGCCAACCATTTCTTCCAGAATCTAGCCATCGGCAATGTGACCGACCGGTATGATCATCTGCTGGTCGCGCCGTCCACGCTCAAGACCGGGATCATCCGGCAGATCGATCGCGAGATCGCCAAGCGCGGCGACGGCCGGATCATGCTCAAGATGAACTCCATCACCGATGTCGATCTGATTGAAAAGCTCAAGCAGGCCTCGTGTGCGGGCGTGCGCGTGCGCATGATCGTGCGTGGCATCTGCTGCATCCTACCCGGCATCCCGGAAAAGACCGAGAACATCGAGGTGATCTCGATTGTCGGCCGCTTTTTGGAGCATTCCCGTGTGTACTGCTTCGGCCAGGGCAGCGACGAGCGCATGTTTATTGCCTCGGCCGACTTTATGACGCGCAACACTGAAAAGCGTGTGGAAGTGGCCTGTCCGATCTATGACGCCGCCGTGCGGGACAAGATCCACTTCCTCCTGGATACCTGTTGGGCGGACAACGTCAAGGCCCGCGCCCTGCAGAGCGACGGTACCTACTGCAAGCGTCCGGTGCATGAGACGCCGGTGGACAGCCAGCAGCTGCTTCTGGCCAAGGCACAGGAGCCGGACGATACGCCAGTCGTGCAGGAGAAAAAGAAAAAATCCATCTTCGAGCGCCTGTATGAGCTATTTGAACGGGGATAAGACGCCCCAACAGAGCAAGATGCAAACAGGGTCCCGGACCACTGGTCCGGGACCCTGTTTTTTTTTTCAACTGCGCGGTATCATGCTATGCAGTAGCGAGCAGGCCATGCCGGATATTCAAGATCACATCGGCCCGCTGGGCAATGTGCATCGCATGCGTGACGATGATTGTGCATTTGCCAAACGCATAGCTCTGCTCGACCAAAAGATCCATGATCTCATCTGCTGTATCCTCATCCAGGTTTCCTGTTGGCTCGTCGGCCAGGATAATCGGAGCGGAGGAGGCCAATGCGCGGGCGATGGCAACACGTTGCTGCTGACCGCCGGATAGTTTGAGCACATTGCGCTTTTGCTCATCTGCGGTCAAGCCGACCCGGTTCAGGATTTCTGCGGGGTCCCGATCGGTCACCAGGCGGACATTCTCTGCGGCTGTCATATAATCAATGAGGTTGTAATTCTGGAAGACAAAGGAAACGTCCTCCCGGCGGTAGCGCTCAAACCCGATGTCTGAAATTGGCTTACCGTCGAATAGGATCACGCCTTCGGTCGGTGTGTCCAGCCCACCCAAAAGGGATAGGAGGGTTGTCTTACCGCAGCCAGATGCCCCCAGAATGGCGTAAATCCGCCCGCGCTCGAAGGCCGCGTCAATCCCCTTGAGCACAAGAGAATCGCGCATATAGCCATATTTGAGGCCTTGTGTCTTTAAAATTTCCATTAGGATCCTCCCTCCTTATTTGAGTTCCGCGAAGATTTGTCTGGGATTTAGGCGCATGGCGGGCCGTGCGGCGAGCAAAGTCGCAGCAGCAGCCACGCAGAATACAAGGGCAAAGATTAATAGGAAGAGCAGCGCCGAGGGCGGCAGGAAGAAGCTGGCGCCGGTCACCTGCCCGGCGGCGTAGACTGCGGCAAGCGATAGGGGAATGGACAAGATACATGATCCAGCGGCGATCGACAGCGTTTCCAGCAAAAATTGCAGCAGGATTTCGCGTTTGGGGATGCCGATAGACAGATAAATGCCGATTTCATAGGTGCGCTGTTTGATCCAGAGCAGCAGCACAAGGCCGATGAGCAGTACACTGGCTGTGGTCAAGACAGCGATCAGAATGGCCATCAGATGGCCGATGCGTTCAAGCGGCACGACCGAATCCTGATAGGCTTTATCATTGACGACCAGGGTCAGGCCGGAAAGGCCGATGGTGTCCTCGATGCCCTGGGTTAGTTCAGGCAGGCCGCGCGGGTCGCTGACCTGGAAGGTCACGCCGTAGCGATAGGCTGTGCCGGTCGGGTCGTTTAGATAGATGGCGTGACCGGAAGCGGTATCCACGTAGACCGTGTTCTCCCGCATATCGCACTCGGCTGTCCTGCCGGTCGATTTCGCATCGTCTGCGACAGAGAACAGGCCGACGATGGTAAAGGTGTAGCTGCGGCCAGCCAGGCTGGGATTTTCTGCAATCCTGCTGGGCGCGTAGCCGCTTGTGATGGTGTCGCCCAGGGACAAGCCGTTGCGGGCGGCGAGATCTTCCGAGATCACCGCGCTGTGGGTGTCGCCCGGCGCGATGTGGCGGCCCTGGGTCAGCGTCAATTTGCCGTCCATAAAGTCCTGTGCAAGTTCACTCTGATGCTCAGAGACATAGCGCATGACGAAGGCGTTTTCTTCGCCGGGCATACCGGAAAACTGGCCCGGAACAGGCAGGACCGAGGTCGAGTACAGAAGCTGCATGTTCTCACCGGTATAGCCGCGGATGTTGCCAAGCGCCTGTACCTGCTCAATGATGTCATCGTCTACCCGGCGGTCGCTGCCGCTGGCGCCTTCTAGCCGGACAGTGGCCGAGATGGTGCGCCGCAGCTCCGCGGCCGACGAGGCTGTATTTTGATAGACTGCGCTACAGACCACGAGGAAGACGGCAAGCACGGTAAAGATCAGCCCGAGCCGTACGGTTTTTGAGAGCTGGCGCGTGATGTACAGCCGGGCGCGTTCCTGGAAAGTCAGACGGCCGGCGTCCGCGCCGAAGAGCAGATCATGGATGTCTGGCATCTCCCAGCCAAAGCCCTGGAAGCGCTTGACCGACCAGAAGGACATTTTATACAGATGCCAGCCCAGGAACAAGACGATGGCAGAGATTCCTACGCCCAGCGTGGATGCGGCGACGGCGGGCGTTAGGGAAACGCCGATTTCTTCAGGAGTATTGTCGGTCTGCAAGGCGTTTTGCTGGTCCAGCAGTTCGATGAGCGTGCCGTTTTGGGCAGCAGCTGCCAATTCGGAGTCGGTTGCAGCGCGCATCTCTTCAGGATCCTGGACCACCATGTCCAGCACGGCGTTGCCGACGGTATAGGCGCTGGCGCCGGAGACCGCTGCCGCCGGGATAAAGGCCAGGCAGGCAAGCAGAATGCATTCGAGCACCAGCTGGCCGAAGATAGAACGCTTGCCAATGCCAAGGGCGTGGTAAACCCGGAACTCTTGCGCGCGGCCCTGCAGGGATAGGCGCAGGATGAGGTACAGCAGCACCAGCATGAC
>DWWZ01000004.1 GCA_019119435.1 Candidatus Butyricicoccus avicola
CGCGCACTGCGGCCAAAGCTGTGCGTGGCTTTTGATGAGCACGCGGCACATGATCTCAGGATCGCACTCGCCGATACTGGGATACAGGTCATGGCGGGGATGGAAGGACTGATCGCCGCGGCGACCCATCCGGACTGTGATACGGTCGTGACCGCGGTCGTTGGCATGGTCGGCCTGCTGCCCACACTTGCAGCCATCGACGCGGGCAAGGACATCGCGCTGGCAAACAAGGAGACTTTGGTCTGCGCGGGCGGCTTGGTCATGGAGGCTGCACGCAAGAAGGGCGTGCACATCCTGCCAGTCGATTCCGAGCACTCAGCCATTTTTCAGTGCGTGCAGGCCAGCGCAGGGAATCCGCTGGAAAAGATCATCCTGACCGCCTCGGGCGGGCCGTTCTTCGGCAAGACCGCAGAGCAGCTCAGGCATGTGACAAAGGCGCAGGCGCTGCACCATCCGAACTGGTCTATGGGCGCCAAAATCACGACCGATTCGGCGACCATGATGAACAAGGGCTTGGAGCTGATCGAGGCCATGTGGCTGTATGGCCTGCCGCAGGAGCAGATCGAGATCGTCATCCACCGCGAATCCATCGTGCACTCGCTCATTGAGTTTGCAGACGGCGCAGTCCTGGCGCAGCTCGGCGTGCCTGACATGCGGTTGCCCATCCAGTATGCGCTGACCTATCCTGCGCGGCTGCCCTGCAAAGTGCCGCGCTTGTCGCTGGCCGAAGTCGGCAAGATGACCTTCTATGCGCCCGACGATGCGGCCTTCCCGGCGATGGGCCTGGCGCGGCGCGCGGCGGATCGCAAGGGCAATGCAGGCGCCGTGCTCAATGGCGCCAACGAGGCGGCCGTCAGCCTGTTTTTAAATGATCGCCTGCCGTTTTGGCAGATCCCGGAACTCGTGGAGCGGGCCCAGGAACAGGTCCCCTATCAGCCGGCTCCCACGTTAGCCGACATTTTGGAAAGCGACCGCGCGGCGCGTGCGGCGGTCCTGTCGCTTGCTGGGGCCTAAATGGGCCATATCCGGCGGGAATCTCCCCTATGAGATGAAATGAGGTTTTCATGCTTGCAAACATTTTTTGGATTGTGATTGCCCTTTTGGGCTTTGGCCTGCTGATCACAGCGCACGAACTTGGCCACTGCATTGCGGCCAAGCGCGGCGGTGTGCAGGTCGAGGAATTTTGGATAGGAATGGGTCCCAAGCTGCTGCAAAAGCAGATCGGGGAGACCAACTATTGCCTGTGCCTTCTGCCGATCGGCGGCGCCTGCGTGATGAGCGGGGAGGACCAGGAATCCGATAATCCGCGCGCCTTTGGCAACGCCAAGTGGCACACGCGGTTTATTATCCTGATTGCGGGCGTTATGATGAACTTTATCCTCGGGTTTGTCATTCTGCTGTGCCTGTCCTGGAACGTCCAGCAGGAGGTCACCCCGGTCATCGACTCCTTCTCCGAAGGCTTTGCCGCCGAAGGGGAGCAGGGGCTGATGGTGGGCGACCGCATCCTAAAAATCGATGGCTACCATATTTTTACGGGCAGTGATGTCTCCGAGGGCCTGCGCCGCGGCGCGGGGGACGGCAAATTTGACATCGTGGTCGAACGAAACGGCCAGACTGTGCACATTGACGGGCTTGAGATGACAAGTGATCTCGACATCGGCAATGGTATGAAGGGCTATGGCCTGCACTTTGCTGTGAAGGACTTGACATTTGCCGGGCATCTGCGGTATGCGTTGGTGTTCGCGGTCAATGACGCGCGCCTGGTCTGGCACAGCCTGGGCGACCTGATCACCGGCGCGGTTGGTGTCGATCAGCTATCCGGCCCGGTCGGCGTCGTCGCGGTCACCGCGCAGACCGCTCAGGCGGGCGCCTTGCCGTTTTGGTCGCTTTTGGCCTTTATTTCGATCAACCTTGGTGTGATGAACCTGCTGCCCATCCCAGGGCTGGACGGCGGCCGCCTGTTGTTCCTCATCGTGGAGGGTATCCGCCGGAAGCCGCTGGACCAGCGCCTGGAAGGTTATGTCAACTTAGCAGGATTGTGTGCGCTGTTCGCACTGATCCTATACGTTACAGGGCAGGACATCATGCGCCTGCTGTAACCGCTTGGGGAGGAATACAGAAAAATGGCACAAAAGACAAGACAGATCCACGTCGGCCCGGTTGCAGTGGGCGGCGGCGCCAGAATTGCAGTACAGTCCATGACCAATACCGACACACGAGACGCCGCGGCGACCCTCAAACAGATCGGCGCGTTGGCCGATGCCGGCTGTGATATCGTGCGCTGCGCAGTTCCGGATATGGAAGCCGCCCGTGCGCTGGAAACCATCTGTGCCGGCTCGCCCATCCCGGTTGTGGCCGATATCCATTTCGATTATCGGCTGGCCATTGAGTCCATTGCGGCGGGAGTCGACAAAATTCGCCTGAATCCGGGCAACATCGGCGCAGATGACCGGGTCAAGGCGGTCGTGCAGGCCGCCCGTGCCCGCAATATCCCTATCCGGATCGGCGTAAATTCTGGTTCGGTGGAGAAAAGCATCCTGGCAAAATATGGCGCACCCACGCCCGAGGCGCTGGTCGAGAGCGCCTTATATCACGCCTCTCTGCTGGAGAAGTTCGATTTTTACGACATCTGCCTGTCGATGAAGTCCTCGTCGGTGCCGTATACCATGCGCGCTTATCAGCTCGCGCACGAAAAGACCGATTATCCGCTGCATCTGGGCGTGACCGAGGCGGGCACCGAATATATGGGGACAATCAAATCGGCGGCCGGCATTGGCGGCCTGTTGGCGCTCGGTATCGGGGATACCATCCGGGTATCGCTGACCGACGACCCGGTCAAGGAGATCTATGCCGCCCAAGCCATCCTGAAGGCGGTCGGTTTGAACGATGACGGCGTCAACGTGGTCTCCTGCCCAACCTGCGGCCGGACCCGCATTGACCTCATCGGCATTGCCAAGGAGGTCGAGCAGCGTGTCGCGGGCATCCATGGCAAGAAGCTGAAGGTCGCGGTCATGGGATGCGTCGTCAACGGCCCGGGAGAGGCCAGAGAGGCCGACCTCGGCATTGCCGGGGGAGATGGCGTGGGGCTGATCTTCCGCAAGGGCGAAATCCTGCGCAAGGTGCCGCAGGAGCAGCTTGTGGATGCGCTCATGGACGAGATCAACCGATATGAATAAAAACAGCACACGGGTGGGGCGGCGCTTGCGCGGCCCCATCCAGTATTTTTGTAGCCCGGTATTTGGGAATTTAGAGTAGGAGAAACAGATTTTTATGGCAAAAACGCTTTCTGAGCTTTTTGATCGCTGTAAAAGTGAAACATATCAGGACTGCATGCGGGGGGAGGTACGTTCCCTCGCGGTCAGCCATGACCATCAGCAGATGATCTGTCAT
>DWWZ01000001.1 GCA_019119435.1 Candidatus Butyricicoccus avicola
ACAGGAAAATGTCCGAAATGCGGTGGGGATTATATTGTGGATGTGGTCGATTCACCAATGTATCGAAGTTCTGTGTCCATTCGGACCGGAATAACAATGCGCAGTGCAGTATGGGTACATCGTTATGTGTGTTGCAGTTGCGGATACCTGGAGCAATGGGTGGATCGGGAAGATATTCCACAAATCCAACAAAAATATCTCCGACATTTCCACTTTGACGATGAAGCGTAGTGGTCGGTGCAGAAAATAAAACGCGGCGCAGCCTTGATGGGTTGCGCCGCGTTTTTCCTTAGCAGGAAACAAAAAAACAGCACACAGATAAACTACGTGCTGTTTCATGTGGTCGAGGTGACAGGATTCGAAGCACGCACCTTTGGTGCGGCTTCGGCTCGCGGCGCGATTGTAAGGCAGGTTCGAATCCTGACGAAAAATGATGTAGATATGAAAAAAACAGCAGTCAGACAAACTGAATGCTGTTAAAGATGGTCGAGGTGACAGGATTCGAACCTGCGGCCTCTTCGTCCCGAACGAAGCGCTCTACCAAGCTGAGCCACACCTCGATTTTTTGTTGTCCGCTGTCGTTTTTTCTTGACTCTCGCTGACAGCTTCTTTATTATATCTATGATAAGCCTTTTTGTCAACACTATTTTCAAAATTTTTTTGGATTTTTTTGGAGGGCGATTTTTGATGCAAATTGAGCGCTTTACCAAGGCGCAGGCCGATGTGCTTTTGCCCGGCCGCAAGGCTGAGAGCAACAAGAATGATTACGGACGGGTGTGGGCCTTTTGCGGCTCGGCCGGCTACACCGGTGCGCCATATTTCGCCGCGCAGGGGGCTGTGCGCATGGGCAGCGGTATTGTGACCTTGGCTGTGCCCCAGGAGATTTATCCCATCCTGGCCGTCAAGCTCAATGAACCGGTCCTGTATCCCTATACGCTGGCTAACTGGCAGGAAGCGCTCACGGCGGCAGGCCATGCGGCGGCCTGCCTCATTGGCCCGGGGCTTGGGCATTTCCCGGCATTTTGGGAACTGACGTGCCAGGCGCTTGAGACGCTGTCCTGCCCGGTTGTGCTGGATGCCGACGGCATAAACGCGCTGGCCGGGCATATAGATATCTTGTGCAAGACCGCACAGCCAGTTATCCTTACGCCGCACGCAGGGGAGTTCGCCCGCCTGACCGGTATGCATGACCCGACGCCGGATGATGCCGCAGACTTCGCTGTGCGCAACCGCTGTGTACTGCTGCTCAAAGGGCACCGCACGCTGGTCGCCGCGCCCGATGGCACGGTCACGCGCAACACGACCGGCAACCCCGGTATGGCCAAGGGCGGCAGCGGCGATGTGCTGGCCGGCATGATCCTGTCGCTTGTGGGACAAGGGCTGGCGCCGCAGGATGCGGCGCGCGTGGGCGCCTGGCTGCACGGGCGGACGGGCGACGTGTGCGCCAACCGGCTGAGCGAGTACGGCATGACGCCGACCGACATGCTGGCAATGCTGCCCGAAGTGCTGCACGAGTACAATACAAGGGAGTGGTAACGGCTGAAAAAATATCTCGTTTTTGGAGCTTGTTGGATGCTCTGTATGGCGGTGGGCTGCGGCCGCGATGTGCCGCCGGCCGGCGAGACCGTGCGCGCCCATTTCGACGGGCTGGCGGCGGCAGAAATGCAGGTCAAAATTTTATCCGATTTCGGTGAATCTGCGCTGGAATACCAGGTCGATTACGAGTATAATAAAGAAGATAACGATTTGTTGACCGTGACCGCGCCTGCGGGCATCGCGGGCGTGCAGGTGGAGATCTCCGGCGCGCACGCCGATGCGTTTACGCTGCGCTATGCGGGTGCGGCCCTGCAGTTTGACGCCGACGCCGTCCCAGGGATGACCCCGGCGGATGCGATTGCAGGGCTTATGTACGACCTGCGCGCGGGCGAGCCGACTGAGGTCGGCACGGAAGACGTCGAAGGGGTCAAGGCGGTCACCCTGCACTATGAGACCGCGGACCGTCAGCCTGCCTTGGAAAAGACCGTGTGGATCGATCCGGAAACATTTGCACCGCTGTACGCGGAGCTGTATTGCGACGGACAGAGACAGCTGGCGCTGACCTTCCAGCAATTCCAGTGATGAGGAGAACCAGACATGGGAATGAACCAGAATCGGGCTTGGGCAGAAATCGACCTGTCCGCCCTGGAACATAACTTCGATGTGATACAGAAACATACTGGCCGCCCGGTGATGTGCATTGTCAAGGCCAATGCCTATGGGCATGGGGCGGTACCGGTGGCACACTGCCTGGAACGGCGCGGCGCAGCCTATTTCGGGGTGGCGACCGGCGATGAGGCCTTGGAGCTGCGCGCCGCCGGCATCCGCGCGCCCATCCTGATCCTGGGCTATGTAGACGTGGCCGACATGCCGGCCATCGTCCGCCATGACATCACGGTCCCGATTTATGACCGCGAGACAGCCGAGCTGTTTTCCCAGGCAGCCGCCGCAGAGGGCAAGCCAGTCCACGTACATTTTGCGCTGGATACCGGCATGTCCCGGCTGGGATTCCAGGCAAACCGGACCCAGGAGACCATTGAAGCCCTGCTCGACATCGCGCGTCTGCCCGGCATTGAGGTCAGCGGTGCTTTTACCCATTTTGCCGTGTCCGACACCGCCGCGCCCGAGGATATCGCCTTCACCAAGCAGCAGCTTGCCCTGTTCCGCGCCGTATGCGACGGGCTGGAGGCGGCCGGCCTGCCCATCCCGGTCAAGCACTGCGCCAATAGTGGTGGCGTCGTGCAGTACGCCGACAGCTATATGGATATGGTCCGCGCGGGTATCATTCTCTACGGATACCAGCCCGACCCGGCCAATCCGGTCCGCATCAATGTCCGCCCGGTTATGACGGTCAAGACCCATATCGTGCAGGTGCGTGAACTGGAGAAAGACCGGCTGGTCAGCTATGGCTGCACCTACCGCACGCCCGAGTCCATCCGTGAGGCGGTCGTGGCAATCGGCTATGCAGATGGCTTCCTGCGGGCCTGCTCGGGCCGCGCGGCTGTGGTTGTGGACGGACAGGCGGCACCGGTGATTGGCCGGGTGTGCATGGACATGCTGATGGTGCGGGTGCCCGAGGGTGCACGCGCCGCGCGCGGCGACGTTGTGACGGTCTTTGGCGACGCGGCGGTCACAGCCGATACCTTGGCCGAGGCGGCGGGCACGATCTCCTATGAAGTGCTGTGTGCGGTTTCGCACCGTATCCCGCGCGTCTACTTGTAATCCCTTCCCAGCGGTCCAAGTGCGGCAAAAAAAATTTTGGCCGCAGACTGTTATATCTGCCTCCGATGCGGGAAAAATAGGAGTACACAACATCCTATTGCAGAAAACGGAGGTTCAATATCGTGGAACATAAGGTCAAACGCGGCGATATCTATTATGCGGACCTCAGCCCGGTAGTCGGCAGCGAACAAGGCGGCATTCGGCCGGTACTTATCGTCCAGAACGACGTGGGCAACCGCTATAGCCCGACCGTGATCGCGGCCGCCATCACCTCGCAGGTGAACAAAGCTAAAATGCCGACGCATATCTCGCTCGGTGCGCGCTCCTTTGGCCTGACCAAGGATTCGGTCGTGCTGATGGAACAGATCCGCACCCTGGACAAAAAGCGGCTGCGCGAAAAGATGGGAACGCTGGACGCAGACCATATGCGGCGCATCGATCAGGCGCTTGCGGTCAGCTTTGGGCTGGGAGGCCCCCAGGCGCCGCAGGGATAAAAAGACAACGGAGTGAATGGGATGAAGATGAGACAACAGAAATTTATCATCTCGACCGCAGCGGTCCTGATGATCTGTCTGCTGGTGGCAGGGTATTTTGCCGTCTCGCAGTCGAGCAGCGGGCGCACGCCGCTTGTTGCGCAGAGTTATCTGGATGCAGTTGCTACGCCAAAGGCGTCGGGCTCAGCGGACGGTGCGGCCGATGGCACGCTGTCCGGGCGCATCAACGCCCTGTCCAGGCAGCTTGACGAGGGGCTCACGGCGGCAGCTGCGGCGTTTGCCTCTGACGAAACGTTTTTAAAGCGCGTGTCGGCGGCGGGCGGCGGCACAGCGGCCGACAGCGGGACCTGGGTCCCGCTGACTCTGTCGGCTGGCCAGAAGGTATATCTGGCGGCGGATGCCGAGGTCGTCCTGCGCAGCGGCAATGCGACCTGTATCGAGGGCGGCGGGCGTGGTTTAATCAATCTGTCCGAGGTGGGGGAACTGTCTGAGGGCGAGACGCTTGACCTGTATGCGCTCTACACGGCGGCGACGCAGTCGAGCGGGTTGCTTGCGACCGAGCGCACCAAGGCCCTGATTTCTGGGGACTATTCCGTGGCATAACAGCATAAAATCCCGTGTAGGCGCGTATCTATTAAGATAAGGCATAGATACGCGCCTTTTGTGTGCGCGGGAAAGGAGCGCGGTATATGGAGCAGGACGTGAGATATGGCGGGAGCATCGTAGGAAAGGTATCCTTGACCCGACAGACACAGGGAATCTGCTGGGAGGCGGTATGCCCGCTGCAGACGGGCGACGGCGTGCTGCGGCTGTATGGCGTGTACCCGGGGAAGCCGCCGCTGCGCATCGGGGTGCTCGAACCGCAGGAGGACGGCCTGCGGCTAAAACGGACGCTGTCCTGGGACACGCTGCGCCAGGCGGGCTATAATGCCGATTGCCTGCCGGAGCGGTATGTCCTGGCGGATAGGGCAGGGCCGCCCGCTTACACGGGGGATGAGCGTCTGGATGCGTTGATCGCGTCCGGCGCGGCGGAATGCCGTCCGCAGGCGGACGGATGGCAGGTGCGCGCGCCCTTTCGGGCGGGCGGCGAATGCCCGCTGGCCTTTGCGCTGACCGCCTGCATGCTGTGTGATGGGGAGGCTGTGCTGCACATGCCGCGGACGGGAGGAAGATAAGAATACGCCTATCCGGATGGACGAAAACATGATACAATAGGGGAACATAGAATAGAGAGGGAGGTTCTCCGTGAAGCAAGTGATGGATCATAGCATTACGCCGGGATTTTTGCTCCGTTTTACGCTGCCTTCGATCGTTATGATGATCGTCCTGGCAATGTACAGCGTGGTGGACGGCACCATTGTGTCACGGGTCATCGGCACGGAAGGGTTTTCGGCAATCAATATGGTATACCCGATTTCGGGCGTCGTGGTCGCGCTGGGGACCATGTTCGGCACTGGCACGACGGCAATCGTGTCGCGCAAGCTTGGGGAGGGGGACCGAGACGGCGCAAGCCAGATCTTTTCCTTCGTCCTGGCAGTGACCGCGGTCATCGGCGTGATTTTTGCGGCGGCCGCCCTGCTCTGCCTGCGTCCGCTGGTATTCTTGCTCGGGGCGAATGAGGCGCTTTTCCCCTACTGCTATGGCTATGCCTTCCCGCTGATCTGCTTTTTGCCCATGAGCCTATTACAGATCCAGTTCCAGTCGCTGATCGTGGCGGCGGGCAAGCCACAGCTCGGCCTGCTGCTAACCTTGGCCGGCGGCGTGACCAATATTGTGCTCGACCTGGTGTTTATGGTCGTGTTCCGCTGGGGGATATCGGGCGCGGCCATCGCAACGGGGATCGGGTTTTGCATCCCGGCGGTCTTTGGCCTGTGTTATTTCCGGTGGAGCCCTCAGGCGGCCTTCCGGCTCGTGCGGCCCAGACAGCATTGGAGGCGGCTCGCGCACGCGGCGGCCAACGGCTCGTCGGAGATGGTAAGCTATCTGTCCGAAAGCGTGACCACGTTTCTGTTTAACATTACCATGATGCGCCTGGTCGGGCAGGACGGTGTTGCGTCGGTTGCCATTGTACTCTATCTGGACTTTGTGTTGGTTGCTATCAGCATGGGATATGCCGTGGGCGTTGCGCCCCTGATCAGCTACAACTATGGCAAGGGCGACCATGCCAATATCCGGAAAATCTTCCGGCTAAGTTTGCTGCTGTGTGCGGTGGTTGGCATCTGTATGACGCTGGGCACGCGTTTGTCCGGCGGGATTTTGGCCTCCATCTTTGCTGCACCGGGCAGCACGGTCTATCGGCTTGCGGTCGCCGGCCTGGGCTGTTACAGCCTGAGCTATCTGTGCAAGGGCTGCAATATGTTTGCCTCTGCACTGTTTACCGCGTTTGGGAATGGGCGAGTTTCGGCGTTTTTATCGTTTTTGCGCACCTTGGTGCTGCTGTCGGGCTGCATTTTGCTGCTGCCCAGACTGTTTGGCGTCTGGGGTGTGTGGTATGCAGCGCCGGTGGCCGAACTGCTCGCCCTGTGCGTGTCGGCCGCCTGCATGGCGCGATACCGCCGGGTATATCCATACGGGAGCGCACAGAGGAATGGATAAAAAGTTGTATAATATAACAAAAATCTGGGCCACAGTCTGTGAAATATTGAGTTATATGATAGTTGTAAAAAATACAAAAAGTGCTATAATAATAACCGTAATCAGTGCACGCCCCCTGCCTTCTGTGGATAGTTGGGCGTGACAAGGTTCCATTTTCGTTTCTTGTCGGCAGATCCTGGCGAGAAACACGCTTAAAACCCCCTGAATCATCCTCAAACTCTAAGAATCCTTGTGGACAAGACCACCGGCGCAAGGCCGGTGGTCTTGTTGTCTTTTTTGGGGCTTCTGTGTGGATGAGAAGTATAGTTTTTGCTATCTGGAATGTTTTGTGTTATAGTGGAAGAAAGTACGAGCGTATGTGACGAGGAGGGGAAGTGATGTACTATCGTTGTGTGGCGCGTGGATGTGGGTTTGCCGGCGAAGCAGATACCATGCCGGGACGATGTCCGGCCTGCGGCGGCCCGCTCCGGGCGTGCCGGGAAGAGGACCTGACCGGTGAAAACTGGACCAACATGGGGCTTCGCGCGCTCAATCAGGACAAAGACGCGGAAAAGGCCTACCGCTATCTTCAGCGCGCGGCGATGCAAGGCGATCTGCGCGGCATCAATACTTTGGGCTGGTGCCTGGAGACCGGGACCGGCGTTGCGGCCGACCCCAGACAGGCCATTTGGCTCTACAATGAGGCGCGGGAGCAGGGGTATCTGCCGGCGTGCACCAATTTTGCGCGCTGCAAACAGTATGGGATCGGCACTCGGGTCGATCTCAAGGAAGCGGTGCAGGGGTATCGATACAGTGCGATGGCCGGTTTTGCACACGCGCAGTACCTGCTGGGACTGTGCTATCTATATGGAAATGGCGTTGCAGCAGACCAAAAGCGCGCCGCGGTCTGGTTCCGGCGGGCTGCGGAACAGGGGGATGTCGGCGCGATGGCGCGCTGGGCGGGTTGCTTGGAATTCGGCTGGGGCGTTGCCGCTGCACCGGAGCAGGCGGCGCTCTGGTACGAGCGGGCTGCGGCCAAGGGGAATGTGTTTGCCCAGCGGTGCACCGGGCTGAATTATCGCTTTGGAGAATGCGGGGTCAAGATCAACGCCAAGGAAGCGGCGAGCTGGTTCCGCCTGGCTGCTGACCAGGGAGATCTATTTGCCGCATACAATTTGGGCATGATGTACTTGCAGGGCGAGATTCCAGGCGGTGCGGCCCAGGCCCAGCCATGGCTGGAGTATGCGGCGCAGCGCGGCCTGCGCCATGCCATGTACCGCCTGCACGAGTGCCTGCTGCAGCTCGGCAAGGTAGAGGAGGCGCTCAAGATGCTGCGTACAGCGGCTGAGGCCGGGCATCCAGCGGCCCAAGCGCGCCTGGGATATTATTATGACGTTGGCTGGCACATGCCGGCCAATTTGGAAAAGATGATTTACTGGTATCGGCGCAGTGCGCAAGGCGGCGGCGTGCTGTGCCTTAACAATTTGGGGCTTTGCTACCAGCGGGGTCGCGGCGTAGAACAGGACGCGCACAAGGCGGCCGAACTGTTCTCTAAGGCGGCCGATGCCGGCGACCCGCACGGCATGGTGAACCTGGGAGACTGTTATTTGACCGGCAGCGGCGTTGGGCAGGATACTGCGCGCGGCGTTTCGCTCATGGCCCAGGCGTTTGAGAAGGGTTTGGTGAGTGCAGGGGATACCTTGGGCAAACGGTATGAACGCGGGATCGGCGTCTCCAAGGACTTGGAACAGGCGGTGGCCTGGTACCGCCGCGCGGCCGGGAAAGGCAATGCCGATGCGCAGTACCGGCTTGGCCGATGCTATGAACGCGGAGACGGGGTGCTGGCCGACGCCGGACAGGCGGTAGATTGGTACCGCCGTGCGGCCGAACAGGACGATGCCCACGGACAGTATGCCTATGGGCGCTGCCTGGTGCATGGGATCGGCTGCCAGACAGACCCTGCGGCTGGGCAGGATATGCTGTCCCGCGCGGCTGCACAGGGCGACAGTGCAGCAATGTGCGAACTGGGTGCACTGGTATGGACGCAGGACCCAGCGCGCGCGGTGGACTGGTATCGCCGTGCGGCGGCCCAGGATGACTGCCCGGCGGCCTGCCGCGTGTTGGGCGATCTGTATCGCAAGGGCGAGCAGGTGACACGGAACTTGCGCAAGGCGGCCGAATACTATCAAAAAGCTGCGCGCGGCGGCAGTATAGACGCCATGTATCAGCTGGGAGTGCTATATGAGAAAGGGCACGGCGTGCCGGCCAACACCCAAAAGGCCTACCGCTGTTATCTGGACGCGTATCAGGCGGGCAGCTCGGCGGCGTGCTGGGCGCTCGGGCGCTGTGCGCAGGAGGGGCGTGGGACGCGGCGCAATGGCAGGCAGGCGCTGGCCTATTACCGGGAAGGCGCCGGGCGCGGCGACGGCATGTGTATGTATGCCTTGGCCCAGTGCTATTTTACTGGCCGGTTGGTGCCGCAGAGCTTGCGGCAGGCTAGGCTATGGTGCAGCCGTGCGCAGGCCGCGCCGCTTGAGGCCGGCCAGCAGCGTGCAGTCACGCATTTGCAGCATCTTTTGGACGATGCAGCGATGCAGAAGTGATTTGCCGGGCGAGAAAAGTCTCTGGCCCGGTGGCAAGCAGCGAGCAGGTTTGCCCATCGGCTGGGTGCGGATTCCTGTACAAAAAGCAAAGCGGCCGGTATCCAGGGATGGATGCCGGCCGGTTTTGTGCGGATTTCATGACTGGTACTGCGCCTGTACAGCAGGAGGATAAAGACTGTCAAAATCATAATTTTCCATCAGGGAGCGCAGATGGCTGGCCAGCGCCTCGACGCCGGAGTCGTCCAGCGGCGGGTTATCCGCCATGTAATCGACGATATACCGGTTGACCTCGCTGCGGTAGTGGACCATGTCCGTGTAGTTGTCGTAGTTGGTCGTGATAGCGTTCTGGTCGATAAAGCTGTAGAATTTGACGTTGGGCTTGTCCTTATAACGGTTGGCCGTGTCATAGAGCAGGAACATCATGGCATCGATTTGTCCCTGCCGCTTGATGCTGTCAAAATACAGGGTGGAGTAGGGCGGGAAGTACAGATAGAAGGTGGTCTCGGGATGGCCGTCCACCCATTTGTCGATGATCTCCAGGTTGGCGCGCAGCGCCTCGTCGAACACATGGCGGTCATACTGGAAGCCGATGTCATCCGGGCGCTCGTAGGAAGCAATGGCCACATCCAGGCCGTATTTTGCGTCGCCGTCGTCCCAGACAAAGGCCTCGTCCAAGTCGGTATGGGTGCCGGAAAGCGTGGCAAGCACGGTCTGCGCGCAGGAGTCGAGCAGGATATCCTTGTTGAGCAGATACTGGATATCGTTTAAGGGGTTGAAGTCATAGAGGTAGTCGGGCATATCGTGGCTGTCCTGCGGATCAGCCGACAACAGGCGCGGGTCCAGGCTCCAGTAGATCTGCTTGATGTCGTGTGTGGCATAGGCGGTTTCGAGCGCCAGATCGAAATCCGAGAAGGTGCCGCCGGGATAGCAGACCTTGAGCGTCTTGCCGCCGAAGCGCTCGTCGAACCAGCTTGCGCGGAAATTGGACGTGACCGACGAGCCGATACAGATCGAGTCGTAGTCCTGGTTTTTGATCAGGCCGGCATTTTGGTAGCGCTCGTTGGTGTAGGTGGCCTCGATGCCGGCAAAGGGCAGGTGGTACTGAAAGGCCGGGTCCAGCACAAACACGGTGCCGGCGCACAGGATGAGCAGGCCGATGACCACGCCGATCAGGCGGAGCACATATTTTTTGTACATGGCAAGACCTCCTTTTTTAGAAGTTGAAGTACAGGAACGTGCTCACGCCGGTGAAGGAAAGGATCGCCCAGGTGAGCAGGACGGCCGAAACGGCAAGTTGTATGCCGCTGGGGCGGAAACGCCCGGACAGCGTGCGGTCCAGCGCGTTATGCGGCACCAGGCACAGCGCAAGCGAGAGCGCGAGGAAAAAGATCGTAGCGACCAGGCCCAGCGTTTCGCTCTGTAGGCCAAGAAGCTGGTTTACCACCTTGACTTCGGTGGTCACAAAGCAGGAATACATGCTGTAGGGCAGGTGCATCCAATTCATGGAAACGAGCTGGCGCAGGAAAACGCGCACGGCTTCAAAGTTCGGCGCGCGGAAGAAGACCCAGGCGATATTGACGAACAGGAAGGTCAGCAGCCAGCCGAGGGGGCGCGGCAGACGCTTGTCGGTGTGGCGGTCGCGGATCTTGGCCAACATGAGCAGCAGGCCGTGCAGGCCACCCCAGGCAATGAAGGTCCAGCTTGCCCCGTGCCATAGGCCGGAAACCAGGAAGACGATGAGGGTATTGATGCAGGTGCGCACAAATCCGCGCCGCGATCCGCCTAGCGGGATGTAGAGATAGCGGGTGAAGAAGCGGGTCATGGTCATGTGCCAGCGCTTCCAAAACTCGGTGATCGAGCAGGCACGGTAGGGCGAATCGAAGTTACGGGGCAAATTGATGCCAAGCATTTTTGCAGCGCCCGTCGCGATGTCGCAGTAGCCGGAGAAGTCAAAGTAGAGCTGGAAGGTATAGGCCAGCATGGCCACGAGGGCGGTCGAGCTGGTCAGGCCGTATACATCGTTCCAAGCGACATTGACCGCGCTTCCCAGAGTGTCAGCCAGCAGTACCTTTTTTGCCAGACCATAGCCGATGAGCGTCAGGCCGCGTGCCAGCCGCTCCCAGTCCAGTCTGCGGCAGGCAGGGTCACGCAGCTGCGGGAGGATCTCGCTGTGGAAGGCGATGGGGCCGCTCATGACATAGGGGAAGAAGGAGACAAAAAGCGCGTATTCGTCCAGGGCATACCGCTCGGCCTTGCCCTGGTAGGCGTCGACTAGGTACGCGACCTGCTGGAAGGTGAAGAAGCTGATGCCGAGCGGGAGCAGCAGGGAAACCGCGCCGAACGTATGGCCGGTCAGGCGGCCGATATTTTCCAGGACGAAGTTTGTATACTTGAGTACGCCGAGCGTGCCGAGATTGAGCAGTACGCCCAAAATCAAGAGCGGTTTGCGCGGATGCCCGGTCAGCTTGCGCCCGATGGCCCAGTTGACGAGCGCGCTGGCCAGCAGGACTGCCAGCCCACGCAGGTCATTTGCGGCATAGAACCACAGAGACATCGCCAGAAGAAACAGCGTGGACAGCCGCGGCCTGTCCAGGCGGCCGCACAAATACCAGCCTGCAACGCAGACTGGCAGAAAAATCAGCATGAATAAATAGGAGTTAAATAGCATAGCGCCCTCCGCAACCTTGTATCACAGAATATCCCCCATTATACCATAAAAACGCGCGCACGGATAGCATTTTTGCGATAAAGGGCGACGGTAAAAATGGATACAGATGAATAAATATTCATTTTTGCAGCGAAAATCGGGCGGACGGGCGAAAAGTTTGTAATATATGCCAATTTTGACCGATAAAATTTTGGAAAAACTGTCTCTTTGGCGGTAAAACTTGTGCAAAAAGCGGTTGCAATTTATGTAAATGGGTGTATAATAATACTCGATCAAATTCTCAGAGGATGTATTTTTACAGGAGGATATCTATCATGAAGAAGAAATTAGCGGCACTTCTGGCAATGTCCATGCTGTTGACCGGCGCGCTGGCCGGCTGCGGCGGCTCGGATGAGCCGGCACAGGACGATACCGCAGAGAACACCCAGAGCGCGACCCAGGATGAGTCGGCTGAGTCCACCGAGACCACCGGCGGCACGCTGCGCATGGGCACCAACGCAACCTTCCCGCCCTACGAGACCGTAGACGACAACAATAATGTAGTCGGCATCGATGCGGACATCGCGCAGGCGGTTGCCGACAAGCTGGGCATGGATCTGCAGATCATCAATATGGAGTTTGACTCCCTGATCCCGGCGCTGAGCGCTGATCAGATTGATATTGTTCTGGCAGGCATGACTGTAACCCCCGAGCGTGAGGAGCAGGTCGACTTCACCGAGTCCTACGCGACCGGCATTCAGTCCATCATCGTCCCCGAGGATTCCACCATCGCATCGGTTGACGACCTGGCGGATAAGAAGGTTGGCGTACAGACCGGCACCACCGGCGACATCTACTGCACCGATGACCTGGGCGAGGACCATGTGCAGCGCTTTGAGTCCGGCGTCGTTGCGACCCAGGCGCTGGTAAACGGCCAGATCGACGCAGTTGTCATTGATAACGAGCCGGCAAAGGCTTACGTTGAGGCAAACAGCGGCCTGAAGATTCTGGACACTGAGTATGCAGTTGAGGATTACGCAGCAGCAGTCAAGAAGGGCAACACCGAGCTGCTGGATCAGATCAACGGCGCGCTGGAAGAACTCAAGGCAGACGGCACCATCGATGAGATCATCGCAAACTACATCCACGAGTAATTTGCAAGAAATAGTTATGGAAACAAGGGACGGCCATGGCCGCCCCTTGTTTCCATCCAGGAAGATCCGCAGAAAAATAGAAGGAGGTATGCATCGGTGCAGTTTATGAAGTTTGACGACTGGCTGGGCGTGATGCCAGGCTGGCTGCAGGCGCTGCCGGAGAGCCTACAGGATATCATCTATCAGGTGTTCCAGACCTTCGTCTTTGAAGACCGCTGGTATACATTTTTCCTGAACGGCCTAAAGACCACATTTATCATTGCCATCGGCGCGCTGATTTTGGGTATCATCATCGGTGTGCTGGTCGCGGTGGTGCGCTCGGCCCACGATTCCAAGCGCACCAAACCTGGCATCGTGCTGCGCGTGATCAATGCGATCTGTAAGCTGTATCTAGTCATTATCCGCGGCACGCCGGTTATGGTACAGCTCTTGCTGATGGGCTTTGTCATCATGGTGCCGCAGCTCGGCACCATGGAGGCGACCTGGTGTGCGATCATCACGTTCGGCATCAACTCGGGCGCATACGTGGCGGAGATCGTCCGCTCGGGCATCATGGCGGTTGACCAGGGCCAGATGGAGGCCGGCCGTTCGCTGGGCCTTAACTATGTGCAGACCATGCGTTACATTATCGTGCCCCAGGCTATCAAGAACATCCTGCCTGCCCTGGGCAATGAGATGATCACGCTGGTCAAGGAGACCTCGGTTGTTATGGTCATCTCGGTCCAGGACCTGACCCAGGCGGCCAAGGTCATCGTCAGCAAGACCTATATGGCGATTGTCCCCTATGTCAGCTTGGCGCTCATCTATCTGGTCATTGTGCTGATTATGACTAAGCTGCTTGCAATCTTTGAGAGGAGGCTGCGCGAAAGTGATCGACGTTGAGAATCTGGAAAAATCCTTTGGCGACCATAAAGTGCTCAAAGGCATCAACGAACACATCGAGAAGGGTGAAAAAGTCGTCATCATCGGACCGTCCGGTTCGGGCAAATCGACCTTCCTGCGCTGTCTGAACCTGCTTGAGCAGCCTACTGGCGGCCGCATCACCTTTGAGGGCGTGGACATCACCGACCCCAAGAACGACATCAACAAGATGCGCCAGAAGATGGGCATGGTGTTCCAGCAGTTTAACCTGTTCCCGCATCTGACTGTCCGGGAGAATATCAAGCTTGCGCCGGTCAAGCTGGGCCTTATGACCCAGGAGCAGGCGGACAAGCGCGCGATGGAACTGCTCGCCCGCGTTGGCCTGCCCGATAAGGCGGATGCCTATCCCAAGCAGCTCTCCGGCGGCCAGCAGCAGCGTATCGCTATCGCGCGTGCGCTCGCCATGAACCCGGACGTCATGCTGTTCGACGAGCCGACCTCGGCGCTTGACCCGGAGATGGTCGGCGAGGTGCTCAATATCATGAAGGAGCTGGCTGACGAGGGCATGACCATGGTGGTCGTCACCCATGAGATGGGCTTTGCCCGCTCGGTCGGCACGCGTGTCCTGTTCATGGACGGCGGCGTCATCGCAGAGCAGAATGATCCCGAGACCTTCTTTACCAATCCGCAGCACCCCCGACTCAAGGAGTTCCTGTCCCAGGTGCTGTAAATTACAAGGCATAAAAAGACCGCTTTCCGAACCGTTGGGAAGCGGCCTTTTTTTGAGATAAGGGCTGCATTTTGGGAAGAATTTTAAAAATAGATAGTCAATTTATATGAAATTAAAAAATTTTTCTGTATAAATCTAATGAACATATAGAGGTAAAAGGAAAATATATTGACAGGAAGGTCTGCTTTATGATAATTTAATTTCAAGAAACACCGGTGTAAATTGGGATTGTCATTGTTCGGGGCAGGTCTAAGTGCATTGGACTTATACACTGACCTCACAGGGAAAGAGTTTTTAGAGTCGAGACACCGGGATAAAGTGGAAATATCGCTTTGGTATAGCCACCGTAAAGAACGGGTATTCGTTGAAATGAAAGTGCGGGCGGCTGATCTATAGGATGCGAAGCGTTTAAGGTCTGGTTCGACAGAATTCAAGTCGAATACAATATAGATGGAGAAACCGCCGAGGATATTTTATGCTGGAAATTACGAATTTGGAATCGGGGGATAATCTATGCGGCCTGCATATAGATGGCGAATTATATTTGGTGCCTTGCTGGTTTGTGCTGTGAGTGGTGCAGTTTTCCTGTTTTCCCCGAAGCCGGTCGTGGCAGACCCTGAGAACGCTCACATTTCTTTCTTTCATGTGCGGGATGCAGAGACAGGAGAACCGCTGTGGATTGCGCTTGACGAGCAGACTGAGCGGGAGATTTTACAGTCGCTGCAAACCTGCGAAGCTGTTTTGACGTTGTACAACCCGGACCGTCAGATGCGGGACGTGATGTTTTTCGTTTCGGAGAGAGATCGAATCACGACAATTCAGTTGGGAGAAAACGAGGGATATTGCTATGGCTCTCGGATGCCGAAACGAGGGATTGCTGGTCTGCCGGATGCCTTGCGGAACTCGTTTCAGCGCAGGATTCAAGACCCCGAGCGGGTGCAGGAGGACATCCTTGCGATTCTGGACAAGACAGAAATGCAAATAGTTGAGTGATGATGCAAAAAAGAGCGTGAATCAAACAATTTACACTCTTTTCCTGTCTTTAGTTTTGTAGTTTTGACAGATAAAAGATGAGGTAGCGGGATGAAATTCTATCTTAAAATTTGCGTGTCACTTCTAATAATCGCTGGAGGAATTGTCTATCTGTTTTCCCCGAAGCCGATTGTGAAAAATCCAGAAAGTGCGGAAATCATATTGGTTTTAGTGCGCACGACCGATAATGGTCCCGGCGTTTCCTACAAACACGTTGAGAATTTTGATGAGCGGGCGATTTTGAATGTGCTGCACGAGGCCAAACAGCGCCAGACTTTGTACAATTACCAGATGTACCTGAGTGATCAAGTAGATATTGATTTGATTATATCGCTGAACAACGCAAACGAGAGAAGCTACGAAGTGAACCTCGGGAATGAAAGTTTTACTTTTTATTCGGGTGGCGATTTCAAGCATTGGGTGCTCGATCAAGAACAAGTGCTGCGCGATGTCGCGGCCTTGATTGACCCGGAGGACTTGAAGGGGACGGTGCTAGAGCAAAAATAAAAAGAGAGCGTGAATTCACGCTCTCTTTCTCAGTTTTTCGGTGCTTTTTTGACCAGCAGGTTCATCGCGCTGTCATACCAGACGTTTTGCCGCACGATCACATCGTCGGCGGCGAACTTGCGCTCCTGCACCATTTGCAGGCGGAAGCCGTTGTCCCGGACGTTGACATAGGTGCTGGTGTTGTACGAGCCGTACGGGTAGGCGAAGAACAGCGTTTTGGGTTCAAGGTTGGTCAGCAGGGAGTTGTAAGCGCGCTCCAATTCGCGGTTGAACTCCGGGCCGCTGAGTTTGGTGCAGTCGATGTGGTCGATGTTATGGCTGTAGACCTTGACCAGGCCGCTTGCCTCCATTTCACGCGCCTGCGCGGCGGTAAAGTATTGTCCCTGCTCGTTTTCCATCTCGCGCACGATGGTAAAGACCGACGCGGGCGCATTCTCCTCGAGCAGGACGGGATAGGCTAACGTGTAGGTGCTCAGATAACCGTCGTCGATCGTGATGATAAAGTATTTTTTACCCTTTTCGGTCTTGCCGTTGTAGTAGTCCTCGAGCGAGATCAGCTCATAGCCCAGGGCGCGCATGTCGCGGATGTTGCAGCGCAGCTTCCAGGGGGAGGTGTACAGGTCGGGGTGAGCGGCAAGCGTGTTCGGGTCCTCGGTAAAGGCGTGATACATATAGACGATGGTGTTGCCCTGTTTTTCAAAGTACGGGCGCTCTGGGTTGAGCTCCACACGCTTTTGCGCGCCGTTGTAGATGACCGACCAGCCAAAGGCACGGCCGAGATCGCGCAGCTTAAAATAGTTGTAGCCGGCGATGCTGTATCCCTGGATGTCGGTCTGTTCGCCGTTGACGTAGACAGTTTGCAGGGTGGGCCGGGCATAGGCCCTGGCTGCGGTCTCAACCGGGCGGCTCTCGGTGGAAGCGTCGTAGCCTTCGCCCTCACGCAGCGAGATGGATGAGGTCTCTGGGTCATATTCCAGCGAGCAGCCGGTCTCACGGGCGAAATCACGCGCGCGGACATAGTTATTGCCGCCGACTTCATAGGCGGACAGATTGGTTTTTGTGTTGTAAACATAGATGTTTTGATTAGAACGCACGGCGGTCAGCGCGGACGCCGACGAGGTGAGCAGCAGGGCCGCACATGCGAGCGCAACGGGGCGGAATAAACGCAAAACAGGCATACCTCCTGGAAAAAACGACAATACAGGCGGTTTCCTTGTGAAAACCGCCTGTATTTTTGTCTAAAATACACTTGACTATACCTTGGAAAATATGGTATAATAAATCGCTTATCGAATTAAGGATACTTTTCCCTATAGCTGATTTCATCATAGCACGCTTTTTGAATGAGTGCAAGAGCTATTGGAAAAAAATTACCACGCCGCCCGGCGTATGAAATCCACGGAAATTCAGAAACGGAGTGATGGGTTCAACATGATGGTGAAAGACGTACAGCACGGCAAGACCACAAGAAAGAGCTTCGCGCGCATCGAGGAAATCCTCGAGATGCCCAACCTGATCGA
>DWWZ01000033.1 GCA_019119435.1 Candidatus Butyricicoccus avicola
CCGTTCAAGCAAGGAGGGCATGCTATGTTTTTCGCTTATTGTCTGCTTACGTTTACGCTTGCCGCGTCGCTCGGCGTGATCGTCCGCTGCTTTGTGTCGGTCTGTCACGAGCCCTCGGCGTCCAAGCTGTCCGCCATCACGGCCGCCGTCCTGCTGTGCCTGATGCTGATGCTGATCTCCCAGCAGACCGGCAGTTCCCTGTTCGGCTGGTTTATGCCGCTGTTTAAACTGCCCTGAAGCGCCGTGCCCGTACGGAAACAAAGAAAGCCGCTCAAGATTTCTCTTGAGCGGCTCTTTTGTTGCCTTTGGCCGGGCGCGCCTCAGTCCAGCAGGGCGCGGCGCATGGTGCGCCCCAGCGCGCGGCAGACGCACTGGGTCATCTCCCGCGCGGCGACCGTCTTGTCCGCCGCCGTCACGATCCAGCCTTCCTTTGAGCGCGGCATCTTGGGCGCCAACGGGAACATATGCGCCGCGATCGCTTCGCGCTGCCGGTCGGTCAGCGCAAAATAGCGCGAGGCGCGCTTGGCGGCCATCGTGCCGTGTACGAATGCGTGCATATGCGTCAGGCGGCGAAAGCCGCGGTAGTGTCGCAGAAAGCGCTTGAACCATTCGTCATGCCAGTCATATCCAAAGAAATCGTGCAGGAGGGCCGCGCGTGTGACCGAAAGGATCTCATCTTCGCGCAGTCCCAGTGCGACGGCCATGCGGTAGGCCATCCATGCGACGGCGACCGAGTGGTCATAGACCGAATTGTCTACGCCGTGGTGGGTCAGCCGCTTGGTCTCCAAAAAACGGGGATGGGCAAGGATATCCGCCGTTGCGGCCTCAAATGATAAACCCATTGGAACCGCCTCCTCTCTTTCCTTTATTGTATGCGCTTGGCGTCAAAACATCAAGGGATTTGATTCGGTTTTTATAATTTTTTCACAAATGCAGCGATAACCTGTGCTATAATAGAAAAAATTACAGGATTCGACAAAAAGGAGGCGCTCCTGATGAAAAAACGGCTGGCCGCGCTCGTCCTGTTCTGCCTGCTGCTCGCCGGCTGCAGTCCGGCGCAGACAGAGGCTTCTTCCCCCGACCCATCCCAAGCCGAGGCCGTCCAGCAGCCCAACCTCGTGGCCACGCTCGCGGTGTGCGGCGACGCCATGAGCCACATGCCGCAGACCCGCGACGCCTATGACAGCCAGAGCGGGACCTACGACTATCGGCCGATGATCCGTTTTGCCAAGCCTTGGGTCCAGCAGGCGGACTATGCCGTTGTCAACCTGGAGACCACGTTCGCCGGCGGGCCGGACTATGCAGGCTTCCCGTCTTTTAATACGCCGGACGCCCTGGGTGAGGCGCTGCGCGACGCCGGATTTGACCTGGTCAGCACGGCGAACAACCACTGCCTGGACCGCGGCCAGGACGGCCTCGTGCGCACGCTCGATGTGCTGGACGGGCTGGGGCTTGCGCATGTCGGCACCTACCGCTCGGCCGCAGAGCGCGCGGTGCAGCACGGCGTCCATCTGGCCGACGTCGGCGGGATCCGTGTGGCCTTCCTATCCTATACTTATGGCACGAACGGCATCCCGGTGCCCGGCCCAGGCATGGTCAACCTGCTGCACACAGACTACATGTCCGACGCCCAGCAGATCGACCGGGATGGGCTGGCAGCCGACTTTGCCGCGGCCCGCGCCCTGTCGCCCGACCTCATCGCTGTCATGGTGCACTGGGGCACCGAGTACCAGACCATGCCAAACGCCCACCAGCAGGAAATCGCGGACACCCTCTTCTCGCTGGGCGCCGACCTCATTCTGGGCGGGCATCCGCACGTACCGCAGCCGATGGAGACGCGGGAGCTGCCCAACGGGGACGGGACGACGCGCACGGGATTTGTATGCTGGTCGCTCGGCAACTTCATCTCCTCCCAGAACGACCCGTACACCGACACCACGGCTGTCTTGCAGCTCGAGCTGACCAAAAATCCCAACACCGGCATCACTGAGGTGACCGATGTCGGCTATATCCCGCTCTATATGCTCGACCGCGAACAGGAGGTCTCGGGCGAGCGTTTTACCCTTCTAGACGCCCATGCGGGCATCCGGGCTTATGAGGCGGGCAACCAGCAATATATCACGTCTGCAACGTATCAAAAGCTGCAGCAATGTGTGGCCGATTGCCACAAAATTCTCAGCGCGACCTGGGATATGGCCGCCTGAAACCGGAATGCGAAATCGGGGCCCGGGCCTGCCGCCCGGCCCTTTTCTGTCCGCCAGACAGACCAGCGCCCCGGATGGGAGGGAGGCTCATCCGGGGCGCTGGCTGAATCAAGGTATGAGAAGTAAAAGAACATTGGGAATATGGGAACCATGAGAACAAATCAAGAGGGATTTGTTTTCCTTAGTTATCATTATAAGCCCCAAGTCCCCCGCCTGCAATTGGCATTTCCCACGACCTCCCGCTCTTATTTTTAGATATTTTGCACAAATATAAGTGCGTGATCTCTCGAGAAATCACGCACTTTATGCATGGGACCCGCCCGCAGTGAAGGCTGGCCGCGCCTCAATCCCCTGCCTGTGGGGCCAGGCGGCGTTCGGGCAGTTGGGCCAGGATGATCGCGGCAAACGCCAGCGCACAGCCCACGAGCTCACGCGCCGACAGCCGCTCTCCCAGGAGCAGCCAGCCCGCAAGCGCCGCCACGACCGACTCCAGCGACAGAATGAGCGAGGCAACCGTGGGGTCGGTGTCCCGCTGGCCGATGACCTGCAAGGTATAGGCCACGCCGCTGCTCAGCACACCCGCATACAGGATGGGCGCCCAGGCCGCCAGCAGAGCGGCCAGCGTGGGCTGCTCCCAAAGCAGCGTCGGCACCAGGCAGACCGCGCTGGCCGTGAAGAATTGGATGCAGGACATGCGCACGCCGTCCGCCCCCGGTGAAAAGTGATCGATAATCAGGATGTGCAGCGAGAAACCGACCGCCGAGGCCAGGACCAGGAGATCCCCGGTTTCAATGCGGAAGGACTCGGTCATGCACAGCAGATACATCCCACACACAGCCAGCACCACTGCGGCCCATATCTTTGCGCCCACCCGCTTGCCGACGAGCAAGCCGATGAGCGGCACGATCAGGATGTACATGGCGGTCAAAAAGCCCGCCTTGCCCACCGACGTGCGCGCCAGTCCAAACTGCTGCAAGACTTCGGACACGGCGAGCGCCACGCCGCAGCACACGCCGCCCAGCACCGGCCAGGCCGGCCTGGGGCCTCCTTGCGCTGCCTGCTGTGTTTTTTTGCTGTCCAGGCGGGCCAAGAGCGGCAGGCAGGGCAGCAGCACCAGGCCGCCAATCAGGTTGCGCACGCAGCTAAAGGTAAACGGCCCGACATAGTCCATGCCAACCGACTGCGCGACAAACGCCACGCCCCATATGACGGCAGTCAGCAGGAGCAGTGCGCTTGCGCGCAGCTGAACCGATCGCTTCATTTCAGATCCCCCTCTTTTTTCCTCTGTCTGTTGTGCCAGGCTGAACCGCGTCCCTTTTCCGCTAAGGCCCGGCAAAGCCCCGACCAGAGAACCCGGTCGGGGCTATTTTCTATCTTTTATCCGTCCGTGCTTACTTGCCTTGCTCCATCATACCGCGCACAATCTTCTCGGCCGTGATGGGCAGCGTGCGCACGCGCACGCCCGTGGCGCGGGCCACAGCGTCCGCGATGGCCGGCGACGGGGTGTTGATGACGACCTCGCCGATGGACTTTGCGCCAAACGGGCCGGTCGGCTCGTAGCTGCTCTCGAACTCCACGCGCACGGTGCCGATGTCCAGGCGGCTCGGGATCTTGTACTGCATAAACGAGTTGGACAGGTTGGTGCCGTCTGCGGCGTATACGATGTCCTCATAGAGCGCCATGCCGATGCCTTGGACGATGCCGCCCTCGGTCTGCACGCGCGCCAGGTGCGGATTGATGGGCGTGCCGCAGTCCACGGCCGCCACATAGTCGACCAGCTCCACATGCCCGGTCTCAGGGTCGACGTCCACCTCGGCCGCGCCGGCCATGAAGGGCGGGGGCGAAACCGGAGACGAATGGCTGACCGTCGCGGACAGCACATCCGAGCAGCCGCACTGGCCGCTGTATGCGATGTCGGACAGTGAGACCGCCCGGCCTTCCTCGGCAAGCGCAAATACGCGGGCGCCGTCAAACTCGACCGCGGATTCGTCCAGCCCCAGCATCTTTGCGCCCTGCCGGATGATCTTGCCGCGCAGCTCCTCGCAGGCGCGCACGCAGGCCATACCGGTCACATAGGTGGTCGCCGAGGCGTAAGAGCCCGAGTCATAGGGCGCGGTGTCCGTGTCCGAGGCATAGACCGCGATATCCTCCATGCGGCAGTCCAGGCAGTCGGCCGCCATCTGCGCGAGGATGGTATCGCAGCCCGTACCCATATCGGTGCAGCCGAGCAGCATATTATAGGTGCCGTCGTCCGACAAGCGGATGATGACCGCGCCGACGTCCACGTTCGAGATGGCCGAGCCCTGCATGGCCATCCCCATGCCGACCGCGCGGATATGCCCGTTGGGCAGCACGCGCGGCTTGATCTTTTCATCCCAGCCGATCATCTCCCGCACGCGCTGGACGCAGCGGTCCAGCGCGCAGGCGTTGGCGGTCTCGCCGTAATAGGCAGGCATGACCATGCCCTCACGCACCATGTTCTGCATGCGCAGGTCAATGGGGTCGCAGCCGAGCGCATCGGCCAGCTCATTGACGATAGACTCGACCGCAAAGATTCCCTGGGTCGCGCCATAGCCACGATAAGCGCCGGCCGACATGACGTTGGTATAAACGACGTCATAGCGGAAGCGGAAGGCTTCCTGATTGCCCGAATAGAGCGGGATGGGCTTATGGCCGGACAGGCCGACTGTCGTTGGGCCGTGCTCGCCGAACGCGCCGGTGTTGGACAGCGTGTACAGGTCGATGCCGCGGATGGTGCCGTCCTGCATGGCGCCGATGCGCACGGTGACCTCCATCTCGTGGCGCGGGCTGGACGCGATCATGGACTCCTCGCGGGTGTAGATGATCTTGGCCGGCCGGCCGGTCTTCATGGTCACGATGGCCGGATAGACCTCGGTCACGACGGTCTGCTTGGCGCCAAAGCCGCCGCCCAGGCGCGGCTTCATGACGCGCACGCGGGACTTCGGGATGCCGAGCGCGATAGACAGGATGCGGCGCACATGGAAGGGCACCTGGGTGGAGGAAATGATGTTCAGGCGGCCGTATGTGTCCAGATAGGTCGCCGTGCGGAAGGTCTCCATGGGGGTCTGCTGGTTTGCTTTGGTGTGGTAGGTGCGCGTCAGGACGACGTCGCACGACGCCAGCACAGCCTCGATGTCGCCCGCGCTCTCCTCGCCCGAGGCGCACAGGTTGCGCTTGTTGTCCGCGCCGACCGGGCATTTCGCCTCCCAGTCCTCCTCCGGATGGACCAGGATGGCGTTATCCTTGGCCTTGTGGAAGTCCAGAATGGGCTCCAGCACATCATACTGGACTTTGATCAGGCGCAGGGCGCGGTCAACCGCCGCGGCGGTCTCGCCCGCGACGATGGCGACCGCATCGCCGACAAAACGTACGCGGCGGTCCAGGATCAGGCGGTCATACGGCGACGGCTCCGGATAGGTCTGGCCGGCCATGGTGAACCGATGCTGTGGCACGTCCTGATAGGTCAGGACACAGGCAATGCCCGGCACCTTCTTGGCAATGTCCGTGTTGATCTCGCGGATGAGCGCATGGGCATGCGGCGAGCGCAGGACTTTCACGATCAAGCAGTTTGCAGGCGCGATATCGTCGGTATAAACCGGCTGGCCGGTGGTCAGTGCATGCGCGTCCGACTTGCGCACGCCCGTTCCAACATAGTTGTGCTTCATGCTCTCTCCTTCTCCGCCAAGTATTTCTGGATGGCGCGCAGCTGGCTGACATATCCGGTGCAGCGGCACAGGTTGCCCGCCAGATAGGCCTTGATCTCGGCCTCGGTGGGATGGTCCAGCTCGCGCGTCATGGCAATGATGTTCATAATAAGGCCCGGGCTGCAAAAGCCGCACTGCTCTGCGCCCTCGTCGGCCAGGTATGCACCGATCTCTGCCGCCGCATCCTGCAGGCCCTCCAGCGTTTCGACGGTCTTGCCGTTGATGCGGGCGGTCAGCGTCGCGCACGACAGCACCGGACGGCCGTCCACCAACACGGTGCACAGGCCGCAGTTCGAGGTCTCACAGCCGCGCTTGACCGAAAAGCAGCCTTTTTCGCGCAGGTATTCGGTCAGGGGCTGGACCGGGTCGACCTCATCTGTCAGCTTGCGGCCGTTGAGCGTATAAGAAATCTGCATGCTCATTCCTCCTCCAGCGCGTTTGCCGCCCGCCGCACAAGCACGCGGCACAGGTGGGCACGGTACGCGGCAGAGCCGCGCAGGTTGGTTGAAAACGTCAGGGTATCGGCGCAGCGGTCTGCAAAAGCTTCTGCCGTTTCGTCCGGCGCGCGCCGGACCAGCTCGGCGCGCTGCGGGCGTGCGCCGACCGCGCAGACCATTTGGCCCGCCGTCCGGCAGGCGGCGACAGCGAGCACCGGAAAGTCGGTCGCGGTTACGCGGTGGGTCACATAGGCCGCCTGCTGGCCGCGCTTGGGCAGGCGCACCTCGACCAGGATGTCACGGTCGTACGGCATGTGTACAAAGTCCGACAGGGCGACCGTGCCCCCCTTGTGCAGGACCACCTCGGCGCCCAGCGCCAAGAACAGGGTCAGCGGGTCCGAGAAGCCAAAGCGCCCCCAGATGCTGCCGCCGATGGTCGCGCAGCCCCGAAACTGTACGCCGACGATGTGGCGCACACTCTCGGCGATGCAGTCGCCAAAGTACGCGGCCAGTCTGGGGTCGGTCTCGACCTGGCGCAGCGTCACCATGGCGCCAAGGGAAAAATACCCGTCGTGCTCGGTGATCTGGTCCAGCTCCAGGGCGGACAGGTCGATGGCGGTGGACATCATGCGGCGGCCCATCTTGAGCCAACCGCAGCCGCCAAGCACCGTGCTCTTGGGCTTCTGATTGAGTTCATATGCCTCGTCCAGGCTGGACGCGACCACATAGTTTTGTGTCGTGAACATATTTGCTCCTTTCGGGGATGTGATGCGGCACGCGGCAGGGCGGGCCGCTTGGCCGCAAAAAAACCGCCGTTCGCGTTCCTTTGTTGTCCCAAAACTACGCGCACGGCTCTCGATCAATTGCTATTATAGATTGTACCATCCTGCCGCACGAATTGCAATGCGCATTTTCGACGGAAAACGCCGGCAAAGTCTGTCATTTCCCGTAGAACCTCGCTGTCCTGTCAAAAATACATCGCCCGCCCCCTGTACAAGCAGCCGGACGCCCTGTATAATAAAGCTGGCTATCAAACGCGCACAACTTTGGGAGGTCCGCCTTGAAACCAAACCTACATTCCAAACTCTATCGCCTGGTGGGCTGCCTCGAGGTGCTCGTCGGCATCTGCATCCTGGTCGCGGTCGCGGCGGCGACCTTCGGCCTCGTCGCCGATATCCACGTCCCGCGCCTCGTGTCCTCGCCCGACTCCCTCCAGGCCTACCTCACCACCGCCATGACCATTATCATCGGCGTCGAATTCGTCAAAATGATTTTCAGCTACAATATCAACACCGTAATCGAGGTATTGCTGCTCGCTGTCGCACGCCAAATGGTCGTCACTCACACAAGCCCCCTGGAAAACCTAATTACCATCCTGTCTGTCACCCTGCTGTTCGCCATCCGCAAATTCCTGTATGTCCCTCAGCTCGACCAAGATATGCACGCGGAGGGCGGCCTGCTGCCCCGCTTCTGGCGCAGGGCAGCGCGGGCCGAAGCCGGCCGGGCACAGGCAACCGAACCGAGAAAGGAAGAATCCGACAACTATGCTGCCCAATGACCCCATCATCCTGCTGAGCTACGTCAATACCAAGCTGCGCGACGATTACGCCGACCTAGACGACCTGTGCGGCGCGCTGGACATCACACCGGGCGAGCTGTGCGGCCGCCTGGCCCCGCTGGGCTATACCTACAACCGCAAGGCCAACCGGTTTCAGTGAGAAAGGAAGCGTATCGCTATGTTGAACGCCGTTGTACAGGCCGCCCGTGAGGCCGGCAGCATCCTGCTGTCCACACACGATTTGCGCAATGCCGTCTCGGAAAAGGAGGGCGTGGGCAACTTCGTCACCACCTACGACGTCAAAGTCCAAAACTTCCTGCGCGAAAAACTGCTCACTGCCGTGCCCCAGGCCCACTTCGTCGGCGAGGAGGACACCGTGCACGACGACGCGCTGCACGGCCTTGCCTTCATCGTCGATCCCATCGACTGTACGGCAAACTTCGTGCGCGGCTGGAAGCACTCAGCCGTGTCCATCGCCCTGGCCCAAGACGGCGAACTGATCTTGGGCGTGGTTTACAACCCTTATCGGGACGAGATGTTCACGGCGCAGAAAGGCCGGGGCGCTCTGCTGGACGGTCAGCCCATCCATGTCTCGGCGCGCACCATGGACCGCGGCGTCTTCTGTTTTGGCACCTCGCCCTATGACCGCGCGCTGCGGGCGCGCTCCTTCCGCATCGCCTCCCGCCTGATGGACCGCATGCAGGACCTGCGCCGCTTTGGCTCGGCGGCCTTGGACCTGACCGATATCGCCTGCGGCCGGGCCGAGCTCGGGTTTGAATGCATCTTGCAGCCATGGGACTATGCCGCAGGCGCGCTCATCCTGCAGGAAGCCGGCGGGCGTATCTCTCAGCTTGACGGCTCCCCCATTACGTTAGACCGTCCCTGCTCAATCTTGAGCGGCAATCCCCTGGTACATGCCGCTTTTCTTGCGCTTGAGCTTGGAAAATGATATAACCAGGTCATTTGCGAAAAAAAATAGGTCTTTCCAATTGGGAAGACTTATTTTTTTGCCGTATTTTACCTGTTTTTTCTGTATTTTCTGGCCGATTTGTCATTTTTCACAAAGCGGTTCCACAATTGCCACAAAGCAACCCTGTTCTGCGCTCTACTTTTTTGCCTATTTTGTTCATATTTTTTGATAGGAATTCTCAATTATATTTTTTCTGTGCACAACTTCCACAAAATTCTAAAATAGCCCTTGCCTGCGCGTCCAATTCATCGTAAAATAGCATACAACTCATTTCGAACGTTTCGCGGATTCCCTTTTGGGAATCCTCTGTTTTGTGAAAGGACTGATATTCCATGAAATCCTATTGGACTCCTGCAATGCTCGGAGAGGGCTGGAATATGCTCAAGTACGCCGAGCGCAATCAGTATTTTTTGGTGACACCCCAGACCCCGCACGTAGACATGCGCGTGGTGCTCATTGAGATCATGGCTAATCTGCTGGCCGGCAAGCACATCGTTATGCTCGCCGAGAGCCGCGATCCAGCCAGCCTCAATGTACTGCGCACGCTCAGCGGTGAGGCCCGCATCCTCAAGCGCGGCGAGGAGACCGCGCTCTACGCAGAGCTGGACGGTATCCCGACCGCAGAGGCCCTGTGCACGCTGCCGCAGAGTGGCAAGTTCCGCCTGCGCCTGGCTGGTTTTGACGGGGCTGTGCCTGGCGAGCTGATCTTCTCCGGCCTGATGGATGCCAACTGCCCGGCAGACGTCGTGTTGGACTGCACCTATCTAGCCGACCGTCCGGCGCTCGGCATTTCGGTGTGCAATGAAGCGCTGGATGAGCAGGCGCTGGTCGATCTGGCTCGCAATGCTGTCACAGAGCGTGGCGAGGCGCTGCGCGTTGATTTCGCCTCTTAACCCCCACAAAGAGACCGGTTCCCTGCCGGTCTCTTTTTTTGCGTGGAAGTACGGTAGCCGTTTTGTTCCTGGCACCAGCGCAAAAAAGCCTGTCCAGTAAAATGGACAGGCTTTCATTGCACGCTGTAATATGAAATTACTCTGCAGTGTAGGGCAGCAGGGCAACGTGACGGGCGCGCTTGATCGCCTCGGTCAGCTGGCGCTGATGCTTTGCACAGGTGCCGGTCATACGGCGGGGCAGGATCTTGCCGCGCTCAGACATGTAGCGGCGCAGCTTTGCTACGTCCTTATAGTCGATGACCTCTACCTTATCTACGCAGAAGGAGCAAACCTTTCTGCGGCGACGTCCACCGCGCTGAGTGCGCTCCGGACGGGGAGTAAATTCCTTTTTGGTCTCTTCCATTGTCAGGTACCTCCTTTTTTCAAAAATCAGAAGGGAACATCGGAGTCATCGTCGAGCTCCGCGAAGTCCGAGTCACCGACCGAAAGGTCAAAGCTCGGCGCGGGCGCGACCTGGCTGCCCGAATCAAATCCCTCGGGACGGATCTGCGAACCCGAGTCATAGCCGCCCGCGGCATAACCGTTTGCCTCGCGGGACTTCTTGGTCTCGCCGAAGGAGACCTCGTCGACATTGATCTCGATGGATACGCGCTTATTTCCGTTCCTGTCTTCCCAGTTCCGCGACTGGATGCGGCCAACTACAATCGCCAGCATACCCTTGGTGAACCACTGCTTGACAAACTCCGCCTGACGGCCCCATGCAACGCAGTCGATGAAGTCGGTCTGGCGCTCACCGTTCGGGCCTTTGCGGTCGCGGTCAATCGCGAGCGTAAAGGAAGCGACGGCGGTGTTTGACGCGGTGTGGCGCAGTTCAGGGTCGCGGGTGAGCCGGCCCATGAGGATTGCTTTGTTCAGCACGTCTTGTCACCCGCCTTAGTCCAGGGCTACAATGATGGAACGCATCACGCCGTCCGTAATCTTGTAGATACGGTCGAGCTCAGCCGGGAAGGACGGAGCGGACGTAAACTGAATCAGGGTGTAATAACCCTCATGCAGGTCGTTGATCTCGTACGCCATGCGGCGCTTGCCCCAATCTTCGACCTTGTCCACGGTACCGTTTGCCTCTACGAGGGACTGGAACTTCTGCACCAGGGCAGAAATCTCCTCCTCACCGAGGGTGGGATCGACAATGAAAAGAGTCTCGTACTTGCCACTTACTTTTGCCATGTTTTTGCACCTCCTTTTGGACTTTGGCCCACGATCTAAGCAATTGTCGTGAGCAAGGATACTTCCTTATTATATCGGACTTTCCTCAATTGTCAAGCGGTTCTCGATAAAAATTTTAAATTATTTTCATTTTTTACTTGACGCAGCTGAGCTCCTGTGCTAAAATATCATTGTTGCGCTGGAGTGTTGTCCTTTCCGGCCACACAAAACTGCTAGTATGGCTCAGTTGGTAGAGCAGCGCATTCGTAATGCGCAGGTCGTCGGTTCGAGTCCGACTACTAGCTCCATGTTTTGCCCGCTCTTTCGGATGAAAGGGCGGGTTTTTTGTACTTTTTCGGGCATTTCGCTCCATCTCCGCACGCCACAGCGCCGCTTTGCGGGGTACCTGCCTCTTTATATATAAAGAGAGACGGACCTCGTCACTTACGCCTGGTCCGTCTCTCTTTGTCTGTTGTTTGTTCTATTTTCCGTTCCCAAAATGCGCCCGTCTGTATGACCGCCCCCTTCTGTCTGTACCGTGTTTGATAAGTTTTATAGAGATGAGAGGTTTTACATGTTGTTCCAGATTCAAATTGAGCGTTCATCACGCGCCCCTCTGCCTTTCCGGAGCTCGTCACATGTTCCTTTGTTAAACTTTTATCATCCTCTATACTATTAGTATATCCCATCCCCCTGCATTGTCAATACAACGGATTCCGCCTTTGTTTTCGGCAACAAAATTGTGTACAATGTATATCTTCAAACTTTTCCAGCCTCAGCAAGGCAAAATCTTCTTTTTTTGAATGTACCGCTCACTTTTTGCTTTTCCGCCTTTCGCTCGGCCCACGATTTCCAGATACAAAGTTTGTGAACCGTTGACCATTTTTCATAAAACAGCTTTTCCGCGCAAAATAGGTTCTGCTTTGCTCGCTGTAAGGAGACGGTCTACATTGCAGCACGGGAAAACCAGTCCAAAAGCGATACCGCGCTGATGAAAAACCT
>DWWZ01000034.1 GCA_019119435.1 Candidatus Butyricicoccus avicola
GGCATCAACCTGGATTTCTCGGTCGGTGACTTCATGGTCATTGACGATCACATCAATTTCACCGGCCAGAGCCCGCTGACCGGCCAGAACGACGACCGCATCGGCCCGCGCTTTAACGACATGTGCGGGGCCTATCCCAAGGCCCTGCGGGATCTGGCCGACCAGGCAGCCGCCGCCTGCGGCATGACGCTGCGGCACGGTGTGTATATCGGGGTCAACGGCCCGCAGTATGAGACCCCGGCAGAGATCCGCATGTTCCGGGCCATGGGCGGCGACGCGGTCGGCATGTCCACTGTGTTTGAGGGCATTGCTGCGGCGCACTGCGGCCTGCCTGCGCTGGCAGTCTCGATGATTACCAACATGGCAGCCGGTGTGACCGGCCAGGCGCTGTCCGATGACGAGGTTAAGGAGATGGCGGCCGAGCGGGGCCAGGCATTCCGCCTGCTCATGCGCAAGGTCGTGGAGATGCTGTGATGGATATTACCTTTGCCGATCTTGTCCGGCTTAACGCCATGCTCAAGGAGCGCGGCCTGCGCTATCGTGTCGGCCGCCGGGATGTCCAGACCGGCAGCCTGGAACCGCCGGGCGAATGTTGTATCACGCGTGAGCGGGAGCAGGGGACGCGGGCCTGTATCCGGGAATATTTTGCCGCACAGGGCTCAGCCGTGCAGTTTTCCGAAGACGGGATGTATTTTTCTGTCCGGGAGGCCGGCAGGAAGGCGGAAGGCCCGCCAGCATGCGGCTGATGGTCGTGCGCTGGCAGCGAAGACGAAAAAACGCCCCAAATTTGGGGCGTTTTTTTATTGCCTTAATTTCATTTCGTGCGGCATAGGATGGAATCCGTACCGTTCGTATACCGGGCGTCCCATGGCGGTGGCCTCGAGCGTTAGAAAGGTCACGCCGCGTGCGTGGGCGTCGGCTGTCAGCAGATCGAGCAGCTTGGTACAGATGCCCTGGCGGCGGTAGGGCGGTGCAACATAGAGGTTCATGTAATATCCTTTGCGCCCGCTCGGGTTGTCTACCGTGGGCATCACACGATAGTAGCTGATGCCGCCGGCCCCGACCCAATGCGCCCCTTCGAACACAAGATAGGCGGTATGGGTGTGGCTGGACAGCGCGTCCGCATAGTAGGCGCGCGACTGGCGTTCGATTGCGGGCAGCGGGGTGTCGGGCGGCAATTCGTTGGCTGCCCGAAGGACGGCCAGGCGTGTCTGCACCAGCAGGTCGAGGTCGGACAGCTGGGCCTTTCGGAAGGTCAGGGGCAAGAGGGGTGCACTCCTTTGTCGTTGTATGTGGAATGAAAAGGCAGCCGCCCATAACGGGCGGCTGCCTGGCTATTTGGGGATGGAACGGCGGTTGGACGCTTATTTTTTGAAGATACCGGTCACATCCAGCGTTGCAAAATAGTCCTCGGGGGTCTCCGCGCGGCGGATGAGCTCGGTCGTGCCGTCCTCGTGCAGCAGGACCTCGGCAGAGCGCAGCTTGCCATTGTAGTTATAGCCCATGGCAAAGCCGTGCGCGCCGGTGTCATGGATGACCAGATAATCGCCGTCGTCGATCTCGGGCAGCATGCGGTCAATGGCAAACTTGTCGTTGTTCTCGCACAGGCCGCCGGTCACGTCGTACTTGTGGTCGCAGGGGGCATCCTCCTTGCCCAGCACTGTGATGTGGTGGTATGCGCCGTACATGGCCGGACGCATGAGGTTGGCCGCGCAGGCGTCCACGCCGACATACTCCTTGTGGGTATGCTTGTGGTGCAGGCAGCGGGTGACCAGACAGCCGTAGGGGCCCATCACGAAGCGGCCCATCTCGGTATAGATGGCCACGTCGCCCATGCCAGCCGGCACGAGGACTTCTTCATAAGCCCGGCGCACGCCCTCGCCGATGACCATGATATCGTTTGCGTCCTGCTCGGGGCGATAGGGGATGCCGACGCCGCCAGACAGGTTGACAAAGGCAATGTGCGCGCCGGTCTCCTTGTGCAGTTCGACCGCGGTCTGGAACAGCAGGCGCGCCAGGACCGGATAGTATTCATTGGCGACCGTGTTGGATGCCAGGAAGGCATGCAGGCCAAAATGCTTGACGCCCTTGGCCATGAGCTTGCGGTACGCCTCGGTCAGCTGCGGGCGGGTCATGCCGTACTTTGCGTCTTGCGGGGTGTCCATGATCTCGTTTTCGATCTTGAAGTCGCCGCCCGGATTGTAACGGCAGCACATGGTCTCCTGGAACGGGGCGATCTTCTCGTAAAAGTCGATGTGGGTGATGTCGTCAAAGTTGATGATAGCGCCCAGCTTGGCCGCCAAGGCGAAGTCCTCGGCCGGGGTGTCGTTGGACGAGAACATGATGTCGTGGCCGACTTGGCCGACGGCCTCGCTCATGAGCAGCTCGGTGTAGCTCGAGCAGTCGCAGCCAAAGCCCTCTTCCTTGAGGATCTGCAGAAGGCGCGGGTTGGGGCAGGCCTTGACAGCAAAATACTCGTGGAAGCCGGGGTTCCAGGCAAAGGCCTCCTTGATGCGGCGCGCATTCTCACGGATGCCCTTCTCGTCGTAGAGATGGAAGGGGGTGGGGTACTTCTTTGCCATTTCCTGGACCTGCTCCAGGGTGACAAACGGCTTTTTCTGATTCATTGGGTTCATTCCTTTGCGATTTGAGATTATTTCTTTCCTAAAATGCGCTCGAAGCGGCGGCGGTTTGTGGCCTCGCGCCGGGCGGTTTCCTCTTCGTCGATTGCTAAGACGCGGTCGCCCTCATACCAGACGACCATGCCCTCACCGGCCATAGCGGGCGCATGGCTGCGGGGCAGTTCGATCATGCCGTGATCGGTTTCCAAAATGATAAAATCGCCTTCGAACCGGTCAACGACTGCCTGTTCTTTCATTGGCGTTGTCTCCTTTTTTATGTGTCAGGGGTGGGATAGAGAAAAGTGCCTGTATCGGCTGTGACGTGGATTGCCGCGCCGTGGGCCTGCAGGCGGGCAAGCGTTTCCGGATGCGGATGGCCGTATTCGTTATACTTGCCGCATGAAATGACTGCGATTTTGGGCGCGGCTGCGTCCAAAAAGGCGTCGGTGGAAGAAGTGTCGCTGCCGTGATGGCCGACCTTAAGCACATCGCAGGCGATGTCTGCGCCAGAATCCAGCAGGGCCTGTTCGGCCGCGGCCTCGGCGTCGCCGGTGAAGAGCACGCGCAGGCCGTCCGCCGACAACAGCGAGATGATGGAGTAATCATTTACCGATTCAAAGACAGCGTCTGGATCGGGTGCAAGGAAGGCCAGGCTGGCGTGTGCGTCCAGGGACAGGCGCTGGCCGGGGGCCGGCACCTGCATTGCGGTGCCCGTGCGCTCGGCGGCGTCCAGCATGGCTTCGTAGGACGGGGTGATGGCGGTCTTGGCAGGCAGATACAGCGTATCGGTCTGGAAGGCGTCCAGCACAGCGGCCATGCCGCCGATATGATCCTCGTGTGGATGGGTGGCGACGGCGGCGGTCAAATGGCTGACGCCGGCTGCGCACAGGTACTCTGTGACCTGGTCGGCCGTGGCCGTGAGGCCCGCGTCGATGAGCACGGCGTCGTCCCCGGAGAGGATGAGCGCACAGTCCCCCTGTCCGACGTCGATGAAGTGCACGACTGTACCCTGCTGCACAGTCCCGGTGCCGACGGGCCCGCCGAATGCCAAGAAAAGCTCATAGCAAACGACCAAGAGCGTCGCAATACATAGGAAAAGAATGGATTTCTTTCCAGGCCTGCGCCGGGAATAGGTGGGATTGCCAGCCAAAATGCACCTCACGATCTGCCGGTGCGGACACACAAGTGTGACGCAATCATTATACAATGGGTGGGGGGGAACTGCAAGAAGCTCGAAGGAATCTTGCAAAAATTTATAGTTTTACCAAAATAAAGCGGATTCCCGCAGCACAAATTCACGCTTTTGACAACGCGAGTGCGCGGGCGAGTTTGGACAGGGGTTCGGGTGTGAGCGCAAGGCGCGCGGCCAGTGCGTCGCACGCAGCCGTGAAGGCGGAAAAATCGCCGGACTTGTACTCACATTCGATCTCGCAGAAGTGTACCGACTGTGCGCCGCTCGCCAGCGTGCCGGTGTCGAGTGCCAGCTCGGCGGCAAAGCCATCCTGCTGCCACATGGCCGGCTGCCGGACGAAGCGCACACGCGCGATCGGGACGAGCGGCGCTGCGGCAAGAGACTGGCACAGTGCCTGGGGTGCGCCCTGGCCGGGCAGCCGAGATAGGCCCTCGGCCAGTGTTTCCGCGGGGCATTCATACTCTTCGTGGACATGGAGCCCATGCTGCGCGGCGTTGCGCAATTTCATGCAGCACACGCTGCGGCCGTTTTCCCGGCGCAGGCGCAGGCCGATCCGGCGCGCACGCAGTGCGCCTGAGGCGTCATCATAGTAGGTCGCGTCCATGTCCAGCCGGTTTTGGGGGTCCGGGGCCAGGCCGAGCGTGGCGCACAGCGCCGCAAACTGCTGCGCCGACGCCTGCCATTTGTATTCACGCTCCACGGTCAACGCACCTGCCCATTGCCGAAGATGACGTACTTCTGGGAGGTCAGGGCCTCCAGGCCCATTGGGCCGCGTGCGTGCAGCTTTTGGGTGGAGATGCCGATCTCAGCGCCAAAGCCGAACTCGAAGCCGTCGGTAAAGCGGGTGGAGGCGTTGACGTAGACGGCGGCGGCATCCACTTCGTCGGTGAACTGCTGGGCCGCGCGATAGGACTCGGTGACGATGCACTCGGAGTGGCCGGTGTTGTAGCGGTTGATGTGGCTGATGGCCTCGTCGATGGAGTCCACTACCTTGACCGAGATCTCATAGGCCAGGTATTCGCGGCCATAGTCCTCCTCGGTTGCCGGGATGACTGCGCCGCCCAAAATTTCCATGGTGCGCGGGCAGCCGTGTAAGATGACATGGTCGGGCGCCAGGGCCTTCTGCGCCATGGGCAGGAATTTTTCTGCGACATCCTTGTGTACGAGCAGGCTTTCGGCCGCGTTGCACACCGAGATGCGCTGGCACTTGGCGTTGACCAGGATGCGGGCAGCCATCTCGAGGTCGGCCGAGGCGTCCACATAGACGTGGCAGTTGCCTGTGCCGGTCTCGATGACCGGGACGGTCGCGTTCTGCACGACCGCGCGGATAAGGCCGGCGCCGCCGCGCGGGATCAGTACGTCCAGATAGCCGTTTAGCTTCATCATCTGGTTGGAGCTCTCACGCGTGGTGTCCTCGACCAGGTTGATGGCGTCCTCGGGCAGACCGCACGAAGCCAGGGCGGCGCGCATGAGATCGGTCAGGCACTTGGACGAGTGGAAGGCTTCCTTGCCGCCGCGCAGGATACAGGCCGAGCCGGCCTTGAAACACAGGGCGGCTGCGTCCACGGTGACGTTGGGACGGGCCTCGTAAATGATGCCGATGACGCCCATGGGTACGCGGCGCAGGCCGATGCGCAGGCCGTTCGGGCGGGTGCGCTGCCAGAGTACCTCGCCGATGGGGTCGGGCAGGGCAGCGACCTGGCGGCAGCCCTCCGCGATGCCGGCGATGCGGTCCGCGGTCAGGGTCAGGCGGTCGATGAGGCCTTCGTTGAGACCGTTTGCCCGTCCGGCGTCGATATCGATCTGGTTGGCGGCGAGGATCTCGTCGGTGTGCTGGATGAGGGTGTCGGCGATGGCGGCGAGGCCGGCGTTTTTGGCGCCCGTACCCAGCTTGGCGACAGCCGGCTTTGCGGCCTTGGCCGCCTCGGCGATGGTCATCAGATTACGCATGGGGATCAAACCTTCTTTCTCTTGAACTTGCGTTTGAACAGGGTGCCGACTTTTTTTCCGTCCACGATGTCATAGAGGACTTCGGCGCGGTCACCCTTGGTGATGAGCATGGAGACGCCGTTTTCCATGCAGATTTCGGCGGCGGACAGCTTGGTGGCCATGCCGCCCGTGCCGTTTTTGGTGCCGGGCCCGCCGGCGATCTTGCGCAGGTCGTCGTTGATGGCCTCGACGCGGGAGATCAGCTGGGCGTCCGGGTTTTCACGGGGGTTGGCAGAGTACAGGCCGTCGATATCGGTGAAGATGACGAGCAGGTCGGCCTGACATAGCTGCGCGACGACGGCGGACAGCGTGTCGTTGTCGCCGAAGGTCTCGACGCGGCTGAGCTCCTCGGTCGAGACGACGTCGTTTTCGTTGACGATCGGCACGACGCCTGCGCTGAGCAGGGCGCGGAACGTGCCCTCAACGTTGGCATAGTGCTCCTTGGAAGCGACGTTGTGGCGGGTCAGGAGCACCTGCGCCACGGTCACGCCGTATTCTAAGAACATCTTGTCGTAAATGTGCATAAGCTCGCACTGGCCGACGGCGGCGGCCGCCTGCTTCATGCGCATGTCCTGCGGCCGCTCGGTGATGCCGAGCTTGTTGAGGCCGACGCCCACGGCGCCGGACGAGACAAGGACAAGCTCATGCCCTCTATTGTGCAGGTCAGAGATGACGCGCACGAGTTGTTCGATGCAGCGGATGTTGAGCTTCCCGTTGGGGTAGGTCAGCGAGGAGGTGCCGATTTTCAGCACCAGACGGCGCGCACCGGAACGATTTGACATGGGAAAGGACTCCTTTAAATAAAGTATCTGTAGATACTTGTATTCTATCATAACCAGGCGGCGGAAACAAGATGGCATGTGCCGCGCGGGGCGGTCTTGTGGATGTTGCCGCATCCGAGGGCGTTGACAGGACAGCGGCCATACAAAATCACAAATTCTTTCTATTTTGCGGAAATCCGCGTGCGGAACACGCGGGATTATGCTATAATAACTTATTGTTACCAATGCGATTAACAGGGAGGAAGATCGGGATGCAAAACCGTCTCACCGTAACCATCGCCGGCCAGAAGTTTTCGCTGGTCGCAGACGAATCTGAAGCATATATGAAGGAAATTGCGGCCCTGGCCGATCAGAAGATCGCCGAGGCCAAAAAGCTGGTTGGAAATACGACGTTTTCGACCGGTGTGCTGGCGACGCTCAACATGGCCGATGAGGCGGTTAAGTTGCGCCACCAGTGCCAGGACTATGCCGAGCAGGCAGCGGCCCAGCAGGACGAGCTCGCCCGCCGCGCCGACGAACTCGGCGCGGTGAAGGATGAGCTGGACACCCTGCGCCGCGCACGGCCGGATGAGGACCCGGCCGTGCTCCTGGCCGAGATTAAGCGCCTGGAAAAAGAACTCGAGCACGAGGCCAGCCAGCATGACGCGGCGTGCGCCGAGGCGGACGCCGAGATCCAGCGCCTGAGCCAGGAAGTGGACAAGATCACCCAGGCCCGCGACGCCGCCCAAAAGCGGATTGCGGACATCGTGCCGCTGGAGAACCAAATCGAGGCGCTGACCAAGCAGACAGAGCAGCTCCAGGACGAGCTTGCGCGCGCGCAGGCCGAGAAGGCCGCGGCGGCGCATGAACAGGAAAATTCCCTGCAAAGCGAGATCGACCAGCTCAACGCCGCCCTGGACGCCCTGCATGTCAAGGAGTCCACCCAGTCGGCCGAGGCGCAGGACCAGATCGAGGCGCTCACGCGCGAGGTCGAGGAGCTGCGCGCGGCGCGCACGGATACCGAGCCGCTCTACGCCGAGATCAAGAGCCTGCGCGCGGCCTTAGACGCCAAGGAGCAGCAGGTCAGCGAGAATGTTGACCTCAAGGCGCAGATCGAATCGCTGCACCAGAAGATCGTGCAGAACGACCCGGCGCCGCTCCAGGCCGAGATCCGCCGCCTCCAGAACGCGCTCGACCAGAAGGAAAAACAGACGAGCGAAAACGCCAGCCTCAAGGCCGAGGTGCGCGACCTGACCGAGCGCCTCAAGCGCAACGACCCGGCGCCGCTCTATGCCGAGATCCGGCAGCTGCAGGCAGCCCTGGACGAGCGCCGCAGCCAGGCTGACGAGGCCGTCCGCCTGCGCGAGGAGATGCAGCGCCTGCGCGACTCGTATCATGACGTGCGTCCGGTCGCCGAGTTCGAGCAGCTCGACCGCGAGCTGACTGCCGTCAAGGAGGAGCTGGCCAAGGCCAAGATGCAGCTCGGCGGCCGCGAGGTCAGTGACCTCGGCGAACTGCGCCGTGAGCTGACCCGCCTGCGCAAGCTGGAACAGGACACCAAGGGGTTTGTCGATCCCGCGCCGCTGTTGTCCCAGATCGAGGATCTCAAGCGGCAGGCCGAAAAGTCCGCCCAGGCGGAACAGGCCCCGGCGGGGGAGGATGATACCGCTGCGCTGCGCGCCGAACTCAAGAAGGTCAAGGCCGAGCTCAACCGGCAGATCCAGATCAATGGGGCGCAGGCCGCCCGCGGCAAAAAGAAGAAAGGCGGGAAATGATGCCCGAGTTATTGGCGCCTGCCGGCTCCTTTGAGGGCGTGCGCGCGGCCGTGCAGAGCGGCGCGGGCGCGGTCTATATGGGGTTTGGCACCTTCAACGCCCGCCGCGGCGCGAAAAATTTTTCCCGTGAGGAGATGGCCGAGGCGATTGCCTATTGCCGCACCCGCGGGGTCAAGACCAACATCACATTCAATATCGTCGCCCTGGACCGCGAACTGACCGCAGCCATGGAGGACGTGCGTTTTCTCAACGAGGCGGGCGCCGACGCGCTGATTGTGCAGGACCTGGGTCTTGCGCGCCTGATCCGGGAGCATGCACCCGACCTGCCCCTGCACGCCTCCACCCAGATGACCATCCATACGCTGGACGGCGCGCTGGCGGCCAAGGCGCTGGGATTTTCCCGCGTCGTGCTCTCGCGCGAGTGCACACTGGACGAGATCGAGAAGATCACCCGCGAGGCGGGCGTCGAGACCGAGGTCTTTGTGCACGGCGCGCTGTGCATGTGCTATTCCGGGCAGTGTTATATGTCCTCGGTCATTGGCCAGCGCTCGGGCAACCGCGGCCTGTGCGCACAGCCCTGCCGCCTGCCCTATACCTACGACAATGGCAAAAAGGGCTATCCGCTCTCGCTCAAGGACCTGTGCGCCGCACAGTACATCCCAACCTTGACCCGGATGGGGGTGTCATCGTTCAAAATCGAGGGCCGGATGAAGCGCCCGGAGTACAGCGCGATTGTCACCCAGATTTACGCCGGACTGCTGCGCGACCAGCGCGGCCCGACCCAGGAAGAGAACGACATCCTGCGCAAGGTCTTTTCGCGCGACGGGTTTACCGACGGCTATCTGACCGGCAAGGTGGACGGCAAGATGTTCGGCACCAAGACCGATGTGCCCATGCATGAGGTCAAGCCGCTCTATGACGAGGCCGCCCGCCGCTTTGCCGTGGGCAAGGAGGCCCCGCTCGTGCCGGTCACCATGTCCTGTACGGTCACACCGGACGGCATTTCGCTCGGCGTGTCCGACGGGCAAGGGCACGACGTCAGTACGGCCGACCATGAGCCGGTCGAGCGGGCGAAGAACCGCCCGACCACCCGGGATATGCTGGCCAAGAGTCTGGCCAAGACTGGCGGCACGCCGTTCTATGTCGCAAATCCTGCGGAGGACCTCACCATGAACCTGCCGGACGGTTGGATGGTCCCGGCCGCGCGCATCAACGCCCTGCGCCGCACGGCGCTGAATACGGTGGCTATGCTGCGCGGCCTGCCGCCAAAGCGTACGTGGAAACCGTACGAAACTTCACACAATGGTCACAAAAACGCCCCATTTATGGGCTATACTTTAGAGATACGGAAGCTGGAGCAGCTGACCGCGGCCATCCAGGCCGGCCGGCCCGAGACTGTATATGTCCCGCTGGATGAACTTGCCGGGCACCCGGATGCCGTGCGCGCGCTCGTGGATGCGGGCGTGCCCCTGGCCGTGCAGATGCCCCGGATCTATTCGGATCAGGAGCAGCCCGAGATCGAGCGCATGCTGCGCGCAGCGCAGGAGAGCGGCGTACAGATCGCCTGCGCGATGAACCTCGGGCAGATCCCGCGGCTCACCCAGCTCGGCTTTGCCGTGCACGGCGGGTTTGGTCTCAATGTATGCAACGGTGCGGCGCTTTGCGCTCTGTCCGATCTGGGCGTCCGGCGGCAGACGCTGTCTTTTGAGCTGCGCACGGCGCAGCTGCGCGATATCGCAAAGCCGCTGGAGACCGAGGTCATCGCCTACGGCCATCTGCCGCTCATGATTTTTGAAAACTGTGCCATCCGCCGCAAGACCGGGAAGTGTGCCTGCAAGCAGGGCATCACGTCCCTGACCGACCGTACAGGGCAGCGCTTTGCGCTTCTGCCCGAGTTTGGCTGCCGTAATACGCTCTTGAACAGCAAGCCGCTCTATCTGGCGGATAAGGACGATTGGAAAAAGGTGGGCGCGCCTTGGGGGCGCATCTGCCTGACGACCGAGCCGCCCGCGCGGGCGGAAGCGATCTGGCAGGCCTACACCAAGGGTACGCCGCTGGAATTTTCGGACGGCTTCACGCGCGGCCTGTATGGGCGCGGTGTTGAGTGACCGTCTGAACTGGTATGAGAATCAAAAAGGAGAAGTTATAACCCATGCAATTGATTTTAGCCTCGCAGTCGCCGCGCAGGCAGGAGCTTTTGCGCCTGATCACGCCGGATTTCACCGTATGCCCGGCGGACATTGACGAGGCGCTCGGCGCGGGCGCGGACCTGAAAAGTGAGGTCGCAAGGCTGGCTGCGGGCAAAGCGCGCGCGGTCGCCGCACAGTATCCACAGGCTGCGGTCGTCGGCTCGGATACGCTGGTTGTACTGGACGGCCGGGCGCTCGGCAAGCCGGCGGACGCGGCGGAGGCCCGGCGCATGCTCGGGCTGCTGTCCGGCCGCACCCATGAGGTCATGACCGGCCTTGCGCTCTATGTGCCCGGGCGCGGTATGCATACGGACACGACGGTCACGCGGGTGCGCTTTGCCCCGCTGAGCGATCAGGAGATCGAGGCGTACGTCGCCTCGGGTGAGCCCATGGACAAGGCGGGCGCTTACGGCATTCAGGGCCTGGGCGCGCGCTTTATCGAGGGCATTGAGGGCGATTATTACAGCGTCATGGGGCTGCCGGTGCGCCGCCTCTATGTGCTGATGCGCCAGATGGATTTGGCATGATTTTAGGAGAGGGGATTCCATTTGCGAAATATTTTTACCACGCGGCTTCTGACCGTCATTCTGCTGATTGCGGCGGCCTGCCTGGGGCTTGCCGCCTATACCGGCGCGGCCGGCAAGGATTCGCCCGTGTCGGCTGCGGTCGGCACTGTGCTCTCGCCGCTTCAGAAAGGCGTCTCGTTCGTGACCGGCAAGGTCGGCCACCTCATCGACCATTTCCAGAACTATGACGAGATGGAGGCTGAGAACCAGGAGCTGCGCGAAAAGGTCGCACAGCTGGAGCAGCAGGTGCGGGACGCACAGGTCGCAGTGGACGAGAACGAGCGCCTGCGCGTGCTGACCGGCCTTGTGAAGAACAATCCGACATTCCGCTATGACATGGCTGAAGTCATCGCGCGGTCGCCCGGACAGTGGGCGACCACGGTATCAATCGACAAGGGCTCGCTCGACGGCGTGGCCGAAAATGACTTAGTGGTGACGGCCGAGGGCATGGTCGGCTACGTCTCGCTGGTTGCCCCGACCTACAGCAAGGTCACAACCGTCCTGGACACCAATATGCAGGCCGGCGCGCTGGTGACCCGCACGCGCGAGAGCGGCATCGCCCAAGGCGACTATGAGCTCATGGGCGACGGCATGCTGCGCATGTCCTACCTGAGCAAGGACAGCGATGTGGTCATCGGCGATACCATCCAGACCTCGGGCGAGGGCGGCATCTTCCCCAAGGGCATTATGATCGGCACGGTCGAGCGGGTGATGATCGAGGAAAACGGGATGAACAACTATGCGGTCATCCGCCCCTTTGTGGACCCGTCCACGGTCACCGATGTCTACATCATCACCGATGTGACCTCGGGCCAGGTGACGGCGCAGACGGACGGCGGCGCGGGCGAGACAGCGGAGTGACGGGCCATGCAGAGAGATCGGACTACGACCTATAAGATCGTCATTTATGCTGTATTCCTTGTCATCCTCTACCTGCTGGAGACGGCGACCGGGCTGGGCGGCCTGCACCTGTTCGGCGCGCGGCTGGACCTGCTGTTCAGCGTCCCGGCGGCGGTAGCCCTGTTTGAGACCCCGGCGGTCGGCGCGGCGGTCGGCCTGATGACTGGCATCCTCTACGACTTGGCCGGCACGGGCGTCGAGGGGCTGCTCCCGCTCTACTTTATGCTGTTCGCCACCTTTGCGGCCGCGATCAGCGGGCGCTATCTGCGCCGGATCTGGCCGTCGCACCTGCTTTTGACTGCGGGCGGAATGCTCATCCTGCGCGGCATCCAGTTTGTCGCGGCGGCCATTTTGGGACAGGCTTACCCGGTCCTGCCGTTTTTGCGGTCTATGTACGGCGAGATCCTCGCCGCCATCGTGCTGTCCCCGCTGATCTACCTGCCAGCGCGCACGCTGGCCCGCCGCTTTGACCGTATGAAGTGAGGTTTTTCCATGGATAACAAGACAAAACTGCTGCACCGCTTGATTGCGCTCTTTGTCGTGCTGGCGCTGTTCTGCGGTGTGTCGGCCGCAGGCCTGTATTCATTGCAGATCATCAACGGCGAGGCCTACCGCTTGCAGGCGGAGCGGCACCTGACTTCGACCAATGTGGTCTCGGCCGCGCGCGGCGAGATCCTGGACCGCTATGGAAGGCCGCTCGTGACCAACGAGTCGGTCTACTCCATCCGGTTCGACTATGCCTACTGGGATCAGAAAAATCAGAACGATATCCTGCTGCAGCTGGTGCAGCTGGTCATCTCGGCAGGCGTGGACGTGCCGACCATCCTGCCCATCACGCAGCAAGCGCCGTATACCTTCACGTGCAGCGCGGATGACAAGGTATATACCGCGCTTGTGGACTTTATCGATACCCATAACGGCACCGAGGACGGCAAGGACACGCTGGGCCTGCAGTCCAAGTACGGCGTCAGCCAGGCCAAGGACCTGGATGCGGCGAGCGTGCTCGAGGTGCTTAAGGCATATTATAAAATCAGCGACAATTACACCGAGTCCAATGCGCGCTGGATCTTGGAGCAGCGCTACCGCATGACGACTTCCAACTTTTCGCGCACCAACCCGTTCCTGTTCGCCGAAAACGTGCCGATGGACCTCATTGCCGAGATCAAGGAACGTCATGAGCTCTTCCAGGGCGTAAACGTCGAGGCGTCGACCGTGCGCAAGTATGATACCGACTGCGCGGCGCAGATTTTGGGCCGCACCGGCATCATCTACGCTGAGGAGTGGGACACCTATAAGGAAAAGGGATACTCGATGAACGACATTGTCGGCAAGAGCGGCCTGGAAATGTCCATGGAACAGTATCTGCGCGGCAAGAGCGGCAGTCTGATGGTGGACACCGATGTGACGGGCGAGGTCACCGGTACCATGGAGTCTGCAGCGCCGCAGCCAGGTGACAACGTCATCACGACCCTGGATATTGAACTGCAGAAGGTCGCGGAGGATTCGCTTGCCCGCGTCATTTCGGGCATCTCGGGCGCGCGCGGCGGCGCGGCGGTCGTGGTCAAGGTGGACACCGGCGAAGTGCTGGCGGCGGCCAACTACCCGACGTACAGTCAGGCGACCTTCCTCGAGGACTCGGCAGCCATCAATGACAATCCGCTTGAGCCGACGCGCAACCGTGCTTTTCAGATGGCATACGCACCAGGTTCTACGTTCAAGCCCATGATTGCACTGGCCGGTCTGGAAGAGGGTGTCATTACCTCGGGTACGACCATGGTCTGCAACCATTATTATACGAGATTTAGTTCTCGTACCTTTAAGTGCTTAGGTTGGCATGGTGCGGTAGATTTAAATCAGGCAATCAAAAAGTCGTGTAACATTTATTTCTACGAGACCGGCTACATGCTGGGCGGTGCGACCATTGAGAAGTGGTCCAAGCTGTTCGGCTTCGGTCAGAAGACCGGTATCGAGGTCGGTGAGATTGCCGGTTCGGCCGCAGGCCCGACCTACCGTGCACAGATGCTGGAAAACAATCCGCTCTTTAACCAGTGGCAGCCCGGTGACGTTGTACAGGCTGCAATCGGTCAGAGTGATAACACCATCACTCCGCTCCAGCTGGCTGTCTATGCGGCAACGCTGGCAAACGGCGGCACCCGCTATCAGCCGACCCTGATTAAGAGCGTCAAGTCGTACGATTACAGCAGCACGGTCATGGAGAACGAGCCTAAGGTTGCCCAGCAGATTGATGTTGATCCGGCAAACCTAAAGGTTGTTACTGATGCCATGCAGTCGGTTGCTGACGAGAGCGGTACCGCAGCGGCCACCTTCGCAAACTATCCGATTCCGATTGCAATTAAGACTGGTACATCGCAGCATGGTGGCGGTAAGGATTTTGATGGAAATAGCACCGATCATGGTGTCCTGATTGCCTACGCTCCGGCTGATGATCCGGAAATCGCGGTTGCTGTTGTTGGTGAATGTGCACTGCATGGTTCATCTGTTGCACCGGTTGCCCGCGATATTTTCGACGCCTACTTCCAGGGCGAGGAGGAGATGGAGAGCGTGCCCGCAGAGTATACCATGCAGAAATAAGGCATGTACCGCCAAATTTTGGAAAATACCCGCAAGATTTCAAGTTTTGCGGGTATTTTTGTGGGATAAAGCCGGGATGCACCGTAGCGGAGCGGCTACGAGGGCGCCGATCTGAGAAAAAACTTGGAAAAATCCGGGCGATAGGCTTGTCAGGGAGACAGTTTTGCTTTATACTTGAGAGTAAGGTGTGAAATCATTCGGAGGAAGTATGCGCAAGGTAATTTTGGTCGCGTCCGGAAAGGGCGGCACAGGAAAAACTTCCCTGACGGCGGCGGTCGGGACCGCCTTGGCTGAGATGGGAAAAAAGGTGCTCGTGATCGACGGCGACTGCGGCCTGCGCAATCTGGATCTGGTCCTGGGGATGAGCGAGCTCGCGGTCTTTACGTTTGCGGACGTGGCGCGCGGGACGGTTTCCCTCACCCATGCGGCGCCGGCACATCCTGTGACCCAAGGCCTGTATCTCTTGACTGCCCCCACCGAACCGCCTGACTTGACCGAGACCCAGATGCAGCACCTGGCAGACGAGACCGCACGGGATGGCTTTGACTATGTCATCATCGACGGACCTGCCGGCCTACCGCCAGCGCTCTCCCTCTATGCACAGATTGCGACCCAGGGCATTGTCGTGACAATGCCAGACGCCGCGTCCGTCCGCGGGGCCGAGCGTGTAGCCCGGCGCATGGAAGAAGCCTGCATCATGCGGATCCGCATGGTGGTCAACCGGGTGCGTCCACGCCTGATTCGCTATGGCGTTGCAGCGAATATTGATGATGTGATCGACACGGCTGGCGTGCAGCTTCTGGGCCTTGTCCCGGAGGATGAGGACGTGATCTCCTGCGCGGGCAGCGGCAAGAGTGTCGTACGGTATAAAAAATCGGGCGCCGCCCAGGCTTATCGCAACATTGCGCGCCGCCTGGAGGGGGAGCGCCTGCCGCTGATGCGGCTATAGACCTGAAACTGGAAAGGAGAACAGGGAAATTATGAATATCGCTCTGATTGCGCATGACCGGAAAAAAGAACTGATGGTACAGTTCTGTATGGCGTACTGCGGTATTTTGGCCAAGCATAACCTGTGTGCGACTGGCACGACGGGCAAGCTGGTCTCAGAGGCGACCGGGCTTAAGATCGAGAAGTATCTGCCGGGCATGCAGGGGGGCGAGGAACAGATCGCCGCACGTGTTTCCTACAATGAGATCGACCTTGTACTGTTCTTCCGCGATCCCATGTCCAATAGCCAGTATGAGCCGGACATCCACGTCCTGGCCCGTCTGTGCGATATGCAGAACATCCCGATTGCGACCAACTCCGCGACGGCTGAAATGCTGATCCTCGGACTCGACCGCGGCGACCTGGATTGGAGAAATATTGTAAATCCCAAGTCACGCTAAATCAAATGGACATCCCTTGGCGCACCCGCCCGCTGGCGGGCGGGTGCGTTTCTTTTTATGCCGCGTCGTGCGGCATTTTTGCGTATTGACGCAGCGGGGAAACGATAGACAGAAGGAGTTTTAGAATCAAAATGGAAAAGATCAAACCCAGAACGCTGTCCGGCTTTATGGAGCTTTTGCCGGCGGCGCAGGAGCAGATGGAGCGCATCATGCAGATCCTGCGCGAGACCTATGCGCTTTACGGCTTCTACCCGCTGGATACCCCTGTGCTGGAGGCGTCCGAGGTGCTGCTTGCCAAGGGCGGCGGCGAAACGGAAAAGCAGATCTACCGCTTTCAGAAGGGTGACACCGACCTAGCCATGCGCTTTGACCTGACCGTCCCGCTGGCAAAGTATGTGGCGCTCAACTACGGTCAGCTGACCTTCCCCTTCCGCCGCTACCAGATCGGCAAGGTCTACCGCGGCGAGCGCGCCCAGCGCGGCCGCTTCCGCGAGTTTTATCAGGCCGATATTGATATTATCGGCGATGGCCAACTCGACATCATCAATGAGGCTGAGATCCCCTCGATCATTTATAAGACCTTCTCGCGCCTGGGCCTCAAGCGCTTTAAGATCCGCATAAACAACCGCAAGGTGTTAAACGGCTTTTTTGCCATGCTGGGCCTGTCGGACAAGGCCGGTGATGTCATGCGCACGATCGACAAGCTGGAGAAGATTGGGCCGGACAAGGTGCGCGAGATCCTGACCGAGGATTGCGGCACGACCGCCGCGCAGGCCGACGAGATCCTGCGCTTTATCACCATCGAGGGCGGCACCCAAGGCATCCTGGAAGCACTCAAGGGCTATCAGGGCAAGAATGAGACCCTGGACCAGGGCATTTCCGAGTTGACCACGGTCGCGACCTATCTGGAGGATTTCGGCGTGCCGGCCGACCATTTTGCCATTGACCTGACCATTGCCCGCGGGCTGGACTACTATACGGGCACGGTCTATGAGACTACCATGCTCGACCATCCAGAGATCGGTTCCATCTGCTCGGGTGGCCGCTATGACAACCTGGCCGAGTACTATACGGACAAGAAGCTGCCCGGCGTGGGTATCTCGATCGGCCTGACCCGCCTGTTCTTCGTCCTGCAGGACAAGCACTATCTCAACGACAACCCGCCTGCATCCCCGGCGGATGTGCTCATCCTGCCCATGACCGACGACCTCGGTCCGGCCATCTCGCTGGCCACCCGCCTGCGTGACAGCGGCGTGCGCGTCCAGCTGCACTGCGAGAAGAAGAAGTTCAAGGCCAAGATCACCTATGCCGACAAGCTCGCCATCCCGTATGTCATCTTTCTCGGCGAGGATGAGATTGCACAGAACGTTGTGGCGCTCAAGGAGCTTGCGACCGGCGAGCAGACCAATACCAGTTTTGACGAGGCGCTTGCGCGCATCCGCGCCGGCCTGGCTGCCCGCGCTGCTGGGACGGTCATCCTGGATCAGTGAGTTTTAGATTTTAATAAATGTAAAGGAAAGTTGTACTATGTTTCAGTCCCGTACTCATACCTGCAATGAACTGCGCATGGAACATGTCGGCCAGACGGTCAAGCTCGTCGGCTGGATGGAGAACGTGCGCGAGGTTGGCAGCAGCCTGGCGTTCGTCATCCTGCGCGACTTCTACGGCACGACCCAGATCGTCCTCGAGACCGAGGACATGATGGCGGCCATCAAGGGCCTCAACAAGGAGTCCACCATCTCGGTCGAGGGTGTCGTCCGTGAGCGCGACAGCAAGAACCCCAAGATGGCAACCGGCGACATCGAGGTCGTCCCCACCAAGATCGAAGTCCTGGGCCGCTGCCGCTACAACGAGCTGCCCTTCCAGATCGCGCGCAGCCGTGAGGCAGACGAGAGCCTGCGCCTCAAGTATCGCTATCTTGACCTGCGCAATCCCGAAGTCAAGAACAATATTGTCCTGCGCTGCAACGTCGTTGCCGCCCTGCGCGCGGCCATGATTGAGCATGGTTTCCTAGAGATCACAACGCCCATCCTGACCGCGTCCTCCCCAGAGGGTGCGCGCGACTATCTGGTGCCTTCGCGCAAGCATCCGGGCAAGTTCTATGCGCTGCCCCAGGCGCCGCAGCAGTTCAAGCAGCTGCTCATGGCCTCGGGTTTTGACCGCTACTTCCAGATTGCGCCTTGCTTCCGCGATGAGGACGCGCGCGGTGACCGCTCGCCCGGCGAGTTCTATCAGCTCGACATGGAGATGGCGTTCGCCGATCAGGATGACGTCTTTGCGGTGCTGGAGGATGTCCTGCCGCCCATCTTTGCCAAGTATGGCAAGTATAATGTGGCTTCCAGCGCACCGTTTAAGCGTATCCCGTTCGCCGAGGCCATGGAGACCTACGGCTCGGACAAGCCGGACCTGCGCATCGACCTGACCGTCACCGACGTGACTGAGCTCATCGGCGGCTGCGGCTTTGGCCCCTTCGAGGGCAACACGGTCAAGGCCATCATCGTGACCGACTTTGCAGCAACCCGCAAGCAGATTGACAAGCTGTGCGCCGACGTCGAAGTCCAGGCGGGCAGCAAGCCGTACTGGTTCAAGATGGATGACAAGGGCGAACTGTCTGGCGGCATCGCCAAGTTCCTGCAGGATAAGAAGGACGCCATTATCACCGCATTGGGTCTTGCCCCCAACACCTTTGTCGGCCTGACTGCGGGCAAGAAGGGCGCGGCCCAGAAGACCGCAGGCGTCCTGCGCAGTAAGCTGGGCGCAATGTGTCCGAACCACATGGACGCAGAGCGCTATGAGTTCTGCTGGATCGTAGACTTCCCGATGTACGAGATCGGCGAGGAGTCCGGCGAGCTGGAGTTCTGCCACAACCCGTTCTCTATGCCCAATGGCGGCGCGGAGATCCTAGACAAGGCGCATGCGGGCGAGGTCGATCCGCTGACCATCACCGCATTCCAGTATGACCTGGTTTGTAACGGCGTTGAGCTGTCCTCGGGTGCTGTCCGTAACCATGACCCCGAGATCATGGTCAAGGCGTTTGAGCTGGTCCGCCTGGGCGAGGAGGCCGTCAAGGCCAAGTTCCCGGCCATGTACAATGCATTCTGCTATGGCGCGCCCCCGCATGCGGGCATCGCGCCCGGCGTAGACCGTATGGTCATGCTGCTGGCTGGCGAGGAGTCCATCCGTGAGATCATCCCGTTCCCGATGAACAAGAACGCGCAGGACCTCATGATGGATGCGCCGGGCAAGGTCGAGCAGAAGCAACTCGACGAGCTGTCCATTGCCATCACCCACACCGAGGAAGAGGACGCAGAATAAAGCTGAGAAGGCAACGCGCGGGCAAAGCGGGATCGCTTCGCCCGCGCGTTTTTGTGTGCGGAGGCCCTGCTTTGCCGGGCACTGCGTGACAAGTGCGGCCCGGTGTGGTACAATGAATTGACATCGTGTGAAAAGGAGTTCTTGTGTGATGAAAAGCTTTATTCAATTGGCACATATCGCGATCAATACCCCCGATTTGGAGCGTTCGATCGCCTTCTATGAGACCCTGGGCGGGGAGTGCACCATGCGCGGCAGCGTCCAGAAGCCGGCGGGTGTTAATCTGCTTGCCATGGTCACCCTCACCAATTTCGAGATCGAGCTCATCCAGCCTGCGGCAGGCTTTCAGGCGGCCGACGGCGTCATCCCGCACTTTGCGATCGAGGTGGAAGACCTGCCGCTTGTCGCAAACGAGATGCGTGCGATGGGGCTGGGCGAATTCTGCTCCGAGCAGCCAACCGAGCTGCCAGACCTGTTCGGCGGCCTGCGCAATATTTTCTTCCGCGGTCCGAGCGGCGAGCTGATTGAGCTGATCGAGCACAATAACCGGTAAGCGCCGAGTGCAATCGCGCACAAAAAATGCCTGCCAAGTTGGCAGGCATTTTTTATATCCTTTTGGGGAGCCGTTCACCAAGACTGGTCAAAATCAGGAGCGGCTGCATGTGCGCTTGCAAATGCGCAGAGTTCTTCGGGCCAGTTTTGATGCGCCTGGTCGCAGAACGCGACGAGGCTGGGCGGCAGCGTGCGCCAGACCAACTCGTTCGGAGCGTGGCGGCGCGGCGGGAAGTGGAACAGCAGGTGGAAGCTGTCCGGGGCAGGGGCGGAATCTGGTTCTGGCTCCGGGATGGCTGTGCCAGACTGCTGTATGGCCAGGAAGCAAGTCTGGAAGGCGGCGCAGGCCAGGTTGTAGGCGAGCTCCAGGCTTGGGGCAAAGAGCAGGATACCGAACTGCGGGGCGGCGGCTTGAAACCCGCCGTCAATCTTGGTGAGGGTGATGGTGTAAGCTGGCATAAGGTTGCTCCTCTGGAGGGGTGACTAAGATAAAAAAGGGGACAGGCTCATAGCCTGTCCCTTCTTATATCTTATCGGTTTGAAGCGGATCGAGCGCTGTGCGCTGCGGAATTAATAGTGACGAGCCTCCCACAGATGCTCTTCGATCGCCTTGCGGGCCGCCTGAACTTCCGGCTTGGTGGAAACTTCAGCGACGCCGACACGCCACCAGTTCTCATAGCCCTTGGACATGGTCTTGGGCAGAACCTTGATGTCGATCAGGGTGGAAACGGTCTGCTTCTTGGCGTCCTCGATGGCAGCCTCGAGCTCTTCCTGGGTCTTGACGGTGTAGGTCTTGCAGCCGTAAGCCGCGCCGATTGCCGCGTAGTCGACCTGGATGACCTTGCCCTTATGGATGCCGTTGGTCACGCCCGGCTCAAGCATGTTCTTCTCGGTGCAGATGCAGGCGTTGCCCTGGCCAACCTCGAGGTTGTTGATGCAGCCGAAGGAAGCGTTGTCGAACAGCATGACATTGATCTTGTTGCCGGTCTGGATCGAGGTGATCAGCTCAGAGTGCAGCATGTCGAACGAGCCGTCGCCGCACATTGCATAGACCTCGTGGTCCGGGCAAGCCAGCTTTGCACCCAGCGCAGAAGCAATCTCGTAACCCATGCAGGAGTAGCCATACTCCATGTGATAGGTATTGATCTTGCGTGCACGCCACAGGCCCTGCATGTCGCCGGGCAGCGAGCCAGCAGCCGCGCAGACGATCGCGTCGTCATCGATCATGCGGTTGATGGTGCCGACAACAGCGGTCTGGCACAGCTGGCAGCCGGTATCCTGGATGTACTTCTCAACGCACTCACGGTTTGCGTCGTTGATCTCCGGGATGAAGGAATCCTTGTCGGTGTATACGACGTGATCCAGACGATCGACCTCGTCGAACCACTCCTTGCGGTAAGCGGCAACTGCCTCAGCGTAAGCTGCGTCGGTGTGGTAGCCGATCTTCTTGAGCTCCTCGCCGATTGCGGTCAGGGCCTCATTTGCGTCGGCGATAACCGGGGTCGCGTCCATCTTGTATGCCTGGAACTCGGAGGGGTTGATGTTGACGAACTTCGCGTCGGTGCGGTACAGCCACTTAGAGGCGGTGGTGAAGTCGGTGTAGCGGGTGCCAACGCCGATGACAACGTCTGCCTCGTGTGCGAGCTTGTTTGCTGCGATGCCGCCGGTGGTGCCGAGACCGCCGAGGTTCAGCTCGTGGGTCCACTCAACAGCGGACTTGCCGGCCTGGGTCTCGCCGAATGCGATGCCGAAGTCCTCTGCGAACTTCTTAAATACCTTGTGCGCCTCTGCATAGCGAACGCCGCCGCCGCAGATGAGGAGCGGCTTCTTCGCGTTCTTGATGACCTCGACGGCCTTCTCCAGGGCATACTTGGTGATCGGGCGGCGGTCGATGCGCCATACGCGCTTCTTGAAGAAGTCAACCGGGTAATCGTATGCTTCTGCCTGGACGTCCTGCGGCAGGGAGATGGCAACGGCGCCGGTGTTTGCGGTGTCGGTCAGCACGCGCATAGCAGAGATCATATCGGTCATGACCTGCTCGGGGCGGTTGATGCGGCCCCAGTACTTGGTGACGGCCTGGAAGGCATCATGTGCCGAGATGGTCAGGTTCTGCGGCTGCTCCATCTGCTGGAGGACCGGGTCAGGCTGACGGGAAGCATAGATGTCGCCCGGCAGAATGAGGACCGGGATGTTGTTTGCGGTTGCGGTCGCAGCGGCGGTGACCATGTTGCACGCGCCGGGGCCGACAGAAGAGGTGCAGGCAAAGATCTGCTTGCGGCGCATCTGCTTTGCATAGCCGACAGCGGCAAGGGCCATGCCCTGCTCGTTCTTGCCCTGGTAGACGACCATGTCCTTGAGCTCCTGCTCAACGCCGTTTGCAAAGCCGACGACATTGCCGTGGCCGGGCAGCATGAAGATGCCCTTGACGAACTTGTGCTCAACTTCGTTGCCGTCCATGTCGATGTAGCTGACATACTGGTTCTCCAGGAAGCGAACCAGAGCCTGGCTCGCCGTCAGGCGAACGGTTTCCATGTGCTTCATAGTGAATGATTCCTCCTAAAACAAATCGTGACAGGCCCGCATGTTCGGGCCTGCTGGATACAACTGAAAGCAGGCGGATGCCTTAGTTGCCGGTCGGGCAGTGCCAGATGTGGTCGTTGGCATCGTCCTGTACGAGCCAGATGTGCTCCTCGTCGTCGATGCGGGTCTTGTCCCACGGGTTGCCCGGCAGATGGCGGATGCCCCAAGCATAGCAGCATGCATAGCCCGGCGCGGTGACCTGGGAGTGCATCTTGTCGGTGATGATAGCAAGGCCGTTGTGATGGGTCTCGTAGATCTCGCCGTTGCCCCAGCCTGCGCCAAAGCCCTGCGGCTTGTCATAGCGGTAGAAGTAGCACTCCGGCTGCGGATGATGGTGCGGCGGGTAAGAGGACCACTTGCCCGGCAGGTTGACGACTTCGCCCAGGACCATGTTGGAATAGGGTGCGTTGTCCAGGTCGAAGCAGGTGCGCACGTCGCGCTTGATGCAGCCCATGAGCTCGCCCTGATTGCCGCGCGCCCAGGTGTCAGTGTCTTCCGGCTTGTACATCTTGCTCGGGAAGGTCTTCTCGTTCAGGGTCTTCTGCACATAGATGTTGCAGGGGCCATGCGCGGTGATCTTGACCTCTACGCCCTTGCAGACATGCAGGCAGGAGGGGTTGTAATCGAAGGGGTTCGGGCGGTCCACGTCGTAGGACTGGCCTTCCCACTCGAAGGTGCACTTGCCGTCGAATACCAGGCAGGCCAGCTCCTTCTCAGGTTCATTAAAAGAATAGGTGTCGCCGTCTTCCATGACGAGCAGCGCGACGTCCATCATGGCGTCCTTGCCGATGCCCTCATCGAGGCGGATATACTCGTTATAGCCGCGCTTGACTTGCTTATCAATGTACATAGCACATACCTCCAGAAAAAATTTTTCCCGCGCGCGCCGTTCGGAGTCCGGCACGGGGCGGAGTATTTTGGAAATACTCGTTTGGATTTATTATAGCATGATAGCTAAAAATCATCAACAGTATTGTGAGATTTTGGAGAAAATATAGAATGTTTTGGCACTTTGCACAGAGGATACCACAAAATTCCGTACAATCTACTAAAGCTGGCGCCCCCAAATACTGGGATGCCGGCACACGGCACGGAGAAAAGAACAAACAGGAAATGGGTGAGAAGAGCGGGGAAAAACGGCGTTTTTGTGCGGAACGCCTTGCCTTCCCTGTTTGATCTGTCTATAATTATAGACGGGAGGGCGGCCTCGTGCTTGCAGTATCTTCCTAAATTATAACACGATTTTCAGGTTTTTAGAAAATTCGGACCGATGCGGTCCGCGCAGCAAAGAGGAGGGAGAAGATGGATGCCGCACGGCGGGAGCGGCGTGCCCATGGCACGCAGGGCTTCCCATTCCAGATCTATTCCGCGCCGCAGGCGCAGGACTCCGACCTTGTGCCCTATCACTGGCATCCGGAGACCGAAATTATCATCGTCCTGCATGGTACGGTGGGCGTGACCATTGCGGACCGGCAATATGCCGGCCAGGAAGGCGATGTGTTTTTTGCCTCGTCCGGGCAGCTGCATGAGATCCGCGGCGGCGTGGACAACCGGTTCCGCGCGTTCGTATTTCCGATGGATTTCCTGCAGTTCCGGCGGGCGGACCTGGCACAGAGCGAGCTGCTCGCGCCGCTCGAGGAGGGGACGCTGCGCCTGCCGGCTTATGTGCCGCATGGCACGCCGGTAGGGCGGGAGCTGTTCCGCGAACTAAAAAAAATGATCCGCGTCTGCGCGGATCAACCGTTGGGATATCAACTTTTGGTCAAGTCGTCCCTGCTCTACCTCATTGGGCAGCTGGCCGGGGCCGGATTGCTGGAAACGCGCCCCCAGCGCACAGGGGAGGAATATAAAGTACAGCTTTTGCGCCGGATTGTGGAATACCTAGGCGAGCACTGCACCGAGCGGCTGCGCCTGGCCGATGTGGCCGCGCAATTTGGCCTGTCGCCGCAGTACTTTTGCAGCTTTTTCAAGGAAAACCTGGGCCGCACGCTGGTGCAGCACATCAATTTCCTGCGCATTGAGCGCGCCTCGCGCCTGCTGCGCGAGACCGACCTGACGATTTTGGAGATCAGCCTCAGCGTCGGTTTTGACAACGTGAGCTATTTTATCAAGCGTTTCCGCGCGGTCTATGGATGCACGCCCACCGATTACCGGCGTTCGGTGGGCAGCCGCCGCTGAAGCACAGCCGGTCAGCGGTCGTAGCGCACGCGGATGTTGTTCTCAGCAAAGAACTGCAAATATTTTTCAGGCGGGCGCCGGTCGGTGATGAACGCGGTCAGATCCTGCAGCTGGCAGAACGAGATGACCGCAGACTTATCGAGCTTGGACGAGTCGGCCATGAGATAGATGGACCCTGCGTGCTGCACGACGCCGCGTTTAATCTCGGCCTCGAGGAAGGTGGTGTTGGTCATGCCGCTCTCGAGCGACACGCCGGTAGCCGCCATGAACGCCTTGTTGATGGTCATGCCGGACAGCATTTCAAAGGTGGACAGGCCGGTGAAGGAGTCGGTCGCGCCGTTATAGATGCCGCCGAGCGAGATGAGGCTGAGGTTGTCATACTTGGAAGCCTCGCTCATCGCGCCGAGCGAATGGGTGATGACGGTCACGCGCTTGCGGCCCGACAGGTAACGCAGCAGGCAAACCGTGGTCGAGCCCGAATCAATAAAGATGGTGTCGCCGTCCTGGACTTCGCTGGCAGCGAGCATGCCGATCTGGTTCTTGTCGGCCGAATTGAGCGAGGTGCGAACGGGCATGGGCACGGCGCCAGGCGAGCCGACGGTCGTGACGCCGCCGTAGACCTTGGCGATATGCCCGCGGGCCTCCAGGTCGTTGAGGTCGCGGCGGATGGTGTTTTTGGACACGCCAAAGACCTCGCACAGCTCGTCAATGGAGACGGTCTCCTTCGAGATCACATACTGCTCAATCGAGTTGAGTCGGCTGATTTTCATAGTTCTTCCTTTTCTCCCTGTATGGATTGCATCATTTTCTCTCATATATATAAACCTGTTCATGATTGTGATGGATGATCAGACAACAGAAAAAGCCGGATCGGGCTTTTGGGCTGCACGTCCCCGGCCGGTGCAGCCGCTCTCCGAAAGCGGCCGGAAAATCCGGCGGGATGTCAGGGGGCCGGGTGACGGCTCTCCTTATAATTCTAACAGAAAATAACAAAAAAGCAACCAAAATCCATGGACGGCTTGGGCCGGCGCGGAAAGAAAAAATTTTTGGCGGGCGCAGGCGCAAGGGCGCGGGAACTGTGGACACCTTGCACGAAACCAGACCGGTAGATCCTGGTAAATATAACCAAATGACGAAAAAAATTTTCCGAAAAATCCCCATCTCAGCATTGAAATTTATCCAAAACGATGATAGACTACAAGTAGTGAGAAGGGGAAATCGGCTGGGCCCGCCCTGGGTCTTGCCGGTTTTCACATGAATATTTGTAAAAATAGGCAGGTGTATGCAATGCAGAAAGCAGAAAAAATGAAGGAACTGCGCGTATTTGCCCAGGAAATCAGAGTCGAAGCTCTGAAGACGATCGGCTCTCTTGGCTTTGGCCATGTCGGCGGTTCCATGTCCGTTGTTGAAGCTCTTGCTGTCCTGTACGGCGACGTAATGAAGGTTGACCCCAAGAACCCGCATTGGGCAGACCGTGACTGGTGCGTTATGTCCAAGGGTCATGCCGGCCCGGCGATGTACGCCACCCTGGGCCTGAAGGGCTTCTATCCTGTGGAGCAGGCTTATACCCTCAACCAGCCCCACACCAACTTCCCCTCCCACACCGACCGCACCAAGACCCCCGGCATCGATCTGACGACCGGTTCCCTGGGCCAGGGCATGTCTACCGCAACCGGCGCTGCGCTGGCAAATAAGGTGGATGGCCGCGACAACCATGTCTTCGTTTTCGTCGGCGACGGCGAGTGCGATGAGGGCCAGGTTTGGGAGGCTGCACAGTTCGCTGCGCACTATAAGCTGGATCACCTGATCTGCTTCGTTGACTCCAACAAGCGTCAGCTCGACGGCAAGGTCGACGACATCATGAGCCACGGTAAGGGCATCGGCGCAAAGTTTGATGCGTTTGGCTGGAACGTCATCGACGTAGCCGACGGCAACGACGTAGAGCAGATCTACGACGCTGTCCAGGCCGCTTATGCGACCACCGGCAAGCCCACCTGCATCGTGCTCAACACCGTTAAGGGCAAGGGCTGCACCTTTGCAGAGCCGTCCGGCGCACACTCCTCGCAGCCGAGCAAGGAGCAGTGGGACGAGGCGATTGCTTTCGCTGAGGCAGAACTCGCCAAGGTTAAGGCACAGTAAGGAGGGTATCGAACAATGAGCTTTACTTTGATTGGCAAGCACGAGAAAGACTCCCGTGCAAATCGTGACGGTTATGTAACCGCGATGGAAGACCTGATGAAGGCCGACCGCAACGTCGTACATATCGATTGCGACCTGTACAACTGCATCAACACCGCGAAGCTGGAGAAGGAATTCCCCGGCCAGTGCTTCAACGCCGGCATCGCTGAGGCCGACGCAATGGGCATCGCCGCCGGCATGACCGCCGCTGGCAAGACCGCTTTTATGCACTCCTTCGGCTGCTTCGCTTCCCGCCGTGCGTTTGACCAGGCGTTCATGTCCGCAGCTTACGCAAAGCTGCCGGTCCATGTCATCGGCTCTGACCCCGGCGTCTGCGCGGCGTACAACGGCGGCACCCACATGCCGTTCGAGGACTGCGCACTGTATCTGTCCATCCCGGACGCTGTTGTCATTGACCCGACCGACTATGCGATGATCAACTGCCTGACCAAGAAGCTGGCCGCTTCCGGCAAGTTCTCTTACATGCGCATGATCCGCAAGGGCGTCATCAAGGTCTATGAGGACGGCTCGGACTTCGAGATCGGCAAGGGCGTCACCCTGAAGGACGGCAAGGATGTCACCATCATTGCTTCCGGTATCATGGTTGACGAGGCGCTCAAGGCACAGGAAACCCTGGCCGCTGAGGGCGTTTCCGCGAAGGTCATCGATATGTTCACCTGGAAGCCGATCGACGAAGAGCTGATCGTAGCTTCCGCCAAGGAGACCGGCGCGATCGTAACTGCTGAGAACCATCAGGTCAACTGCGGCCTGGGTTCTGCTGTTGCACAGGTTGTCGCGAAGAACTGCCCGGTTCCGATGGAGATGGTTGGTGTGCAGAACCGCTTCGGCCAGGTTGGTGCACAGGACTTCCTGCAGAAGGAGTACAACCTCACCGCAGACGACATCGTTGCAGCTGTCAAGAAGGTTATTTCCCGCAAGTAAGCCTTAAGACAAGCGGAAAACAGAAGAGGGATGCCCCAAAAGGCACCCCTCTTTTTTTGCGCCAGGAGATGCTGGACGGCCGGCAGAAATAAGGAGGGCCGGGAACTAGGCCCGGCCCTCCTTTGGCGGGAAAATCAGGGAAGCTGGCGCAGACGGT
>DWWZ01000035.1 GCA_019119435.1 Candidatus Butyricicoccus avicola
ACAGCCACCTTGTGGCCATTGGGCTCGGGCTTTACGATGGGGGTGGTGTCATGCTCCATGGCGTAGTCTGCAACGAAGCGCTCCAGACGGCCGATGCCGACGGCTTCGCCCTTGATGGCGCGCACGCACTTGCACTCACACTGGCTTTCCTGCGGGCACACACGGCCGCAGACGGCAGGCAGTGCAGAGGTCTCCTTGATCTTGGCGGCAGCCTCGAGGAACTTGCCCTCGGCGACGAGCGCGATGAAATCCGGGATCTGCACGCCGACCGGGCAGCCGGATACGCAGGGCTTGTTTTTGCAGTTGAGGCAGCGGGTGGCCTCTTCGATCGCCATCTCAGGGGTGTAGCCGGTTGCGACCTCGTCAAAGTTCTTGTTGCGGACGTTGGGGTCCTGTTCGGGCATCGGGACCTTGGTCAGAGACATATTCGCCATGATTACTGTACCTCCATCTTGTGCAGATTGCATTCATGATCCATTGCAGCCTTTTCCTGGCTCTTGTACATGGCCGAGCGGCGCATGGACTCGTCGAAGTCAACCAGATGGCCGTCAAAATCCGGGCCGTCGACACAGGCGAACTTGATCTCGCCGCCGACCGACACGCGGCAGCCGCCGCACATGCCGGTCCCGTCGACCATAGTGGAGTTCATCGAGACGATGGTCTTGATGCCGTAGGGGCGCGTGGTCTCTGCGACAAACTTCATCATGATCATGGGGCCGATGGCGATGACGGCGTCATACTGCTTGCCCGCATCGATCTGCTCCTGCAGGACCTGGGTGACCAGGGCCTTATGGCCGTTGGAGCCGTCATCGGTGACAAGATAGAGGTTGGTGCACGCGGCGCGCATCTCGTCCTCCAGGATGATGATATCCTTGTTGCGGAAGCCGGCGATGAGGTCGACCTCGGCGCCCATCTCATGCAGGGCCTTGGCCTGCGGATAGGCGATCGCACAGCCCAGGCCACCGCCCACGACGGCGACCTTCTTGAGGCCCTCGAGCTCGCTCGCACGGCCGAGCGGGCCGACGAAGTCATGCAGGCTATCTCCCACGTTCAGCTGGCCGAGCTTTTTGGTCGTTGCGCCGACCTCCTGGAAGATAATCATGATGGTGCCCTTTTCGCGGTCATAGGAAGCGATGGTCAGCGGGATGCGCTCGCCGTCCTCGTCTACACGCAGGATAATGAACTGGCCGGGCTGAGCCTTTTTGGCGACATGCGGGGCCTCGATAATCATTTGCTTGGTATTTGCATTGAGTGTCTTTTTTTCAAGAATTTTGTACATTCCGATCCACCTCCGTAGTGTACCCATTATACGACACAGGAGGACAATTTGCAAGGATACTTTGTGAGGATGAATTGGTAAAATCAGCGGATTTGTGCAAAGGGAACAGAAAAAATGTTATGAGGCAGCGCTATATCGGTAAAAAAGTGAAAGCCTGTCAGGAGTAGTTGAGCGTGATGTACTCCGAACGGGCGTATCCCTCAACGGTACCGTAACGGATGACGTACCAGCCGTTCCAGGAGCCGAGCACGGTAACCTGCGCGCCGTCGGGCGCGCGGCCGATGATCTGTGCATCCAGGGAAGGGCGGGCACGGATATTGAGGTTGCCGCCGTTGAGATCCACGGTGGCGGTCAGGATGGGTTCGGGCTCCAAGAAGGGGATCCCGAAATAGTTTGTCAGGGCCATCACCAGATGGCGCGCAATGGGCACGATATTGCCCCGGACCCAGGCGGCGTCGTCTGGATTGTCGTGATAGCCGAGCTCGGCCAGGACGGCAGGGGCGCGCGTGCGCGATACTTCGCCGATCGAGGTGGTCGGTCGGGCCCGCACAAGGTCGGGCAGGGGATAGATGGTGCGCAGCTGCGCGACCATGTCGTCGGCCAGCCGGTGGCTGCGCTCAGAGCCGGGATAATAGTAGATGTCAATGCCGCGCAGCCTGCCGGATAGGCTTTCCGGGGCGGCGTTGGAGTGCAGGGCGACATGCGCGTCATAATTGCCCGCATTGGAGGCGCGGATGGAGGAGGCGGCGGTCATATCGGGAGTGTTGCGCGTGAATACGATGCCCGAAGCGGTCAGATAGGGCTCCATGGCATCGGCAATCAGGTTCATGTAGTACTCTTCGCTGCCTGCGCCATCATAATATAGGTTGTACTCTTGTGTGCTGGGAGAGAGATAGATGCTTGGCATAGATGGATTCCTCCTTGTTTTCAGATCGGCGTAAAAGTCTGCGATATTTCATTGGTATGCGCGGCTGGAAAAAGTTGTGTGGTTCCTCTGGTATGGCGCCCAAAAATATTGTATGATAGGAGGAGCAGAAAAGGCATACCAGGGGGATGCCGGCGAAAGGCGGCGGTTTGTTGAAAACCATTTTATTTGATATGGACGGCGTGTTGGTGCAGACCGAGCGCATGCACTTCACGGCGCTGAACGCGGTGCTTGCGCAGGCGGTCGGCCGGACGATGGACTGGGGATACTATGCGCAGTTTGTCGGTTCGACCGATGCGCACACATGGCAGGCATTGGCGCGTGATTTTTGCTTGAGTGACCAACTGGACGGGCTGAAAACGGCATATACCCAGGAAAAGGTGCGCATCCTGGAGCGGGACGGCCACCAGCCGGTCGCGGGCGCGCCAGAATTGGTGCGCGCGCTGTGGCGGCGGGGCTATGGGATGGCAGTCGCGTCATCCTCGCCCATGGAAGAAATCACAGCAGCCATGCAGGCGTTGGGGCTAACCGCGTGCTTTCGGGAGATGGTCTCAGGGGAGATGGCGGCACATCCCAAGCCGGCCCCTGATATTTTTCGGCTGACAGCCGAGCGCCTGGGGGTGTCGCCGGCCGACTGTGTGGTCATCGAGGACTCGGCCAACGGCGTGCGCGCGGCCAAGGCGGCCGGCATGGCCTGCATCGGCTTTCGCAATCCGGACTCCGGCACGCAGGATCTGTCGCCGGCCGACCTCGTGTTGGATGCGCTGTGTGACGTCCTGCATGAGATCGACGGGCTGCCGCAGCTGCAAACCGACCGGCTCTCGCTGCGCCCGTTCCATCAGGATGATGCGCAAGCTCTCTATGCGCTGTGCAGCGACCCAGAGCTGTGCGTGATGACCGACTGGGGACCGCACACGAGCATACAGGAGAGCGAAAAGGCCCTTCGGGAAGTATTCCTGGGGACCGACACTTGGGCGGTCGTCCGCCGCCTGGATGGACGGCTGATCGGTGCGGTTGGCCTGGGGCGCGATCCCAAGCGGGACAACCCTGCGGCCCGTATGCTAGGCTATTGGCTGGGAAGGCCGTACTGGGGGCTTGGATATATGACCGAAGCGGCGCAGGCCGTTCGTGCCTATGCCTTTGAGGAGATGGGCATACAGTTGCTCTCGGCGTACTATTTTTCGGCCAACACACGCTCACAGCGCGTGCTGGAAAAGCTGGGGATGCGCTATGAGGGCCGGCTGCGTGCGGGGGGACGGACCTGGGATGGGCAGATCTGCGACGATGTATGTCTGTGCCAGACCCGCGCAGAATATATACAGGACCGCGAAGACGCGGCAGGAGGCAATTTATGAAGCTTACAGCTAGAAACCGGCTCTTTGTCGGCTTAACGCTATTTTCGATGTTTTTTGGGGCGGGCAATCTGATTTTTCCGCCTTATCTCGGGGCACAGGCCGGACAGTCGACCATCCCGGCGATGGTCGGCTTCTGTCTGAGCGCGGTATGCCTGCCCATGCTGGGCGTTATCGCCGTGGCCAAGTCGGACGGCTTGCCCAAGCTCGCCGGGCGCGTCCATCCGGCGTTCGCCTGGATCTTTACCCTGCTCATTTACCTTTCCATCGGCCCGTGCCTGGCCATCCCGCGCACGGCAACCACCTCTTTCGAGATTGCGGCCGTGCCCTTCCTTCCGGAGGGGCTATCCTATCCCATGGCGCAGGCAGCCTACTCGGTGCTCTTTTTCGCCATTGCCCTGTTGGTGGCCCTCAAACCGGATAAGCTGACCGACCGGCTGGGCAAGCTGCTCGGCCCGGGGCTGCTCCTTTTGATTTTGGCAGTTTTTGTCGGCTGCCTGCTGCATCCCCAGGGGGCTGCTGGGACGGCCATGGGCGACTATGCCCAGGGCGCGGCGGTCACCGGTTTTCTGGAAGGATATCAGACCATGGATACGATTGCAGCCCTGAATTTTGGCTTTATCATCGCGCTCAATGTGCGGGCGAAGGGCGTGAGCGAGCAAAAGCATGTGGTAGGGGAAACCTGCCTTGCGGGTGTGCTCGCGGGTGTGGTGCTGCTGGCGGTATACAGCGCCCTGGCCTATATCGGCGTACAGTACAGTGCGGCTTTCCAGGGCGCGCAGAACGGCACGGAGGTGCTGCGCTCCATGGTACAGGCGCTGTTTGGCCCAGTCGGCAGTATTCTGTTGGCGCTCATCTTTGCCATTGCCTGCCTGAATACCTGCATTGGCCTGATCTCCTGCTGTTCGGATTACTTTGCCAAAATCTTCCCATTTTGGGGATATCGCGCATGGGCGGTCTTTTTTGCGGTGATCAGCATGCTGATTTCCAATATCGGCCTTAACCAGATCCTGGCCGTGTCGGTCCCGGTACTGGGCGCGATCTATCCAATCGCTATTGTGCTCATCGCCCTGGCATTTTTGCATCCGCTGATTGGCCGGTTTCGCCTGGTCTATCCGGCCGCCATCCTGCTGACCGGGATCGTGAGCATCGTTGCGGCGCTGGACGGCATTGGGCTGGCCGTGCCAGGCCTCTCGCAGCTTATCCGGCATTTGCCCTTCTATGCAGACCAGCTTGGATGGCTGCTGCCGGCCGTCCTGGGCATCGCAATCGGTATCGTGCTCTCCGCGATGCGGCCGCAGAGCGGGTGGAAGAAAGATGTTTCCTGAAAAAGAAAAGGCTGAAATATGGCTTGTGCAAATTTCACAAGTTTCGGATAAAAAAGAGTGAGGGATCGCGGAATAACTGTGCATATCAACTGGAATTATAAAAAGCAATGCGCAACCTGCTGATAATTTCAGGCTTTTGCCGCATGCTTTTGGCACAAATGATTGTTGCCACCGCGCGAATAAATGGTATAATATCATGCGGAAAAGATTGATTTATATAAGGTTTGTAAAATTTAACCCGGCGTCTCTGCGGGCCAGATAGAGCGGGGCCAATTTGGAGGAATCAACGTGTTACAGTTCATAAAAGGGTTTAACTTGCTGATTTTTGCGCTGTTTACCGTGTTTTATGCTTATCAGCTATTCTATGTTCTGGCTGCGCTTTGGCATGACCGGAAAAAGACCCCGATGCCGCCGGCAAAGCGGCTGCACAAATATGCGGCCGTGATCTCGGCACGAAATGAGAGCACCGTTATTGGGGAACTGATACATAGTATCAAGAAACAAAATTATCCAGCCGAGCTGCTGGACGTGTTCGTCGTAGCCGATAACTGCACGGACAATACGGCAGCTGTCGCACGCCGTGCGGGCGCAATCGTGTTTGAGCGATTCAACCGCAAGGAAGTGGGCAAGGGCTATGCGCTTGACTATGCGTTCCAGCGCATTGAGAAGGACTACGCCGCGGCAGGCTATGAGGGATATTTTATTTTTGACGCCGATAACCTGCTGGACGCCAACTATGTTGCCGAGATGAATAAGGTCTTTGACAGCGGCTGCCGGGTTATCACCAGCTACCGCAACTCCAAGAACTACGATTCCAACTGGATCTCGGCGGGCAGCGCGCTTTGGTTCCTGCGCGAAGCCAAGTACCTGAACAATTCCCGCATGATCCTGGGGACCAACTGCGCGGTATCTGGTACCGGTTTCCTGGTCGCAAGCGATGTCATCCGTGCGCATGGCGGGTGGAAGTACCACCTGCTCACCGAGGACATCCAGTTCTCTATCGACTGCGCCTGTGAGGGCGAGCGCGTGGGATATTGCCCGACTGCGGTCCTGTACGACGAGCAGCCGGTCACCTTTGAGCAGTCCTGGAATCAGCGCCTGCGCTGGTCGAAGGGATTCTACCAGGTTTTTGCGCACTATGGACGCAAGCTGCTGGGCGGCATCATCAAGCGCCGCAGCTTCTCCTGCTATGATATGCTGATGACGGTTGCGCCGGCGATGCTCCTGACGCTGGCATCGGTTGCGGTCAACGCGTTTGTGCTGGTCAGCGCCATGCTTTCGACCCCGGTTGCCGTTGGCCTGATGAAGGTCACGCTGTCATCGATTCTCTCCTCCTTCGGCGGGTTCTATCTGACGCTGCTGTTCTTTGCCGTCGTCACGACCATCACCGAGTGGAAGCGCATCAACACGACGGCGCCCAAGAAGATTTTGTACACGGTGACATTCCCGCTGTTTATCTTTACCTATATCCCGATCGCGATTGTCGCACTGTTCCGCAAGATTGAGTGGAAGCCGATTGCCCATACCATCAACAAATCGATCGAGGAAATCTAAAAATTATCACACAGGCTTGCCTGTACCTGCCTTAGGGCCCTGCATTTTGCAGGGCCTTTTTGTGCGCTTTTGCCAGAAAGCGGCAGGTGGCGGGGAGAAGATTGCGGGATTTGATGAATTCTACAATCCTGCCCGTTCTTTCTTGTATTTTGCCTGATTTTCAGGTATGATAAATACCACGTGAGGAAAGAGAAAAGTTAGGAGGAATGAAATGCTGAACGAATACTTGGGAAGTCTGAACAATTTTATGTATACCTACATCCTGATTTTCCTGCTGATTGGCTCGGGCGTCTATTTTACCATCCGCACCCGGTTTGTGCAGATCCGGCGAATTCGGGACGTCATCCGGATCTTGGGCGAGAAATCCAGGGATGAAAACGGGGTCAAGCAGGTATCCTCGTTCCAGGCACTGATGATTTCGACCGCTTCGCGCGTGGGTACGGGCAACATTGCCGGTATTGCCGCCGCGATTGCGACAGGCGGGCCGGGAGCAGTGTTCTGGATGTGGCTGATGGCGGTCATTGGCGGCGCGTCTGCGTTTATCGAGTCCACACTCGCACAGGTCTATAAGGTCAAGGACGGCGACTCGTTCCGCGGCGGGCCCGCCTACTATATCCAGCGCGGCCTGGGCAAACGCTGGCTGGGCTGCCTGTTTTCGGTCCTGCTCATTGCCTGCTTTGCCTACGGCTTCAATGGCCTGCAGACTTACAACATTGCGACCGCAATCAAGTACTATATCCCGGACTTTGACGGCAGCCTGTGGCCAATGGTTATCGGCATCGTGCTGGCCGTCCTGACCGGGCTTGTCATCTTCGGAGGCGTGCACCGCATCGGCTTTATCTCCTCGGTCATTGTTCCGGTTATGGCGGGCGGATACATTCTGATCGGCCTTATCATGATTGTGACCCATCTGCCGGCTGTGCCCGGCGTCTTCCAGGCGATTTTTTCGCAGGCGTTTGACGCGCAGGCGATTGCCGGCGGGTTTGCGGGCAGCGCGGTCGTGACCGGCATTAAAAAGGGCCTGTTCTCCAATGAGGCGGGCATGGGTTCGGCGCCAAATGCTGCGGCCTCGGCGGCGGTCTCCCATCCGGCCAAGCAGGGCCTCATCCAGACACTGTCGGTTTTTCTGGATACACTGGTTATCTGCTCAACCACGGCGATGATCCTGATGGTTTCTGGCGTGCCGGTGTCCCAGGATATCACCTATGTTCAGGATGCGGTCAGCAGTACCTTTGGCCCGGTTGGCATTTTGTTTATCACCATTGCGATCTTCTTCTTCGCCTTTTCCAGCCTGATCGGCAATTATTATTACACCGAATCCAACCTGCGCTTTATCCGGGACGACAAGCGCGTGTTATTTATTTTCCGGATTACCTGCCTCGTTGCCATATTCCTGGGCGCGCAGGCCAGTTTTGACACGGTTTGGAATCTGGCGGATATCCTGATGGGCTTTATGGCTATCGTCAACATCATCGCAATTTTGCTGCTCGGCAATCTGGCAGTAAAGGTCTTGAAGGACTATGACCGGCAGCGCAAGGCGGGCAAAGACCCGGTGTTTTTCGCCAGCCATATTGGCATGAAGCCAGAAGAGATTGACTACTGGCACGATGATGATCACATGCCCGGCTGGGACACACAGCAGTAAAAAATACCATATTGGTTTCGGCACAGCAAGAGGGCTCCGCACAAGCGGAGCCCTCTTTGTGTTTCCATACGTTCTTGAAATCTACACCAAATCTTCCCGGTTTGTTCATGAAGCGGTCATGGAATGTACGCATTCACAGGGTAAGATAGCGATAAAGGACCACTGATAGGAGG
>DWWZ01000036.1 GCA_019119435.1 Candidatus Butyricicoccus avicola
GGCCGGCATTGCCTTTGGCAACGCGGGCTGCGCGGCCGTGCACGCCATGAGCTATCCGCTGGGCGGCCAGTTCCACATCCCGCATGGCGAGGCCAACCAGCTTATGTTCGCGGCCGTCCTGCGCAGATATCAGAAGAAGGATCCGACCGGCAGCAAACTGGTCGCGCTGGAGGGCCTGCTCGCCGAGGTCCTGGACGTAGACACGCCGTGCGCCCTGGACGCGCTGTACACGCTGATGGACACCATCCTGGCACGCCGCCCGCTGCGCGACTATGGCGTGACCGACGCCGATGTGCAGGCGTTCGTCCCGAATGTCATCGAGACCCAGCAGCGCCTGCTGAAAAACAACTATACCGACCTGACGGCGGACGACATGCTTGCGATCTACCGCAGCGTACTTTAAAATAGGGAGATGCGCAAAATGGATTGGAGAAGTTACTACAAAGCGCACACCATGACGCCCGAGGATGCCGTCCTGCTCATCCAGGACGGGAACCGGGTGGTTTTCGGCCACGCGGTGGGCGAGCCCATCGTCTTCCAGCGCACCATGGCGCGCCTGGCCGACCGCTTCCATGACGTGGAGGTCGCGCACATGGTCTATCTGGGCTCGGGCGAATACCTGCAGCCCGGCATGGAGTCCCATTTCCGCCACAATGCCCTGTTTGTCGGCGCGCCCGCGCGCCGCGCCATCGCCGAGCACCGCGCCGACTACACGCCGGCCTTCTTCTCGGATGTGCCGCGCATGTTCCGCGACGGCACGCTGCCCGTGGACGTCTTTGCCTTCACCTGCTCGCCCCCGGACGAGCGCGGCTATGTGTCCCTCGGCCTGTCGTGCGACTACGGCGCGCAGGCGGTCAAGTCGGCAAAGAAGGTCATCGCCGAGGTCAACCCCAACATGCCGCGCACCTTCGGCGAGACCTTTGTGCATGTCTCGGAGATCGACGCGTTCGTGCCCTCCTGGGAGCCGCTGCCCGAGTCCGCGCCACCCAAGATCAGCGACGCCGACCGGCAGATCGGCAAGTACATCGCAGACCTCGTGCACGACGGCGACTGCCTGCAACTCGGCATCGGCGCGGTGCCCGACGCGGTATGCTCTTTCCTCATGGACAAACATGACCTCGGCCTGCACACCGAGATGATCTCGGACGGCGTGCTGCCGCTGCTCGAGGCCGGGGTCATCAACGGCCAGCGCAAGCAGCGCGACGTCGGCAAGGTATGCGTGACCTTCCTCATGGGCACGCGCCGGCTGTACGACTATGTGGACAACAACCCGATGATCCGCATGCTGCCCGTGGACGTGTGCAACAATCCGGCCGTGATTTCACAGAACGACAACGTGGTCTCCATCAACTCGTGCGTCGAGGTCGACCTGCAAGGCCAGGTGTGCGCCGAGGCCATCGGCCTGCGGCAGATCTCGGGCATCGGCGGCCAGATGGACTTTGTCCGGGGCGCCAACCTGTCCAAGGGCGGCCGCTCGATCATCGCGCTGCACTCAACGACCAGCGACCAGTCGGTCTCCAAGATCGTCTCGACCATCACGACGGGCGGCCCGGTCACGACCAGCCGCTGCGACGTCAACTATATCGTCACCGAATACGGCGTAGCGCAGCTGCGCGGCAAGACCCTGCGCGAACGCGCCCGCCAGCTCATCGCCATCGCCCATCCCAAGTTCCGCGCAGCGCTTGCGGCCGAGTATGAGAGCCGCTTTGGCGAGGCGCTGCCCGCATAAGACAATCCCCGACGGGACGGCCCGGGGCACAGGAAACGCGCGCTCCGGCCGGGAAAGGAGCGTGCCCCTGTGGCCAGAAAGGAAACCGTGCAGACCGTGATCTTTGCCATCCTTTTGGCTTTGGCCGCGCTGTCTGCGGTGTATATTGTGTTAACCAGCCCCTATCCGGAAGTCATCCAGTCTATCGTGGGGGCCAGCATTTAGCGGGAGCGGCCAACGTCCGGCCACTCACCGCACGACAGGTCAAAAGATCAAAAAAAGCGCGGGCAAAGCCCGCGCTTTTTTTGACGCCCACCGCCCGGCAGAAAAAATGCCCCATATGGGGCATTTTTTCTGATTTTGAAAGGCACCTTTCAGTCCGATTCGGGCCGATAAGGCCGGCCGAACGCGCCATAATGGCCGCAGTTTTGGGCGGCAAATTCAGCCGCATAGCGCGCGCTCTCGGGCACGTCGCCGCCGGTGTCGGCATAGCGCACCAAAAACGCCGCGATAAAGGCGTCGCCCGCGCCCAGGGTATCGATGAGGTCCGGGGCGGGCGCGGCCGGCTGCTCGTACGCCGTGCCGTGGTCCAAAATATACGCGCCCTTGCCGCCGCAGGTGAAGACCACAGTGGGCACGCCCTGCGCCGCGGCATAGGCCGCGAACGACCGGACTTCCTCCCCCGTGCGGCCGCCCGCCGAAAAGAAGGCGAAGCGCAGCAGCGGCGCCAGCCGCGCGACATTGACATGGGTGAAGCCGTCGCTCGAAAAATCCATGGACAGCGCCGTATGAGCGGCCAACGCGGGCAGCGCGTCGTCGAGCAGGCTGTGGATACTGGTGTGGGTCACGTCAAAGCCCGCGATATACGCGCGGTCATGCAGGTTGAGCTGGAGCTGGAAGGCGTTCTGTACCGTGTCGCAGCCGTTGTTGCCGGTAAACTGCCGGTCGCCGTCCGGCGTGAGCGTGATGTAGTTGCAGGATGTCTTGCCGTGGCCGATGCGCGTGCGGGACAGGTCCACGCCCTCGGCCGCGAGCGCCTTTTGGAAGTGCAGGCCGGGCGCGTCGTCGGCCAAAAGGCCCAAATAGCCGGTCTGCTGCGCGCCGGCCCGGCGCGCCAGCACCGCGGTGTTGACCGCGTTGCCGCCCGGATACCACAGATCCTGGAATAGGTAAGCGTCCATGACGCTGTCGCCCAGTCCGAGCAGTTTCATTGCAAGCCGCCCTCCTTTCGCGCCTTAAAACTTCTGAACGCCCATATACCGGCGCGAGGACATCGGATGGCCCATGGCGTAGGACAGCTGCAGGCAGTACTCCGAGGCCAGGCTGTGCAGGACGAGCGGCGCGACATACGGCCGGGTCCACGCTGGCAGGGCGTCGAGGTCGAGCGCGGCCGCGTCCAGGACGGTCAGCTTGTCGGTGATGCGCTGCAGGAACTTGACCGCGCGCTCCTCCACCGGGCGGTATTTGCCAAGGCCCAGGAAGGCGACGACCGCGGTCTCCCGGCCGAAGGCTTCGCACGCGCCGTGGAAGAATTCGCCGGCGTGCACGGGCGACGAGTGCTTCCAGACCGACTCCATGAACGAGCAGTTGGTCAGGATGTAGGCGACCGAGCGGTCCAGGCCGGCGGACACGGTGTAGATGACCGGCTCGGTGCGGTGGGCCTGGGCGAACGCACGGGCCTGGGCGCGGTGCTCGGCGACCGCCTGGCTGCACACGCCCTCGAGCGCCTGCATGGCCGACTCCATGTCGGGCAGGCGGTTGGTGCCGTTCCACACGTCCAAAAGGGCGAACACCGTCTGATAGACGATGGGGAAGATGGACAGGGCCAGGGGATAGGGGTCCACCGGGTCGTCATAGTACCAGATCGGGCAGTCCACCGCGTGCGCGATGGGCGAATCGGTGCCCGTGGTGTAGGCGGCGGTCAGCGCACCGGCCGCCGCCGCGGTCTCGGCCGCCCGGACGGTCTCGGGCGTCGTGCCGCTCTGGGAGTTGAGGATGACCAGGGTGTGCTCGTCCAGCCGGCACGGGGGATCGTGCACAAATTCATTGGCCGAAATGGCCGCAGTGGACACGCGCGCGGTCTCACGCGGCAGCAGGTAGGCGAAGGGGTACAGGGTCGCAAGCGAGCCGCCGCAGGAGACGGTGTAAACCGCCTGGATATCGCGCGCCTGGACGGCTTGGCACAGCGCGCGGATCTGGGTGCGGACGAGTTCCAGTTTGTCTTCGTGCATCGTACATTCTCCTTTTCGTGGGGTCTTGGGCTTTGGGGCGGACGGCCGGGAAGGCCGGGGCCGCGCCCAGGGATATCGTGAACATCACGGGTGGGCCGAAAGGCCGCGCTCATGATAGCCGCAGCATAAATTTCGGAAATAAATTTCATTAAAAAAACGAAACAAAACTCAACGATTCCAGGTAATCCATATCAAAGATCCGGTGATTGTAATTATGATAACACCAACCCAAACGAATTTCAATACGGGAAAAATCTCCCAGGCCGGGAAGGGCGCGGCGCGGGATGCCGGCGGGCGGCTGCGGGCTCCCTGTCCCCATTGTAACACGGGCCAGCCGGCAAAACTGGGAGGTTTTTGCCCAATTTCTTGTCTCTATTTGGCCGATTTCCGGTGTGACGCAATTTTCCTGCAAACCGGATAAAAAATTCTCTTTCCCCGCCCGTTTTGCTGTGGTATGATAAAAGAAAACTGCAAAAAAATTGTTCTTTTTCCATGAAACATTTTTCCCGGCGTTTGTGCGGGCATCGGCTGGTTTTATCCGTTTGGGGCAGCTTTCCCCGCCGGCCTGACGGGCTGCCCGCTCGGTTTTTGGGGCGTTGCCCCGCCGCAGACACGGGAACGCACACCGGAAACAGCCTGACGCGTGATCCCCAAGCGACAGAACGGAGGCAGGACATGATGTACAACGTGATGCTGGTAGACAAGGAGCCGGCCGTCTTGGGCGCGCTGGCACGCTCGATCGACTGGGCGGCGCAGGGCTGCCGCATAGCGGCCACCGCGCAGGACGGCCGGGAGGCCGTCGCGCAGTTCGGCCGCGAGGCGCCCGACATCGTGATCTCGGACATCCGTATCCCCGAGATGGACGGCCTGGCCCTGGCCCGCTGGATCGCCGGGCATCACCCGTCGTGCAAGGTCATCCTGCTGAGCGGCCTCGCCGAAACCAACCCGGCGCCGCAGGCCGCGGCCGGCCAGGTAGTGGACTTCGTGCGCCCGCCAGCGCAGGCGGACAAACTGATCGTGGCGCTGCAGGCCGCCAAGGCCCGCCTGGCCGAGGATGGCCCCAAGCGGCGCACGGGTGGGGCCGAGATCGCCCGGAAGCGCGAATCCTTCCTGCACCAGATGATCTTCACCCCGGGGCAGTCGCTGCTGTACGCCATGCAGCTCACGCAGGATCTCGGGCTGGACCTGTCCGGCTTTTACGTCCTGTGCCTGGGCGTGGAGGACGCTCACACGGCTGCCGACCGGCTAATCTTTTCCCAGGACGCGCAGCAGCTGTGGCGCCGGGTGCTGGATGGGCACACGGTGTATTTCGTGCCGCGCACCGAGCCGTCCTGCTATCTCGTCCTATGCGCCGGGGCGCCGTTTGACCCTGCGGGCGCGTGCGAGCAGGTCGTGCAGGCCGCCCGGCAGGCCGGTTTCCAGGCCACGGTGGGCGTCAGCGCCCATCACAGCGGCCCGTTCGAGCTGGCCGACGCCGCGCGCGAGGCGGCGCGCGCCCAGCAGCGGGCGGCACACAGCCCACACATGCCGGTCATGACGTTCGGGCAGCTCCCATCCCTGTCTGCATCCCATGCCGCCCGCATCACCGAGGCGCTGCATCTCATCCAGAGCGCGCTGGAAAACCGCAACCACAGCACGGCGCTGCTCTGCCTGGACCGCCTGTTCGCCTATCTGCGCCGCGAGGCCATCCCGTTCTCCTGCGCCGAGCGCATCGCGGTCATCCTTTACGAGTGCGGCCAGGCCCTGCTCATTCGGTACAGCCTGGAAAGCCTGCTCTCCGGCCCGCTGCCAGCCGGCACGGCTGTCCCGCCGGCCGGCGGCACGCTCGACGAGATCGAGGCCCAAACCGCCGCCTATCTGGCAGCCGTGCTCGACCGCATCTGCACGAACGCGACCGGCCTGGATGACCTCGTCTTCCGCGTCAAACAATATATCGACCAGAACTATGCCAGCGCGCTGTCGCTTGAGGGCCTGGCGTCCTATGTGCATCTGTCGTCCAGCTACCTGAGCAAGCTATTTAAGCGCGAGCTCGGGCAAAACATCAGCAGCTACATCCAGCACGTGCGCATCGAGCGGGCCAAGGTCCTTTTACGCACGACCTCCAAAAAGACCTACGAGATTGCCGAGGCCGTCGGCATCCCCGACCCGGTCTATTTTTCCAAAATCTTCAAGCGCGCGACCGGCCAAAAGCCCAAGGACTTCCGCGCCGCAGATCCCCTGTAAACCCTCCGCCGGATGCGGCGGTCTTTGAAAGGAAGGAATCTCTATGCAGGTAACAATCGGCACTGCCCCGTGCTCGTGGGGCGTATGGTGGGCGGACGGCACGCCGTCCGGGACACCGTGGGAAATTTTTCTCGACCAGGCCGCCGAGGGCGGCTACAAGGCGCTCGAGATGGGCCCGGACGGCTATCTGCCGACCGACGTCGGCCAGCTGCGCGAGGAACTGGCAAAGCGCGGCCTGACCATCTGCGCGGGCACGGCATGCTACGAATTTGCGGGCATGCGCTCGTTCGCCGAGGCGCGCGAGCGGGTGGACGCCCTGTGCCGCCGCCTGTCCGCCTTTGACGCCAAATATCTCGTCACGATGGACGGCTCCAACATGGGCTATTACGGCGAGTTCAAGCAGGGCCTGACGGCGGACGACTGGAACCGGTATTACGCCATGTTCGGCGAGATGGGCCGGTTCACGCGCGAGCAATACGGCATCGAGACCGTGTTCCACCAGCACAACAAGACCCTCATCGAGACCGAGGCCGAGCTCGTGCGCATCCTGGAGGACAGCCAGCTCAAGCTTTGCTTTGACACCGGGCACTATGCCGCCGTCAACGGCGGCTGGCAGCAGGGGGACCAGAGCGCCATCGACTTTATGCGCAAGTACGCCGCCGAGATCCCCTATCTGCACTTTAAGAATGTCAACGGCCAAGTGCGCCGGATGATCCTGGAAGAGCACCTGGCGCCGGGCGACCCCAAGGGACAAGACGTCATGTGCGACCTGCCCGACGGCATCATCGACTATGTGCAGTTCAGGGACCTGCTCCGCGCGCTCGACTTCCAGGGCATCGGCATCATCGAACAGGATGTGCCCAACTGCACGACCGCCGAGGCCTACGAGAAAGCCAAGAAAAACCTGCGCTACTTGCAGGGGATCGGCCTCATCGCCTGAGGGCGGGCGTATGCCGCCCGCAGGGCATACAAAAAACCTCCAGATACAGGATCTGGAGGTTTTTTTGTTCCCCGGTGCAGGGAGGGGCTCACCGCCGGCCAAGCAGGCGGCGCGCCAGGCCGCGCAGCTTGTCCATGCCGCTCTCCTTGGTGTAATCGGCGACCACCTGGGCAAGCGGCTCGCTCTCAAAGCGCTGCCACGCTGCCGCGCGCTGCGGATGGTCGTGCGCCGAGGCCGTGACCGCCGGGTTGTACTGCGTGCCCTGTGCAAAGGTCACCGGCTCGGACAGGACCCGCGGGGCGATGGCCTGCATGGCCTGCCGGCCCTGTTCGGTCTGGACGAGCACAAGCGAGACGCCCTTGTCGTCGTCCATCTCGGGCTTGATCTTCTCGATGCCCCAGAAGTCGCCCAGCGTCAGATCGGCGTAGCCGCCGGTCTTAGCCGGGCAATCGGTGCACGAAGGACGCAGATAGAGGTCGCGCAGGAAGCCCTTCATATAGGGGTCGTCCATCACCGGGCGCAAAACCTCCTTGCCGTCCACAAAGTAGTTCGTGGCATAGTGCTTCCAGCTGTGGCGCTTGTCGCGCAGGCGCACGTCGGTCACCTCGCCCAGCTCCCTGAGGTTTTTCTCCCAGATCTTGGGGGAGGGGACGCCGTGGCACACGACCGCCACCCGCAGCACCTTGCCGGCGTCCGGGCCGAGATAGCGGCCCAGGCCGTCGGTCTGGCAGGGCGTGCCCGAAAACAGGACGGGCGTGCCGTTGTCCACAAGGTCCCGGATCTGGCGGAAGGTATCGCCCAGGTCGGACTGGACATACTTGGCCCCGCGCATGGCCTCGACGCCGGCCTCGTCCCAGGCGATGGCGTGCTGCACGGCAAAGCCCGCGCCATAGACCGCGCCGCAGACCGCGCCGCCGCGCGCCAGCATATCGGTGGACAGCAGCGAGAACACGCCGCCCGAGGACGAAAACAGGCGCAGGATGTCGTCCTTGGCGCGCACGGCCAGGGCCTCGGGCACGGGCGGGTCGGCGCGGCGGTTTTGGCACGGGCAGACCGC
>DWWZ01000037.1 GCA_019119435.1 Candidatus Butyricicoccus avicola
GGCGGCGTCAAGCGCATCGACGGCGACCTTTCCTTCCTGGTCAAGAAGGAAAAGATGACCGAGGAGCGCAAGACCGCGCTCCTGTCCGGCCTGAAGACCTCGGTTGACCGCAATGTCGCCAAGGACGCCGATTTCGTTATCGAAGTCATTCTGGAAAACATGGATTTGAAGAAAGACCTGCTGCGCGAGCTGGATAAAATCTGCCCCGCTCACACCATCTTCGCTTCCAACACCTCGGCACTGTCCATCACCGAAATGGCTGCCTGCATCCCCAACCGCGCTGACAAGTTCATCGGCTGCCACTTCTTCAACCCGGCCCAGATCATGAAGCTGGTCGAGGTCACCCGCGCCATGCAGACCTCGGACGAGACCTTCCAGTTCGCATACGACCTGATGGCCTCGCTGGGCAAGATCCCGGTCGCCGTCCATGAGGGCCCGGGCTTTGTCGTCAACCGCATCCTGATCCCGATGATGAACGAGGCGATTGGCATCTATGCCGACGGCCTGGCTTCCCCGTCTGACATCGACATCGCGATGCAGAACGGCGCCGGCATGAAGTCCGGCCCGCTGCACACCGCCGACCTCGTCGGCCATGACGTCAACCTGGCCATCATGGAGACCCTGTACCGCGAAACCGGCGACCCCAAGTACCGCCCGCATCCCCTGCTCCGCAAGATGGTGCGCGCCGGCTGGCTGGGCCAGAAGACCGGCAAGGGCTTCTTCACCTACGACGGCCCCTTCGGCAAGGAAATCCCCGGCGGCGATCTCACCGTTCGCTAATCCACCGGGTTCCCCTATACATACCAGTATTCTTTTTGGTGCAGCGCCGGCTTTTGCCGGCGCTGTGCTTTTCTTTTGCGAAAATCCGCGCGCCCGTGCCGGCGCCCGCTCCCCCTCTCCCGAAAATCTTGTATATTAACACGGAAATCTGCCAAAATTATGGTCACAATCCATCAAAATTGTAGCTTGCCAAAATCTTTCGCTTTCCCGTTTTTTTTGGTATAATGATAGGCGAAAAAAACGTTTCCTGGAAAGATGGTGACCAAACTTTGGCACAGAATAAACTCGTAATCACCGGCATGGGCGCGCTGACGCCCATCGGCCTGGACGTCCCTTCTTACTGGAAGGCGCTGACCGCAGGTGTCTGCGGCGTCGGCCCCATCACGCGCTTTGACGCGTCCGGCCTTCCGGTTCAGATCGCGGCCGAACTCAAGGGCTTTGACCCGATCGACTATATGCCCAAGACTCTTGCGCGCACAATGGACCCCTTCATGCAGTACGCGTTCGCCGCGGCCGAGCAGGCTCTTATGGACAGCGGTCTGGATGTGGCGGACGCGCCCGACCGCATCGGCATCGTCATGGGGACCGCCATGGACGGCGTCACAACCGTCGCCGGCACCCAGGCCTCCTATGACGCCGGGCATCGCGTGGGGCCCCGGTTTGTCCCCATGACCATCGGCAACATCGCGGCCGCCCAGATCTCTATTATGCACGGCATTACCGGCCCGAGCCTGACGCTTAATACCGCCTGTTCAGCGGGCGGCGACGCGGTCATGACCGCCGCCATGCTGCTGCGCGCAGGCGAGGCCGACGCCATCCTCGCCGTCGGCGGCGAGTCCATCCTGTGCCCGGTCGTGGTCTCCGGCCTGGCCCAGGCGCATGCGCTCTCACGCCGCAACGACGACCCTGCGCACGCCTGCCGCCCCTTTGACGCCGAGCGCGACGGCTTTGTCATCGGTGAGGGCGGCGGCGCGCTCATCATCGAGACCGAGGCGCACGCCCGCGCACGCGACGCGCATATCTACGCCGAGCTTGTCGGCTATGCCAATACCTCGGACGCCCACCACGTCACCGCGCCCCATCCCGAGGGCGCCGGCGCGGCCGCCTGCATGCGCCGGGCGCTGGCCCGCGCGGGTATGGAGCCGGGCGATATCGACTATATCAACGCGCACGGCACCTCGACCGGCCTAGGTGACATCGCCGAGACGCTGGCGGTCAAGACGGTCTTTGGCGGACGTGAGAGCGCCCCGCCCATCTCTTCGACCAAGTCTATGACCGGCCATCTCATGGGCGCCGGCGGGCTGACCGAGGCCATCGCCTGCATCATGGCCATCCATGACGGCATCCTGCCGCCGACGATCAACCTCAAAACGCCCGACCCGGCCTGCGACCTCGACTACATCCCGTGCACGGCCCGGCGGGCCCATATCCGCACGGCGATGAGCAATTCCCTCGGCTTTGGCGGCCAGAACTCCAGCCTGATCCTCACCCAATATGCGTATTAATATAAGGAGTTTTCCCGTGTCTGACACTTACACCTATGATGTCTCGATGTTCCGCGAAACTTTCGAGACCCAATATACCTATCTCAACGGTTTCCTGCGCAACGTCTCGCGCTTCGGCGACCGGCCCGCCCTGCACGACCCGCAGTCCGGGCGCCGTTGGACCTACCGCACGCTCAACGCCGCAGCCAACCGCTTGGCGCACGCACTGCGCGCCGACGGCGTGGGCAAAAACGACGTGGTCATGTTCGCCCTGCTGAACTCACCCGAGTTCATCTTCTGCTATCTGGCCGCCCACAAGGTCGGCGCCATCGCCTGTCCGGTCAACTATCGCCAGGGCGCGGGCGAGATCGCCCTGGTCATCGAGGACAGCCGCCCCAAGGCCTTTGTCTATGACGCCGAATTCGGCGAGCTCTCGCGCGGCGCCCTGGAACTGTCTGCGCACAAGCCCGCCCGCGTCATCGTGGCCGGGACCGGCCAGCCGGACGGTGCAGCCATCCCGTTTGACGCCTATGTTGACGGCCAGCCTGAGACCGATCCCCCCATCGACTTCCAGCCCCATATCTACGACGAGACCACCCGCCTGTACACTTCGGGCACGACCAACCGCCCCAAGGGCGTCCCCATCAACAACATCAACGAGGTGCTGTCCGCCCATGACGTCATCATGCACTTCCCGCTGACGCCAACCGACCGCACCATGAACATGACGCCCTGGTTCCACCGCGGCGGCATCCACTCGGGCGGCCCCTGCCCGACACTCTACGTGGGCGGCGAGGTGGTCATCCTGCGCGATTTCCACCCGCGCACCTGCCTCAAATATGCCGAGCGCTATCAGGTCACTTTCCTCATCGGCGTGCCGACCATCCTGGCCATGCTCGCCCGCGCGCAGGAGCGCACCCCGTCCGACCTGTCCGCCCTGCGCGGCATCGTCACCATGGGCGCGCCCTTTGACAAGGCGGCCTGCGAAAAATACATGCAGCTTCTGACCCCCAACATCTTCAACGGCTACGGCACGACCGAAACCTTCTGGAACACCTTCCTGCGGCCGTACGACCTGCCGGAAATGTCTGGTTCGGCCGGACGTGCCTGCACCGACGACGACGTGCGCGTGGTTTCCGTGCACGAGGACGGCAGCCATGCCGAGCCCGACGAGACCGTGCCGCGCGACGGCAGGACATCGGGCGAGGTCATCATCCGCTCGCCTGCCAAGTCGGCGTTCTGCTACTACAACAACCCGGAAATGACCGCCCAGAAGTTTTATAAGGGCTGGCTGTACACGGGCGACATGGCGACCTGGGACGAAAACGAGTTCGTCACCATCTGCGGCCGCAAGGACGACATGATCGTCTCGGCAGGCGAGAACATCTACCCGACCCAGATCGAGGCCGTCCTCAACGAGCACCCCAAGGTCGCGGAGAGCGCCGTTATCGGCATTCCGGACAAGCTGCGCGGCGAGGTCGTCGCGGCCTATATCGTCCCCTCGGACGACAGCCTGACCGTGGAGGAGATCAAGGAGTACTGCATCCAGTCTCCCATGCTGTCCTCCTACAAATGGCCGCGCTCGTACACGCTGGTGCGCGAGCTGCCGCACACGGCCACCGGCAAACTGATGCACTACAAACTGCGCCAGCAGGTGCTGGGCCAGCAGTAAACCGGTATCCCGCGCGGGGCGCGGGTAAGAATAGGAGGATTTCAAAACATGATGGAACGAGTCGTCATCACAGGCATGGGCGCGGTCACGCCGATCGGCAACGATGTGCCCACCTTCTGGCAGTCGCTCAAAGAAGGGAAATGCGGCATCGGCCCCATTACCCATGTGGACGTCACCGACTATAAGGTTAAGCTGGCCGCCGAGGTCAAAGACTTCGACGTGACCCAGTATATCGAGAAGCGCGAAGCCAAGCGCATGGACAAGAACTGCCACTTTGCCATCGCGGCCGCCCAGCAGGCGGTCGACCAGGCCGGCCTGACCCCGGGCACGTTCGATCCGCTGCGCACGGGCGTCATCTATGGCTCGGGCATCGGCGGCCTGTACATCACCGAGGTCGAGGTCGAAAAACTGCTGACCAAGGGCCCGGGCCGCGTCTCGCCCCTGGCCATCCCGGAGCTCATCCCAAACATGGCCGCAGCCTACATCTCCATGCGCTTCGGCTTCCAGGGCGAAAACTATTGCCCGGTATCGGCCTGCGCGACGGCCAACCACGCCATCGGCGAAGCCATGCGCGCCATCCGCCACGGCTATCAGGACATCGTGCTGTGCGGCGGCACCGAGAACGGCATCATCCCCTTCTCGCTGGCCGGCTTCCAGAACATGAAGGCGCTGCACACGGGCGACGACCCGGCGGCGGCCTCCATCCCCTTTGACGCGCGCAGAAGCGGCTTTGTCATGGGCGAGGGCGCGGGTGCGCTCGTGCTGGAAAGCCTGTCGCACGCCAAGGCGCGCGGCGCGACCATCTACGGAGAGGTCGCGGGCTATGGCGCATCGGGCGACGCCTACCACATCACCAGCCCCTCCCCCACGGGCGACGCGGCGGCCGCCGCCATCCTGGGCGCCATCCACGACGCCGGGCTGACCCCGGCCGATGTGGACTACATCAACGCGCACGGTACCTCCACGCCGCTCAACGAGAAATACGAGACCATTGCCATCAAGAAGGCCTTTGGCGAGGCGGCCAAGACCGTCCACGTCTCCTCGACCAAGTCCATGACCGGCCACCTGCTGGGCGGCGCAGCCGCCGTCGAGGCCATCGCCTGCGTCATGGCCATCCGCGAAGGCGTCATCCCGCCCACCATCGGCTACAAGGAGCCCGATCCCGACTGTGACCTGGATATCACGCCCAACACGGCGCTTGAAACCCCGGTCCATGTCGCCATCTCCAACTCCCTAGGCTTTGGCGGGCACAATGCCTGCGTGCTGTTCAAGCAGTACGCGGACGCCTGAGAGAGGGAGGCTGCTCTTCGATGTTAAACCGTGAACAGATCATGCAGATCCTGCCGCACCGCCCGCCCATGCTGCTCGTCGATGCGATCACCGAGCTGACCGACCGGCGCGCCGTAGGCACCCTGCACCTGACCGGCGACGAGTTCTTTTTCCAGGGGCACTTCCCGGGCGACCCGATCATGCCCGCCGTGTTCCGCCTGGAGGCGCTCGCCCAGGTCGGCGGCGTGGCGCTTTTGTCCATGCCGCAGTTTAAGGGCAAGACCGCGGTCTATACCGGCATCAACAACGCCAAGTTCCGCGGCATGGCCCGGCCGGGCGACACCCTGCGCATGGAGATCGAGTTTGTCAAACTGCGCGGGCCGATGGCCGTCGGCGAGGGCGTTGTCTGGGTGGGCGACCAGAAGGTTGCAGAGGCTGAGATCCGCTGCGCCGTACTCATGGACAGCGGGAAGGACGGCAAATAAAAAATTTTTTCCGCCCTCTTGACATTGACAAAAAGTGTACTACAATAAAGTTGAACCTTGAGAGAGGATTTGGACCGAAAGGTTTAGATTTCCCTCGAAAATAGGCGTCAAAACAAATTTTAGGTGACAAAAGCTCGCCACCGCGAGACCGATTCTCTCACCAGCTACGAGCCGATTGAATCGAATTGGAGGAATGACTTATGTTGCCTAGCATCTTTGGTGAAAATTTGTTTGATGAAATGTTTGACGATGCGTTCTCGCTGATGCCGTCCTTCGGTACGCGCGACCCGCTTTACGGCAAACACGCCAAAAACCTGATGAAGACCGACGTTCGCGAGACCGACACGGGCTATGAGATCGATGTAGATCTGCCGGGCTTCAAGAAGGATGAGGTTCAGGTCCAGGTCAACAACGGCTATCTGACTATCAGCGCCGCTAAGGGTCTGGACAAAGACGAACAGGATCACAAGGGACGTTACATCCGCCGCGAACGCTACGCGGGGCAGTGCAGCCGCAGCTTCTATGTCGGTTCTGGCATTCAGCCGCAGGATGTACGCGCCAAGTATGAGGACGGCATTCTGCGTCTGTCCCTGCCGAAAGGCCAGGCGGCACAGCTGCCGCAGAACAATACGGTTTCGATCGAATAGCGGTCTGATTCAGACCGAAGCTTTTGTGACCGCTTCGCAAAAAGCCGGCACGGCCCCGCCGCGCCGGCTTTTTTTATTTCTTTTCTGGCTTTTCCTGCTCCCTTGCGCCCTGCGGAAAAATACGGTATACTAGAATGCGTGCCGCCCGGCACTTTGCTTCCGGATATGGACTGACAGTTCGAAACCATCCTGTCGTAAAACAAAACTAGGGACAGTCTTTATCGGCTCCACAGGGGCTTTATAGACTGTTGTCGCACATTATTTGGAGGTGAACAAAATATGGAACTGAATCACATGAGCAAAACACACAAACTGACGCTCTCGGCCATGATGATCGCAATCTACGTCGTGGCCATGTACTGCACGCAAAGCTTTGCGTTCGGTGCCTATCAAATCCGCATTGCAACCGCGATTTACGCGCTTTCTTACCTGTTTCCGTTCCTAGTTTTGCCGCTTGGTTTCGCAAACTTTCTCTCGAACGCCCTGTTCGGCGGCCTTGGCCCGCTGGACATGCTCGGCGGCTGCCTGGTCGGCCTGATCACGACCGCACTGATCGTGCTCATCCGGCGCCAGGGCTGGAACCGCTGGCTGATCGCCCTCCCGATCCTTCTGGTGCCCGGCCTGGGCGTAGCTACCTGGCTTTCCTATCTCTTACAAATCCCATATCCCGCCATGGCGTTCAGCCTGTGCGTTGGACAGATTGCGCCTGCCATCTGCGGCGTGTTGCTGGTCCGTGTGCTCGAGCGCGTGCTACAGCCGCGCACCGTGCGCCCATCCGCCCAGCGATAATACAAATCCAAAGAGGAGATGCACCCATATGACCGGAAGAACCAAGGAAGAGCTGGCAGGCGTCACCCTGCTCGGCAGCAAGCAAAACCGTTATCCCTCGGACTATGCGCCCGAGGTTCTGGAGACCTTTGAAAACAAGCACCCGGACAACGACTATTTTGTCAAATTTAACTGCCCGGAATTTACCAGCCTTTGCCCTATGACTGGGCAACCGGATTTTGCCACCATCTATATCTCCTATGTGCCAGGAGCACGCATGGTGGAGAGCAAATCGCTCAAGCTGTATCTATTCAGCTTCCGTAACCATGGTGACTTTCATGAGGACTGCGTCAATATCATCATGAAGGATCTAATCCGGCTGATGGATCCCAAATATATCGAGGTCTGGGGCAAGTTCACACCGCGCGGCGGGATTTCCATTGACCCGTATTGCAACTATGGCAAGCCGGGTACGCGGTGGGAGCAAGTGGCGTTCGAGCGTCTGACCCATCACGACCTCTATCCGGAAAAGGTGGACAACCGATAACAAAACGGTGGCCGGAGCGGCCAAAAGATCAAAAAAGGAGCGCCTATGCGCTCCTTTTTCTATTCATTCCGTTTCGCTCTGGCCGCGCACAAAACCCAGGAACTCCTGTTCGGCCCCGGATAGGTCCTCCCGCTGGCGCTGCAGGCAGCCCAAACATAGCTTTTCGTCCAGCCGCTGGACCGGGACAGCGCGCAGGCCGTCTTTCACCATCCACGCGCAGCCAACGGCCGCCAAAAGTCCAGCCCGGATGAGCTGCTCGGCCATCAGCGTGCTGCCCACCTGGATACGTCCGGCAGGCCCTGCGTGCGCGTCCCTGCCGACCAGCGCGCCCGTCTGCCAGGACAGCAGGCCGTCGGGCGGCTGGAAAAGGGGCTGCGTGCGCAGCGCGGCGCGGTCGACCTGGCTGGCCATGTAGAGCGGGTGGCCCGGCCCGACGATCAGGCAGGGCGCGCCCGTGCGCAAAACCTCCAGCGTCAGCCGCTTTTTCTGGGTGCGCTGGACAAACCCGGCCAGCTTACGGCCGGGCAGCAGAATTAGCCCCAAATTGGCCTCATGGCGGTGCAGCCGCTGGATGATCTCGTCCAGGCTCCCCTCGCGGTAGCTGACGTCCAGCGCCGGCCCATCCCACCGCGCGCAAAACCCGGCGGCAAGCCCGGTCAGGTAGCCGCTTGGCACGGCCGCGATGTGCAGCGGCGGGTACTGCCCGGCCGTCTCGATCTGGGCGAGCTGGCCGCACTTGAGCAGGATGTCGCTGGCATAGGCATAGACCTGCTTGCCGGCCTCGGTGGCTGTGACGCCCGCCGGATGCCGGTCGAGCAAGGCCATGCCAAGCTCCTGCTCCAGTGCCTTGATGGTCTTGCTGATGTGCGGCTGGGTGGTGTAGAGCGCGTCGGCCGCCTTCTTGAAGCTGCCCAGATCCACGCTAGTGACAAAATATTGCAGCTGCTTAAATTCCATGTCCTCTCCCTTTCCCGCGCGGCCAGGCAGGCCGCCTCTCTTCCCGCGTGCGGGCCGTCCCGCCGCAGGCTTTCCTCTATGATAGCAGACCGGGCCGCGCTTTACAAGCTGTCCGGCCCCGTGCTATACTGAACTTAATCCCAGGAAAAGGAGGACTTTTCTATGTCCCTGCGCTTACTTGAGCCGTTTACCATCAAAAATATGACCCTGCGCAACCGCATCGTGATGCCGCCCATGTGTATGTACACCGCCGACGGGGCGGGCATGCCCAACGCCTTCCATCTGGCGCACTACGTCTCGCGTGCGGTCGGCGGCGTGGGCCTCATCATCCTGGAGGCGACCGCCGTGCAGCCCCGCGGCCGCATCTCTGACCACTGCCTGGGGCTGTGGAACGACGCGCAGGCCGAGGCGCTCGCCCCCATCGTGCGCGCCTGCCAGGAGCAGGGCGCCAAGGTCGCCATCCAGCTCAACCATGCCGGCCGCAAGTGTCAGGCCCAGGCAGAGCCCTTGATCCACGGCCCGAGCGCCTTGGCCTTCAGCGACGAGTACCGCACGCCCCGTGAGATGACCGAGCAGGACATGCTGGAGACCGTCCTGGCTTTCCGCGCCGCAGCCGAGCGCGCCGCGCGCATTGGGTTCGACGCGATCGAGATCCACGCCGCCCACGGCTATCTGCTCAGCTCCTTCCTCTCCCCCCTGACCAACCACCGCACCGACGCCTACGGCGGCTGTACCGAAAACCGCTGCCGCCTGCTGGTCGGCGTGCTGCGCGCGGTGCACGAGGTCTGGCCGGCGGACAAGCCGGTCCTCGTGCGCGTGTCGGCCGAGGACTATGAGCCGGACGGCATGCACCCCGACGAGATGGGCCGCGTGCTCGCACAGATCCGCCCCTATGTCGATCTGGTCGATGTGAGCACGGGCGGCGTCGTCCCCACGCCCCCGCCGGCGCTCTATCCAGGGTACCAGGTCCGGGCGGCCGAAGCCCTGCGCCAGGCGTCCGGCCTGCCGGTCATCACGGTCGGCCTGATCACCGAGGCCCATCTGGTGGAGGAAATCCTGGGCAACGGCCGGGCCGACCTGGTCGCGCTCGGCCGCGCGCTGCTGCGCGACCCCTATTGGGTGCTGCACACCGCCCGCGACATGGACCTTGACTATCCCTGGCCTGCGCCCTATGCGCGCGGGTTCCAGGTGCGCAAGTAAGCCCGCACCCGCCCCGCAAAGCGTCAAAAAGGCGCGGCCCGCTTTTCCCAGCGGGCCGCGCCTTTCTCTCTATGTGTCACAGGACGCTCGTATACAGCCTGTGGTATCCCTTTTCCGGGTTTGGCGTGAGCACGAAATACCGTTTCGCCAGCAGGCCGGCCGCGTCTCCGCCAAAGGCCCTGCAGTAAGCCTCGACGTGCGGCCGCATCTCCTCCCGATCGGCCTCGGACAGCCCGCGCACCAGTACCTGCTCGGGCAGGCCCTGCGGCGCCTCATCGCAGCGCAGGATGATCTTGCCGCCGTGCATGCCGGTGCCGCAGAAAAATCCCGCCGGATAGCGCCCGTCAAGTCCGATGCCCAGAACCAGGATCAGGCCGCCGGCCAGATACTCGCCCAGGAAGGAGCCCGCGCTGCGGCCCACGACCATCACCGGCATGTGTTCCCGGTAAGCCTTCATGTGGATGCCCGCGCGGTAGCCGACCTCATCGCGGATGAGGATGCGCCCGCCGCGCATGCCGTAGCCCGCGGCGTCGCCGCAGCGGCCATGCACGATGATCTCCCCGGCGTTCATGGTGTCACCGGTGGCCTCCTGCGCCGAACCGAAGACCTCGATCGTGCCGCCGCTGAGGTACTGACCCAGGCCGTTGCCCGGTGTGCCGTACAGTTTTAGGCACTGGTCCTGCATGCCGCAGCCCAAGTACCGCTGCCCCATGACGCCGTGCACGGCGACCTGCGCCGCGCCCAGCGCGCGCAGGCTGGCGTTCAGGGCCTGATAGTCCAGGCCCTTGGCCTGCATCTCAATCGTAGTTTGCTGCATTCCAAAACGCCTCCTTCTCATTCGCCTGCTTGCTTGACGCCCAACACGCGCAGCTCGGACTCGGTCAGCCCCAGGCCGCGCAGCATCAGCCGGTTGCCGCGCAGCGCCTCGACCGCGTTGATGCCCATGCCGCCCATGATCTCTTGCAGCTCATGGTCCCATGCGGTGACCAGGTTGACCAGCCGTTCGGCGGCCTCGTCCGGGTCCAGGCGCGCCACGAGGTCGGGGCGCTGGGTCGCGATGCCCCAGTTGCACTTGCCCTGCTGGCAGCTGCGGCACAGATGGCAGCCCATGGCCAGCAGCGCGGCCGTGCCGATGTAAACCGCGTCCGCACCCAGCGCAATAGCCTTGACCAGGTCGGCCGCGCTGCGGATGGAGCCGCCCGCGATGAGCGAGACCTCGTCGCGGATGCCCTCCTCGCGCAGGCGGGAATCGACTGCGGCCAGCGCCAGCTCGATCGGGATACCGACGTGATCGCGGATGCGGGCCGGGGCCGCGCCCGTGCCGCCGCGCCAGCCGTCGATGGCGATGATGTCCGCGCCCGAACGCGCAATGCCCGAGGCGATGGCCGCGACGTTGTGCACGGCGGCGACCTTGACGATGATGGGCTTGCGGTAGCCGGTGGCCTCCTTGAGCGAGAACACGAGCTGGCGCAGGTCCTCGATGGAGTAAATATCGTGATGGGGCGCAGGCGAGATGGCGTCGGTGCCCTCGGGGATCATGCGGGTCTTGGAGATATCCGGCCCGACCTTGACGCCCGGCAGGTGGCCGCCGATGCCCGGCTTTGCGCCCTGTCCCATCTTGATCTCGATGGCCGCGCCCGCGCCCAGGTAATCGGTATGCACGCCGAACCGGCCGGACGCCACCTGTACAATGGTGTGCTTCCCGTAGGCATAGAAGTCCTCGTGCAGACCGCCCTCGCCGGTGTTGTAATAGATGCCGAGCCGTTCGGCCGCGCGGGCCAGGGCGGCGTGCGCGTTGTAGGAGATCGAGCCATAGCTCATGGCCGAGAACAGGATGGGCTTGCGCAGGGCGAGCTGCGGGGTCTGGTTGGGGACAAGCTTGCCGTCTGGCCCGCGCTGGATGCAGCCCGGCTTTTTGCCCAGGAAAACCCGGGTCTCCATGGGCTCGCGCAGCGGGTCAATGGGGGGATTTGTGACCTGCGAGGCGTTTAGGAGCAGCTTGTCCCAGTAAATCGGCCCGGGCTGGGGGTTGCCCATGGAGGCCAGCAGCACACCGCCGGTCTGGGCCTGCTGATAGATCTCGCGCATGGCGGGCATGGTCCAGTTGGCGTTATCTTTATAGGTATTCTGTGTGTGCACGATCTTGAGCGCGCGCGTCGGGCAGACCGCGACGCAGCGCTGGCAGTTGACGCAGCGGGTGTCGTCCGCCGTCAGGACGCCGAGCTTCTCGTTCCACGCATGCACTTCGTTTGCGCACTCGCGCTCGCACAGGCGACACTTGATGCAGCGCGCCGGGTCGCGCACGACCTCATAGAGCGGGAAAAATTCACGGATCTTCATCTCTTACCGCACGCTCCTTTCCTGCAGGGTGACAATGACCGGCTCGCCGCCGCGCGGCGCATACAGCCGGTCGAGCTCGGGCGCGATGACACGGATGGCGCTCTCCTCGGAGGCCAGGTAAACCGTGTCGCCCTGCTCGCCCACGACGAGCGAGCGCAGCTTGAGGCGGTCGCCCAGCGCCATCAGGCCGCCGTCAAAGCCGACCATGATGGAGAAGGGGCCGGTGATAAGCAGGCTGGAAAAGGCATTGCGCAGGTAAGTATAATACTGTTTCCGCTCGTCGTCCATGCGCTCGATGGTCTGCCAGAAGGGCGCGGCGATAACGTGCGCGATCTCCTCGTAGGTCATGCCCAGCCGGCGGCCCAGGTAATCGACGATGTAGGTGATGACCTCGGTGTCGGTCAGCAGGTTGCATTTATAACCGAACATCTCGATGGCGCGGCGGTTGGCGTCATAGGACGAGATCTCGCCGTTGTGCACGACGGTGGTGTCCAGCAGGGAGAACGGATGGGCGCCGCCCCACCAGCCCGGCGTATTGGTCGGATAGCGGCCATGGCAGGTCCAGCAGTATGCCTCGTACTCCTCCAAGCGATAGAACGCGCCGACGTCCTCGGGATAGCCCACAGCCTTGAACACGCCCATGTTTTTGCCCGAGGAGAAGATATAAGCGCCGTCGATCTGGTCGTTGACGCGGATGACACAGCGCGCAACATACTCACGCTCGTCGAGCTGGGATGCCTCCAGCTTGACATGCAGGGGTGCAACAAAATAGCGCCAGATCATGGGCTCATCCACGATGCGCGGATGGCGGCGGGTCGGGATCTTGGACAGATTGACGATGTCAAAATGCCGGTCCAAGAAGGCCTCGCACTGGGTGCGGGCCTCCTGCGTGTCAAAAAAGACATGCAGCGCGTAATAGTCCTTGTATTCGGGATAAATGCCATAGCCGGCGAAACCGCCGCCCAGGCCGTTGGAGCGGTCGTGCATGACCGCAATCGATTGGATGATGCGCGCGCCATTCTCGCGCGTGCCGTCCCGGTGAAAGATCCCCGAGATTGCGCAGCCCGCCGGGATGCGCACGGTGCCTTCTCTCAGCATGGGGTAGTCCTCCTTTTGTCTGAAACTCCATAGATCGCTTGAAAGCATAAAAAAAGCGCCCGCACCGGGGGCCCGCCGCCCGCATGCTCCATGCGGACGGGCGGCCCTCCATGCGGACGCCCTTGTCCTTGTATCCCTTATTGTAGGCGCGCCGGACGCCGTTCGTCAAGGGGCAAATGCAGGAAAAACCGCACTTTCTTGCAATTTGTACAGAATCCGCCCGCCGCTGGCACTTTTACCTGTTTATTTCGTAAAAGCGTGTCGCATTTGGATTTTTTTCGTTTTCCCCACTTGACAGCCGCCTTTCACCGCGCTATAATGAGCAGCGTAAACAGCAAAGGCGCTGCCGGTCCCGAAAGACCCGCGGCGCCTTTTTCGTTTGCCTGCAGGACGGGCCCCGGCAGAGCCGCACAGAGACAGGAGGCAAATCCTATGACCCATTCGGTTCCCGAGATCTTCGGCAGTATGGCCTTCGGCGACGCCGCCATGAAGGAGCGCCTGCCCAAAAACGTATACCGTGCCTTGCAGCAGACCATCCGCGAGGGCACGCCGCTTGACCCCGCCATCGCCGACGCGGTGGCAAACGCCATGAAGGACTGGGCGCTGTCCAAGGGCGCGACCCACTTCACCCACTGGTTCCAGCCCATGACCGGCATCACCGCCGAAAAGCACGACTCGTTCCTGACGCCGGCCGGCGGCGGCGCGGCGCTCATGGAGTTCTCCGGCAAGGAGCTCATCAAGGGCGAGCCGGATGCCTCCTCGTTCCCGTCGGGCGGCCTGCGCGCGACCTTTGAGGCCCGCGGCTACACTTCCTGGGACCCGACGAGCTATGCCTTTATCAAAGACAACACGCTGTGTATCCCGACCGCGTTCTGCTCGTACACGGGCGAAGTGCTGGACAAGAAGACACCGCTGCTGCGCTCGATGGACGCCATCTCGCACGAGGCCTGCCGCGTGCTCAAGCTGTTCGGCAAGGACTGCAAGCGCGTGACCACCACGGTCGGCCCCGAACAGGAATACTTCCTCATCAACAAAGAGGACTACGCCAAGCGCCGCGACCTTATCCTGACCGGCCGCACGCTGTTCGGCGCGCCCGCGCCCAAGGGGCAGGAGCTCGAGGACCACTATTTCGGCTCCATCCGCCCGCGCGTCAAGGCATTCATGGACGACCTGAACGAGGAGCTGTGGAAGGTCGGCGTGTACGCCAAGACCGAGCACAACGAGGTCGCCCCGGCCCAGCACGAGATGGCCCCCATCTTTGAGACCACCAACATCGCGACCGACCACAACCAGCTCACCATGGAGCTCATGCGCAAGGTGGCCGACCGGCACGGCTTTGTGTGCCTGCTGCACGAAAAGCCATTTGAGGGCATCAACGGCTCGGGCAAGCACAACAACTGGTCGATCTCGACCGACACCGGCGAGAACCTGCTCGACCCCGGCAAGGACCCGGCCTCCAACCGCCAGTTCCTGCTGTTTTTGACCGCCGTCATCAAGGCGGTGGACGAATACCAGGACCTCCTGCGCATCTCGGTCGCCTCCGCGGGCAATGACCACCGTCTGGGCGCAAATGAGGCGCCGCCGGCCATCCTGTCGGTCTTTGTGGGCGACGAACTGGGCGCGCTGCTGGACGCCATCCAGTCCGGCCGCGACTACGCCTCGGCGGACACGGTCAAGATGGCTGGGGCCTCGGTCCTGCCGCCTATCCCCAAGGACACGACCGACCGCAACCGCACCTCCCCCTTCGCCTTTACGGGTAATAAATTCGAGTTCCGCATGCTTGGCTCGGCCATGAACATCGCCTGCGCCAACATTATGCTCAACACCGCGGTCGCAGAGTCGCTCCGGCAGTTTGCCGATGAGCTCGAAGGCGCGGAGGACTTCGCCTCGGCCAGCGCTCTGCTCATCAAGCGCGAGATCACCGCGCACCACCGCATCCTCTTCAATGGCAACGGCTACGACGCATCCTGGGTGACCGAGGCCGAAAAGCGCGGCCTGTCCAACCTGCGCTCGACCCCGGAGGCGCTGCCCCACTACACCGACGACAAGAACGTCGCGCTGTTTGAGCGCCACGGTGTATATACCCGGGCTGAGATGAACTCCCGCCAGGAGATCCAGCTCGAAGAGTATGCCAAGACCATCAGCATCGAGGCCCTGACCATGGTGGACATGATCCGCAAGGATATCCTGCCCGCCTGTGTCGCGTACGTGCGCGAGCTGTCCGACACAGCCGCGGCTGCACAGGCCATCGGCGTGGACACGGCCACCGAGGTCTCGCTCGCCCGCACGGTCTCTGCGGCCTCGGCCGACCTGCTCGCCCATCTGACCGGCATCGAGAACGCGCTGCACTGTGTCCCGGCGGACGCCGACACGGCGGGCGTCGCGGCCTACTATCACGACACCGTTCTGGCCGCCATGGAGGTTGCCCGCGCGGACGCCGACAAGCTGGAGACCCTGCTTCCGAAGAAGCTGTGGCCCTTCCCGACCTACAGCGACCTGCTGTTCTATGTCTGACGCCGGGCGCAGCCTGACCCTCACATTCCCTTCTGCCATCCCCTAACCTTATTCCCTTTTATTCCTTATTTTCCTTTTTATTCCTTTTTTCCCGCTGGACGGCGTGCGCTGGATGGCGTCCCTGTTTTGGGGGCGCGCCGCGCGCGCCGTCCGTCTTTGGGATGGCCCGCTTTCCTCTTGCCCATCTCTTTACCACTCCATAGATCGATGTCCCGGACATCAAGCGTGCAGGCTGACCCCCGGCTTTGGGGGCCGGCCTGTACGTTTTTTTGCCCAAGACAAAGGCGCCGCCCGCAGGCAGCGCCTTGTATATTGTTTGACCAGTCTGAGCGTCAGGCTGCCTGCGCCTCCAGCTGCCGCATGCGCCGGAACTCGGGTACGATCAGCGCCACGGTGGTGAGGAAAGCCGCGCCGTCTGCGATGGGGCCGGAGAACATGATGCCGTCCAGGCCAAGGAACAGGGGCAGGATCAGCAGGCAGGGCACGAGGAAGAACACCTGCCGCGTCAGGGACAGCAAAACACCCTTCATGGGCTTGCCGATGGCCGCAAAGAAGTTGGACGAGATCAGCTGCACGCCGTTGACGAGCGCCATGAACAGGAACACGCGCATGAAGCGCACGGCGAACTCAAAGTATAGCGCATCGCCCGTGCCGAATATCGCGATGAGCTGCCGCGGGAAGAACTCAAACAGCAGAAAGCCCACCAGCGACACCGCCAGGTTGCAAGAGATGGCCAGCTTGTAGATCCCGCGCACGCGGCCATACTGCCGCGCGCCGTAGTTAAAGCCGATGATGGGCTGCGAGCCCTGCGAGATGCCGATGACGATGGCCAGCAGGATGGCGTTGGTCTTCATGACGATGCCGCAGGCGGCCAGCGGGATCTCCGCGCCGTAGGCAGTCATCGCGCCGTAGTGGGTGAGCGAATTGTTGACGATGATCTGCACGAAGGTCAGGGCCACCTGGTTTAAACAGTTGCTCATACCCAGGGCCGCGATCCTGAGGCAGACCGCCGGCGGCAGGCCGAAATCCGTCCGGCGCAGGCGGATGCTGCGGAAGCGGCGCAGATAGGCCACGGCCATGAGGAAGGAGCAGGCCTGTCCGATGACCGTCGCGGCGGCCGCGCCCGCGACGCCCCAGTCGCAGAGAAAGATAAAGACCGGGTCCAGGATCGTGTTGATGATGGCACCCACGAGCATGCAGGTCATGGAGTACTTGGGACTGCCATCGGCGCGAGCTAGACTGCTCATGCCGTTTGTGACGATGAGCAGCGGCATGCCGACCGCCGTGATGCGCGTGTACTCCTCCGCATAAGGCATGACGTCTGGCGTTGCGCCAAACACGGTCAGCAGCGGGACAAGCGCCAGCTCAATGAGGATGGCGTACAGGATGCCGAGCGTCAGCATCATGGTAAACGCTGTACCGACCGCCTGAGCAGCGTTCTCCGGCCGCCCCGCGCCCAGCTCCAGCGAAAAACGTGAGGCGCTACCGATGCCGATGAGCAGCGCGATGGCAAGGCAGATGGTCGTGAGCGGATAGGCGACGTTCGTGGCCGCGTTGCCGAGATAGCCGACGCCCTGGCCGATGAAGATCTGGTCTACGATGTTGTAGAGCGAGCTGACCAGCATGGCGATGATACTGGGCACCGCATAGCTGCGCAGCAGCCGGGACAGCTTCTCATATCCCAGCGGATTTTTGGCAGTGGATGTTGCATCCATGAAACAAATTACCTCCCCGGACGGGCCGCGCCCGCCTGTATTGGGTTTATTATACCATGATTCGACAGGCCGGACAAGGCGGGCCGCGCCCTGGAACGCGGGGCGGCCGCAGGCATCATGTGCCCACGGCCGCCCGTCAGGTATAAGGGGTAGAAAAAGAGAGCTTTCTTATTTGGTCCACTCGGCAAGCTGGACCAGGAAGTCGTCCACGTTGGACCGGTCGATGATCTCGGGCTCGGTCGGGTAAAAGGCGTCGATCTGCTTGCCCTCGATCGCGTCCAGCGCCCGCGCCACACAGTTATAGCCCATCTCGTAGGGGCCGATGCTGACCGTGGCCTTGAGCAGGCCATCCTTGACCGGCTGCGCGCCCGAGATGCCGCCAAATCCGTAGACCGCGATCTCGTCGGCAAGACCGGCCTGCTGGACGGCGTTCGCCGCACCCATGGCCACATCGTCCGACAGGGTCAAGACGGCGTCGATCTGGCCGGGATACTTCTGGAGCATGCCTTCCATGGCCGTGACCGCCTTGTCCGTGGCCGCGTCGGTGTACTGGGTCTCCAACACGGTGCAGCCCGCCGCCTCCAGGCTCTCGGTATAGCCGCGCATGCGGTCGGCCGAGGTGATATCCCCCTGCACGCCGGCAAGCAGGATGACATTTCCCTGCCCGCCCAGCGCTTCGGCGGCATATTCGCCCAGGGCGGCCGCGGCGTCCTCGTTGGATACGCCAATGTAGCTCAAAAGCCGGTCAGACGAGAAGGTCGTGTCCACAGCGAGCACGGGGATCTCGGCGTGCTCCACCGCGTTTGCCGCTGCCTCGGGCTGCAGGGGCGCGAGTACTAGGGCTTCGGCCTCTCCCGCGGCTAAAGTCGTCTCAATCTCGTTGATCTGCTCATCGTAGGAGGTCTCACTGGGCGGGCCTTGCAGCTGCACTTCACAGCCCAGGTCTGCCGCGGCCTGCTCGACCCCGGCCGCGACGCACTTCCAGTATTCCGAATTGAGCGTCTTGAGGATGACCGCAACCGTGTGCGGCTCCTCACTGCCTGCGGCCGTCTGCGTGCCGTCGGCGGTACCGCCGCATGCGGTCAGGGAAACTGTCATCGCGCCCGCCAGGAGCATCGTCATCCATCTCTTTGTATTCATGCCGTTCTTCTCCTCTGTCCATGGTGTTTGCGCGCGGCGCGCAGTCTGCGCCGCGCCTATCTCTGGACACTTCAGCGCGCGTTTTTTCAGTGCCTTATCTGGTTTTTATTATATCTTCTGGCTATCTGGATATCAATTCGCGGAATATATAAACCAAACTTTTGGTCAAAACCGACCATTTCCCGCACTTTTCTTTGGGAGAATCGACGGCCGGCCGCGGCCGCATGTGCCGCCTTTTCCGCCCCGTCTTCCGAGCATTTATTTTTGCTCGGCGGGCGGCCGCGCGCGCTTTGGTCACATTGAACAAAGGCCCGGATGGCCGCGCCGGGCGGACATGTTTCGCGGACCTATGTCCGCTTGCCAATGTCCGGGGTTTTGTGGTATGATGCTTTCAGAAAATAAGACGCAAACTTTTGTTCGTCACGCCCAAGACCATAATTTGGGGAAACAGAGGGGCGGAGAACGGCAAAGGGGGCAAGAAAACGCAGAGGAGGCGGCGCTTATGGCGCTCTATGCATTTGACAGCGGCCTTGCCGCGCAGTACGGCGTGTCCGAGGCCATCTTTGTCCATCGCCTGTACTTTTGGGTGCAGGAAAATCAAAAAAACGGCCGTAACCTGCGGGATGGGCGGTACTGGACGCACGACAGCGTGTCCGCCCTGACCGAGGTCTTCCCCTTCTGGACGCGGCACCAGATCGAGGGCATCATCAAGCGGTGCCGGGACAAGGGCCTTATCCTGACCGCCGCGCTCAGCCCGCGGGCCTATGACCGCACCAACTGGTACACGGTCACGGACGCGGTCACCGCGGCCTATGCCGGCCGGACGGTATCCCAAACGGCGCCATGCATTTCCCCGCAGGGGGGCACCCATTCCCGCAAAAACCGGAATGTATATAAAGAGCAGATAGAAGACCAGTTAGAAGACGAGAGAGCACGCACGCGCGCGCAGAGCGATCTGCAAGCCGATGCGGGCACGGCCGCAGAGAAACGCCCCTGCGGTATGTTCGGCAACGTCCTGCTGAGCGCGGGGCAATGGACCGATCTATGCCGGCGCTGGCCGGCGGACCGTGTGATCGAACAGATCGAGGCGCTGTCGGTCTACCTCCAGGCTACAGGCCGGCAATACCAGGACCACTATGCCGCCCTGCTCCGCTGGCTGGGCCGAGAGCATCCGCCGCACGAAGCGCCCGCCTGCCGGCGTCTCATCGACGCGGACTAGGACCGGAGGGAGCTGCCCTGCGCCATACGCCGGCGGCGCTCCAGCCAGACAAACATCAGCACACATAGGCAGATCTGCACCAGGCTGGACGCCGGCGTTGCCAGGCCAATCTCAAACAGGCTCACGCCCGGCAGGCGGCTGACCAGATAGGCCACCGGGATGCGCACACCGAAGGCGCCGATGATGCCCTGCGTCATGACAAAGAGCGTCTTCTCACAGCCGTTAAAATATCCGGTGAAGCAGAACAGGAAGGGCGTGAGCACGCAGTCGATGGCGTATGCCTTGAGATAGCTGTGCGCCTGGGCGACGACGGCGGCGTCATTCGAGAAGATGCCCGCAAGCAGGTCGCCGCGGAAGAAGGTGAAGGCGCCGAGCACCGCGCCCGCGGCCAGGGCGGTTGCGATGCCGCAGCCCAGGGCCTGCTTGGCCCGGCGCGGCTGGCCCGCGCCCATGTTCTGCGCGACAAAGGCCGACATGGACTGCATGTAGGCCGAGGGCACGAGCATGATGAAGCTGCACACCTTCTCGGCGACGCCCACGCCCGCCGAGGGCACGACGCCAAAGGCATTGACGATGGTCTGGATGACCAGGAAGGACGCGCCGACGAGCAGCTCTTGCAGGGCGACGGGCGCGCCGAGCTGCACTTCCATGCGGATGGTCCGGCCATGGAAGCGCACGAAATCGCGCGAGAAGTCAAAGGGCAGGGACGGCCGCCGGGCGATGACCGCGAGCGAGACCAGCACGCTGATGGCCTGGGCGGCGACCGTCGCGATGGCGGCGCCTGCCGTGCCCATGTGAAACCCGGCGACCAGCACAAGGTCGCCCACGATGTTGACCACACAGGCGATGCACACGGTCAAAAGCGGGGTCTTGGAGTCGCCGATGCCCCGGAAGACCGCGCCCAGGACGTTATAGGCCACGATAAAGACCGCACCCGCGCCGCAGATGCGGATATAGGTCATGGTCTGGCCCATGGCCTCCTCCGGCGCGTGCAGCAGACGGGCGAGCGGCCCGGCGCCCGCGACCAGAACGGCGGTCAGGAAGAGCGCAAAGATGGCAAACAGGCAGATACCGCTGCCGATGGCCTGTCCGGCGGCCCGGCGGTCGCGCTGGCCGATCTTCTCGCCGACCAGGATGGTGATACCCATGGTCAGGCCGGTGATGACCATGGTGACCGTCTGCAGCAGCATGCTGCCGGTGGCGACGCCCGAAACGTCGGCCGTGTGCGCAAACTGGCCGACCACCAAAAGGTCCACGCCGCCGTAGAGCGCCTGCAAAAACAGGGTCAGGAGCACCGGGACGGCAAAGCGGATGAGCGAACTGAAAATAGGCCCGTCGGCCAGGGTTCGGTTTTTTTCCATAAAGATCTGTTTCCTCCCATAACATGCGAGATTTCGCCCGGGGCGCAAAAAAAAGCTGGATAAGGAAGCGGATGTTTCAATCCGTGCCTTATCCAGCAGATCATTTCCAGCGAATGATGCGCCCTCCGGCGGGGCAAGGTTATTGTAGCGCAGGGAAAGCGGGCATGTCAAGGGTCCAATACAACTTTTTTGTCCGTGCAGGCGCACACACGGCGGTTATTTCCTGCCGTGCGCCAGCTTGCCGAGCTGGATGCACACGGTCGGAAGGACGGCCGCCAACAGTATACCAACTAGGTCTGTCCCGCGGAGCGGCTGGACGGCGAACAAGGCGGACAGGGCGGGCACGCACAGCGCCAGCGCCAACAGCAGCACGCCCAGGCCGAACGCCAGGAGTACAAATTGGTTCGTACGCAGCCCCAGGCGGAAGATGGATTCCCGGCCGCGGCAGTTAAACCCGTGGAACAGGCGCGCCAGGGTCAGGGTCGCAAAGGCCAGGGTCATGGCCCGGGCCGTGTCCCCGTCCTGCAGGCCGAACAGGAACATCGCCATGGTCGGCGCCGCGATGAGCGCGCCCTGGACCAGGATGCGCGCCATGAGCGCGCGGTCCAGGATGGGCGCCTTCGGATCGCGCGGCGGGTCAGCGAACAGGCTGCGGCGGGCGGGCTCCATGCCGATGGCGATGGCGGGCAGGCTGTCGGTCAGCAGGTTGATGAACAGCAGATGCACGGGCGCAAAGGGCGCGGGCAGGCCGCAGAGCGAGGCAAAAAGCACGGACAGAATGCCGGCCATGTTGCCCGAGAGCAGGAAATGGATGGTGTTCTTGATGTTGGCGTACACGCTGCGGCCGCTCTGGGCCGCGCGGACGATGGTGGCGAAGTTGTCGTCAGCCAGGATCATCGCGGCGGCGTCCTTGCTGACCGCCGTGCCCGTCACGCCCATCGCTACGCCGATATCGGCCTGCTTGAGCGCGGGCGCGTCGTTGACGCCGTCGCCGGTCATGGCGACAATCTTGCCCCGGCGCTGCCAGGCCGAAACGATACGGATCTTGTGCGCAGGCGAGACCCGGGCATAGACCGAGATATACGGCAGCGCCGCGTCCAGCGCCTGCGCATCCATCGCGTCCAGCTCCGGCCCGGTCACGGCGCGGTCTCCCGGTCGAAAAATGCCGAGCTGCCGGGCGATGGCGGTCGCTGTAACCTTGTGGTCGCCCGTGATCATGATGGTGCGGATGCCGCCGCGCGCGGCGTCCGCGATGGCCGCGACAGCCTCGGGCCTGGGCGGGTCGATCATGGCGGCCAAGCCGACAAAGGTATAGTGCGCCTCGTCTGCGAGCGTCAACGGCCGCGCCGCGTCCAGCGGGCGGAAGGCAAAAGCCAAAACGCGCAGGCCCTGTTCAGACAGCGCGGTGTTCTCGTCCAGGATGGCGGCGCGGTCCTGTTCGGTCAGCGTGCGCACGCCCTGCGCGGTCAGGATGCTGTCGGCCCGGGCCAGCAGGACGTCGAGCGCGCCCTTGGTCAGGAGCACCGGGCCGTCCGCGAGCACGTTCAGCGTGCTCATCCGTTTGCGGTCGGAGTCGAACGCGAGCTCGGACAGGCGCGGATGGTCCGCGCGGTAGGCGCGTGCGTCGATCCCCAGCCGGCCGCAGACACGCACCAGCGCGATCTCGGTCGGGTCGCCAATCTCTTTGTCCCCGTCGGCCGTCGCGTCCGAGGCCAGGATGCCGGCCTGAATGAGGCGCAGGTGCACCGGGTCGTGCAAGTCGAGCGCGTCGGGCGCAAAGCGCACGCCGTCCGCGTAGAACTGCTGCACGGTCATGCGGTTCTGGGTCAGGGTGCCGGTCTTATCCGAGCAGATGACCGACACGCAGCCCAGCGACTCGACCGCCTTGAGGTCCTTGATAATGGCGTTCTGCCTGGCCATCTTCTGGGTGCCGATGGCTAGGATGATGGTGACGACCGAGCTGAGCGCCTCCGGGATGGCCGCGACGGCCAGGGCCACGGCAAACATCATGGCGTCCAGAATGCCCATGCCGCCGCGGAAAACCGACAGGCCAAAGACCAGCACGCAGACGGCCAGGATAACCGCGGCCAGCCTTTTGGAGAACTGGTCCAGGCTGACCTGCAGGGGTGTCCTGCGCTGCTCGGTCGCGTGCATGAGCGCCGCGATCCTGCCGAGCTCGGTGTCCATACCCGTGCCCGTCACGACCGCCTGCGCGCGGCCGTAGGTCACGAGCGAGCCTGAGAATACCATATTCCGGCGGTCCCCCAGGGCGGGATTGTCCTCCGTGAGCGCGTCCGTCTGCTTTTCTACCGGCTCGCTCTCGCCGGTCAGCGCGCTCTCGTTGACCTTGAGCGCGTGGTTCTCGAGCAGGCGGGCGTCGGCCGGGACGCGGTCTCCTGCCTCCAGGATCAGGATATCCCCCGGCACGACCGCGGCGGCCGCGATCTCCAGCGGCGCGCCGTCGCGCAGCACCTTGGCTCGGGGCGCTGCCATCTCCTTGAGGCTGGCAAGCGACCGCTCGGCCTTGACCGTCTGCAACGTGCCCAGCACAGCGTTGAGCACGACAACGGCAAAGATGACGGCCGTGCTCTCTCCGCTGCCCGAGATGAGCGATACGGCAGCCGCAGCCAGCAGGATGAGCACCAAAAGGTCGCAAAACTGCGCAAGAAAGATCTGGGGAATGGTCTTTTTCTTTCCCTCGGCCAGCGTGTTCGCGCCGCATCGCCCGAGGCGCTCTGCGGCCTCGGCGGCCGTCAGGCCGGTTTCCGGCGTTCCCAGGCCCTCCCGGACCTGCGCCGCCGAAAGGTGATAGGGCTGTCTGTCTTTCATCGGATTCTCGTCCTTTCCTCCGGGGTATGCGGCGGGCAACAAAAAAAGACCTCCCGCCAATCATACCCATAGATATAGATATGATTGCCGAAAAGTCTTGTTACCTTGCATCCATGCGGAAGGCGTCCGCTGCCAGATGCCGCGCGGCATCGTGCTGTTGACAGGCGAACTTTCAAACGACTCCCTTTTCAAGCTTGACATGAGTATACCAGCGCCGGGCGGGCGCGTCAAGGGAAAACCGGTCGGTCAGTTGTAAACTTTTGGTAAACCGGCGCTGCTGCCCAAAAAATTCTCGCATAATTAACAAATTTAATTGAAATAATTCTCCATTCTTTGTATCATAAGGATAGAACCGCGCGGTTAGCCGCGCAGAGAAAGAAGGGGTTATCCACATGAATGCAAGAAAAACACGCCTGCGGCGGCTGGCGGCATGTCTGATGGCCGTGCTCCTGTGCCTGACCGGACTGAGCCCGGCGGCCTCGGCGCTCGACATCCGGGCGGCCTCGGCCTTCGTCATGGACTACCAAACCGGCGAATGCCTGTACGAGTACAACGGCGACGTGGCCCGCGTGCCCGCCAGCATGACCAAGGTCATGACCGCCTACATTGTCTATCAGGAGCTGGAGCGCGGCAACCTGACCTGGGACACCCAAATCCCCATCAGCCACAACGTCGCGGTCAAGTCGCGCGACAGCAGCTATCCGACCGCCGTGCCGCTGACCGAGGGCGCGACCTATTCGGTGGACACGCTCATGCACCTGATCATGATCCCCTCGGCCAGCGCCTCGTGCATCGCTATGGCCGAATACATCGCGGGCAGCGAGGCGGCCTTTGTCACGCGCATGAACCAGACGGCCGACGCCTTCGGCCTGTCCGCCACCTACAATAACTGCCACGGCGCCCGGGTCAACTACATCACGGCCCGCTCCCAGGCCATGCTCACCCGCCGCTTCATCCAGGACTATCCGGACATCCTGCGCATCACCGCCAAGAGCGGCTATTCCTTCGGCGGCCGCTGGTACAACAACACCAACCACCTGCTCAACACCCTCGCGCCCTACGCCGGCCTGGACGGCTTCAAGACCGGCACCATCTCCGAAGCCGGCTACTGCGTCACGACCACGGCCACGCGCGGCAACCGCCGGGTCATCGCGGTCGTCATGAAGTCCACGAGCGACAACCAGCGCTTTGCCGACTCGCGCCAGCTTCTGGACCTCGGCTTCTCCGAGATCGCGCGGCGCGACGCCGCACGGCAGACGACTACCGTGCGCATCACCCAGCAGCCGCAGATCGTCCAGCCGTTCACGGCCTTCCAGGTGACCGCACAGATGGCCGGCGTGAGCGCCGACTACATCTCGTCGGCCCAGTGGTACGTCAACGACCAGCCGGTCTCTGGCTACGGAAACAGCTACTACACGGTATCGGACGGCAAGACCAGCACGCTCAGCTATACGCTGGACAGCCTGGACACCCAGCCCGTGACCGTGCGCTTCTCGCTGACCATGCCGGACGGCACGCTGCGCTCGGCCGAGACCGTGCTTGCCGTGCAGCCGGTCGACCTGGACTTGGACGCCTCGCTCAACCTGGACCGTGCCGATGTCTATCCGTCCAAGACCGTGACGGTCACGGCCGACGTGACGAGCACGGCCGGCCTGCCCGAGATCACCGTGCCCGTGCGCTGGGAGCTGGACGGCCAGATGGTTTCCGCCGCGCCCCAGACGGTAACGCTGACAAACGGCTACGGCCAGGTCAGCTTTGACTGGGCCGCGCCCCTGGACGGCCGCCAGGAGCTGACCGTGTACATCGGGTCGGACGACCCCATCGAGCTGACAGCCGACCTGCGCGTCGCCTGAGCCCACCGCACCCATACAAAAAAGCGCCGCCTGTTGGTGGCGCTTTTTGCGTCCGAAAATGCCCAGGCACGACACGGGACCCTGGCGGGAACGGGGTCAGCCGATCTGGACGGCCTGCAGCGCCGGGTCATAGGCGACGGCATCCCCGGTCAGGCCGGCCAGGTCGCGCAGACGGACATAATGGCTGCCCGCGATCTCGTAGGCATGCAGCGCGCAGGATGCGCCGTCGAGCAGGATGGTCTGGCGGGCCGGGTAGGCCGGCATCGCCGCCACGTCGGCCGGTCCGGACAGCTCGCCGCTGCCCGGCGTATAAACCTGCCCGCGGGTCAGCTCCACGGTCGCTGTGTCCGGGTCATAAGCGATGCCGAATCCCGCGCCCGCGGGCAGGGCGGCGGCAAAGTCGCGCAGACGGACGTAATTCTCTCCGCCAATGAGATAGGCGGTCAGCGGCGCAGCCGCGCCGTGCACCGAGAAGGTGCAGGCGCTCGGCTTTGCGGTTTCGGGTGGGTCCTGCAGGCCGGGCAGGGCGGTGAGGTAGGCAAACGTATACCCCTGCTGCTCCCAGCCGGTCAATAGCTCGTCCAGGATCGCCGCGTTGGTCGACGACACCGCGTGCAGCAGTATGATTGCGCCCGGATGGACCCGGCTGCCCAGCGTCTGGAGGGCCGCGGCGCGGGTGGGCTGCTTGTCCTGGTCCCAGTCGGCATAGGCCACGCTCCACAGCGTCGTGTGATAGCCCATCTCCTGCGCCCATTTGAGGTTATCGTATGTGTAGGAGCCCTCCGGCGGGCGGTAAAACGGGTCGATCGCGCGTCCGGTCACCTGCCGGTACTGCGCGGCCAGGCTGTCCAGCTCCTGTGTAAACCGCGTCTTGGACACCTGGGTCATATTGGGGTGGCCTGCGGTGTGGTTGCCGACCAGGTGGCCTTCGTCCCCCATGCGCCGGGCAAGCGCGGGCGCCGCGTCCAAAAAGCCGCCGACCATGAAGAAAGCCGCCGGAACGTGGTGCGCCTTGAGCACGTCCAGGATCTTGGCCGTGTTGCCGTTCTCATAGCCACAGTCAAAGGTAAGGTAAAGGGTCTTGCTGTCCGGGTCGCCCATATAGTACGCGCCGTACTGTGCGAGCGTTTGGACGCTGTCCTCGCCCGAGGGCGGCTTGCCCGCGCCATTCCCATACCACAGCCCCCAGTCGGTCGCCCCGGCTGCAGCGGCCAGCATCGCGCCCGCACATACGGCGCACAACAGCCGTTTTCCTGCCTGTCTCATATCGCGTCTTCCCTTCTCCCCGCCGGCGGCGGGCTTTTTTCCAGTATACCAGATCTTCAGCACAGGCTCAAGCGATGCGCGCGGCCGGCACGCATGTAAAAAAACCGCAGGCCGTTTCCAGCCTGCGGGGGATGTTGTTTAGACCTTGTCGTTTTCCTTTTCTTGTACGAGCGCCAGATGTTCCTCTGCGTTGTCGATGGTGACGATGGTCGCGGGCGACGCGATGAATGCATCGGGCGTATTGCCCTCGAGCGCGTTGACCGCCGCCTCAACGCCGCGGTAGCCCACGTCATAGCCGTCAACAGCGACCGTCATGGTCTCCTCGCCGTTCAGGATGGCCTGCATGGCCGCCGTGTTGCCGCCGCAGCCGCAGAAAATGGTGTTCTCATAAGCCGGGTTGCCCTCAACGACGCGCTTGGCCGCAATCGCCATATCATCGTTGTTGGCGAAGATGATAGCGATGCCCTCCGGGTGGTTCTGTACGATGGCTTCCATGCAGGTAACCGCCTGGTCCGC
>DWWZ01000038.1 GCA_019119435.1 Candidatus Butyricicoccus avicola
TTGAGCTTGTGCTCGGCCGACATCCGCCAGGAGGCCGGCGTAATCTTCTTAAAGTAGCCGTCCCGGGTCAGGAATACCAGCACGGGGTAATCTTCAATATGGTCGGCCTCATCAAAGGATTTGACCGCATCCGCACGGATGATATCGGCACGGCGGGGCGCCGGATACTTTTTGATGATATTCTCCAGCTCCTTGACGATGATACCGCGGATTTTGGCCGGACTGCCGACGATGCCCTCCAGCTTCTGAATCTCAGCCGCCAACGCCTCGGTCTCCTGTGTGCGCTTGAGGATATACTCCTGATTGATATGCCGCAACTTGATCTCGGCGATGAATTCGGCCTGCGCCTCATCAATGCCGAAACCAATCATCAAATTCGGGACGACCTCGGCGTCCTCCTCGGTCTCGCGGATGATCTGGATTGCCCGGTCAATATCCAACAGGATCTTGCGCAGGCCCTCCAGCAGATGCAGCTTGGTCTTCTTTTTGCCCAGGTCAAAGTAGACACGGCGGCGCACGCAGCCTGCACGCCAGGCCGTCCACTCCTCCAGCAGGGCGCGCACGCCCAGCACGCGGGGCATGCCCTCGATGAGCACATTGAAGTTGCACGAACAGGAGTCCATCAGCGGCGTCATGCGGAACAGCCGGTCCATGAGCTTGTCCGGGTCAGTGCCGCGCTTGAGGTCTATGGCGATCTTGAGGCCGCTCAGGTCCGATTCGTCACGGATATCCGAGATTTCCCGGATCTTGCCGGCCTTGACCAGCTCGGCCACCTTATCGATGATCGCCTCGATGGTCGTGGTGTATGGGATCTCCGTGATCTCGATGAGGTTCTCTTTTTTGAGGTAGCGCCACTTGCCGCGCACCTTGAAGGAGCCGCGCCCGGTCTCATAGATCTTACGCATCTCGGCCTCATCCAGGATGATCTCGCCGCCGGTCGGGAAATCAGGCGCCGGCAGGGTGGCCATGATATCGTGATCTGGGTCTTTGATGCAGGCAATGGCCGTGCGGCAGACCTCATGCAGGTTAAAGCCGCAGAACGAGGATGCCATGCCGACGGCGATGCCGGTATTGGCCGAGACCAGGATGTTGGGGAAGGTCGTCGGCAGCAAGGTTGGCTCCTTCATCGTGCCGTCGTAGTTATCTACCATGTCGACCGCGTCGCAGTCGATGTCGCGGAACAGCTCAATGCAGAACGGATCGAGCTTGGCCTCGGTGTAACGCGGGGCCGCATAAGCCATATCCCGCGAATATACCTTGCCGAAGTTGCCTTTGGAATCGACAAACGGGGTCAAAAGCGACTCATTGCCCCGGGTCAGGCGCACCATCGTCTCATAGATGGCCGCGTCGCCGTGCGGATTCAATTTCATGGTCTCGCCGACGATATTGGCAGATTTGGTGCGGTTGCCGGTCAGCAAGCCCTTTTTGTACATGGTGTACAGCAGCTTCCGATGGGACGGCTTAAACCCATCGATCTCCGGGATGGCGCGCGAGACAATGACGCTCATCGCATAGGGCATATAGTTTGTGCGCAGGGTCTCGGTGATGGGCTGCTCGGTCGGTTCGAGCGGCGGCTGCACCGGTCGGCCCTGATTGGGTTCCTTCTTTTTTGCCACGAAAAGCGGGCCTCCTTGTCAAAAGTAAAATAATACTGCCGTGCGGGCGCGGCGGGGCGCGCGGTTCCAGTCACGAAATATCGGCGAAATCCAGATATTGTGCACCGTTTTCCGCAATATACTCCTTGCGGCCCGACAGGTTATCACCCAAAAGCAGCTCAAACATCTCGGCCGTTGCCTGTGCGTCCTCGGGCGTCACACGGATCAGGCGGCGGGACGCCGGGTTCATCGTGGTCTCCCACATCATATCGGCCTCATTCTCACCCAGGCCCTTGGATCGCTGGATGTTGATTTTCTTGCCTGCCAGCTTTTTGAGCACAGCGGCTTTCTCGGTCTCATCAAAGGCAAAGTAGGATTTATCCTTGTAGGTGATCTCATACAGTGGAGATTCGGCGATATAGATAAAGCCCTCTTCGATCAGCGTGGGCATAAGGCGGTAGATCATGGTCAAAATGAGCGTGCGAATCTGGAAACCGTCCACATCTGCATCGGTGCAGATAATAACCTTATTCCAGCGCAGGCCGGACAGGTCAAACGCCGACAGGTCCTTGTTGGCCTTGGTGCGCACTTCCACGCCGCAGCCCAGTACACGAATGAGGTCGGTAATGATATCGTTCTTAAAGATCTTGTCAAAATCTGCCTTCAGGCAGTTGAGGATCTTGCCGCGCACGGGCATGATGGCCTGGAATTCCGAGTCACGGCCCTGCTTGCATGAGCCGAGCGCCGAATCGCCTTCCACGATGTACAGCTCGCGGCGGGAAACGTCCTTAGTACGGCAGTCGACGAACTTCTGTACCCGGTTGGACACGTCCAGATTACCAGACAGCTTTTTTTTGATGTTGAGGCGGGCGCGCTCGGCCTGTTCGCGGCTGCGCTTGTTGATGAGCACCTGTTCGGCGATCTTTTCGGCCTCGTCCTTGTTCTCGATGAAGTAGATCTCCAGGTTCTCCTTGAGGAACTCGGTCGTCGCCTCCTGCACAAAGCGGTTGGTGATGGCTTTCTTGGTCTGATTCTCATAGGAGGTCTGCGTGGAGAAGCAGTTTGTCACCAGGATGAGCGCATCTGCAATATCCTGAAAGGTCACGCGGCTCTCGTTTTTCTGGTACTTACTGTTTTGCTTGAGATAGGCGTCGATGGCCGAGACGAAGGCCGAGCGCACCGCCTTATCGGGTGCACCGCCATATTCCAACCAGGACGAGTTATGGTAATACTCGGTGCGCGCCCCGGCGCGGGCAAAGCAGAAGGCACAGGACAGCTTGACCCGATATTCGTCCTTGTCCGCGCGGTCGCGGCCGCGGCGCTCTGCCTGGAAAAACTGTACCGAGGTCAGCGCCTGCTCGCCTGCCAGCTCGGAGACATAGTCTACAATGCCGTTCTGATAGCAGAACTCTGTGCTCTCAAACTTACTGCCGCTCTGGTCGCGCAGGACAAAAACCAGGCCGGCGTTGACCACCGCCTGCCGTTTGAGCGTATCGACATAGTAATCCCGTGGGATGTTGATATCGGTAAAGACCTCGAGGTCGGGCCGCCAATGGGTGCGGGTGCCGGTCTTCTTGCTGCTGCACGGGGTCTTGACGAAGCCCTCGGGCGTACCGGTCTTGTTCTCTCCCTTCTCAAAGTGCAGCTTGTACTCAAACCCGTCGCGCCAGACCGTGACATCCATATATTCGGACGCATACTGGGTCGCGCAGGTGCCCAGTCCGTTGAGGCCCAGGGAAAACTCATAGTTTTCCCCTTCATTGTTCTTATATTTACCGCCCGCATACAGCTCGCAGAAGACCAGTTCCCAGTTGTAGCGCTCCTCATTTGGGTTCCACTCAATAGGGATGCCGCGGCCCATGTCCTCCACTTCGATGGAGCCATCGGCGTAGCGGGTCAATGTAATCTTGCGGCCATAGCCTTCGCGGGCCTCATCGATGGAATTCGATAAGATCTCAAAGACCGCATGTTCACAGCCCTCCAGGCCGTCCGAGCCAAAAATAACGCCCGGGCGTTTACGGACGCGGTCGGCCCCTTTGAGGGAGGAAATACTGTCGTTGCCATAGTGGTTGCTTGCTTTCGCCATTTGACATTACTCCTGTTTTGGATTCGCAATTGGTTCTATTATATGCCATCCGAAGCATTTTTGTCAAATCGGGCGCATTTTCCTTCAGATTTTCCGTCCTGCGGCGGCATGCCGCCGCAGCATTCGGCGCAGGGCTTTCCATTGCCTGCCCCGCTCCTTTCCCCCAAAAAAACAGTTCAGCGCCCGGGCCATGTAGCCCGGGCGCTGAACTCAAAAAAGTAAGGATGAAAAAAGAAGGGGGATAGAAAGAAAAAGGTATCATGAAAGGAGTGGTTACTCCTGGGGTTGGCATTGCCTTTGCTCGGCCGCGCGCGGGGGAACGCGCGGCCGAAAGGCAATTTTGAAGGGGTAAGAAAAAAGTAGGGGGATTGGGGTAATCCGTCAGGAACCTGAGATGGGGGAATCTCTTGTTCTTGACTGTCTCTATTGTATCTTAGTTTTGTGTCGGAATGTTGTCGGAATTATGACGGATTTTTTAACGTTCTATTAAAATTTTATGAACGGGAAATAAAAACACCGAAGTGCGATTGCACTTCGGTGTTGTCAAGAAAGCTTTCTTATCTGAACTTACGCTTCTTCGCGCGAGCAGCCTCAGACTTCTTGCGGCGCTTTACGCTCGGGCTCTCATAATGCTCACGCTTGCGGAGCTCGGAAAGCACACCAGCCTTGGCGCAGGAACGCTTAAATCTTCTCAGCGCGCTGTCCAAAGACTCGTTTTCCTTGATATGGACTTCCGACATTGTTTTCCCTCCCTCCGCGCGTTCGGCTAATTCCAGAACGCTTGCGCTTTCACCGGGCGTCCTGTTGAAAACAGGCAAAGGCATCCCGATAAAACCGTAAGATTATTATATCGAATTTACCTGCCGCTGTCAAGGGTGAATTTCAGAGAATTGCCGGCAATCCAATTTTTTATTTTACAACCAAATTGATGATCTTATTCTTGACCACGATGGTTTTGACGATATTCTTGCCTGCAATGGCCTTTTGTACCTTCTCATCTGCCAGCGCGATCTCGACCGCAGCCTGCTGCTCACAGTCCATGGGTAGCTTGACCGTCGACTTAACCTTGCCGTTGACCTGCACGCCGATCTCCACCGCGTCCTCCACGGTCTTGGCCTCGTCATAAGACGGCCAGGACTCGAGCGAGAGCACGCTGTCATGACCCAGCATCTGCCACAGCTCCTCGGTCACATGCGGGGCAAAGGGATTGACCAGCTTGAGCAGGGTCTCGTACTCGGCCCGGTTGACGCCCTTATCATAGAACTGGTTGACCAGCGTCATGAGCGCCGCAATCGCAGTGTTATCTTTGAGATTCTCAATGTCCTCGCCGACCTTCTTGATGGTCTTGTGCAGAAGGGTCTCGTTTTCCGCGCTGTAGCTGTCGCCATCTTTAACCTGATCGTACAGGTTCCAGATACGCTCGACAAATCGGCGGCAGCCCTTGATCGAGGTGGACGACCACGGAGCAGCCTTCTCGAAGTCGCCGATGAACATCTCGTACAGACGCATCGTATCTGCGCCGTAAGTGTCCACAATCTCATCGGGATTGACCACGTTTCCGCGCGACTTGGACATCTTCTCGCCGTTTTCGCCCAGGATCATGCCGTGCGAGGTGCGCTTAGCATAGGGTTCCTTGGTGGGCACAACGCCGATGTCATACAGGAACTTGTGCCAGAATCGGCTGTACAGCAGATGCAGCGTGGTGTGCTCCATGCCGCCGTTATACCAATCGACCGGGCTCCAGTATTCGAGCGCTTCCTTGGAGCACAGCGCCTTATCGTTGTGCGGGTCCATATAGCGCAGGAAGTACCAGGACGAGCCCGCCCACTGGGGCATGGTGTCAGTCTCGCGCTTGGCCGGGCCGCCGCAGTGCGGACAGGTGGTGTTGACCCAGTCGGTCATCTTGGCCAGCGGGGACTCGCCGTTTTCGGTCGGCTCATAGGAATCGACCTCGGGCAGGGTCAGCGGCAGCTGGTCCTCGGGCAGCGGCACCCAGCCGCACTTTTCACAGTATACGAGCGGAATGGGCTCGCCCCAATAGCGCTGACGGGAGAAGACCCAGTCACGCAGCTTATAGTTGACCTTCTTGCGGCCAATCCCCTTTTCCTCGAGCCAAGCAATCATAGCCGGGATGGCTTCCTTGACCGTCTTGCCGTCCAGGAAATCCGAGTGGACCAGGATACCGGTCTCGTCCTTTGCCGTAAACGCCGCCTGCTGTACATCCTCGCCGCCGGCGACGACCTC
>DWWZ01000002.1 GCA_019119435.1 Candidatus Butyricicoccus avicola
CAGGGCAGGCGACCAGCCGTCGGCAAACACAATCCGCCGGTACTGCTGCACCGAGCGGGTCGTGACCGGGACAAAGTGCATGCGCCGGTTGACTTCGTCCAACATCGCGCGCGACCGAGTGGTCATAAATGACACTTGCCGGCCCTCATACACCTCCGCACAGACCGCATTCGGCCCGATGTCATGTTTGTAAGAATAAATCAGGGTATTGTCCAAATCAGATACAAAGAGATGCATAAGTCTTCCCTCAAAAAATCCCGCGCCCACAAGGGCGCGGGACAAGTCTGTTTTGCCTTACAATCGGCCAGATCCTGCGATATCTTACTGCTTCGGCTTGGGCGTGAGCAGCTTGCGGATGAGATCGACCGGATACATGGTCAGTGCCATGAGGATGACCGCAATCCAGCCCTGCAGGCCAAACCGCTGGCAGCTGAAGATCTCGCCAATCACGCCGCCGATCGAGACCAGAATGACCTGAACCACCATGATCGCCAGCCAGATGTGGATAAAGCGCTTGTTCTCCCCAATGTGCTCGAAGACATTCAGGCCATCCGAGCGCACGTTGAATGCATTGACCATAAAACTGAAGACGAACATACAGAAGAAGCCTGTATACCACTGAGCATCGGTCGCAAAGCACGAGCGGAAGACCGGCACAAGGAACCATGCCAGGCTGATGATGGTCAGCCAGATGCTCATAATCAAAATCTGAATAGCCATAGGCTTGCTGATGATGCTCTCGTCGCGGCGGCGCGGCTTCATGCGCATATACTTTTTCAGCGCAGGCTCACCCGCGAACATGAGCGAGGCCAGGGAGTCCATGCACAGGTTGATCCACAGCAGATGGGTAACCTTGAGCGGGCTCTCGATGCCCAGGAAGGGAGAGATGGCAGAGACAAAGACGGCCGCGAGGTTGATGACGAGCTGCATCTTGCAGAACTTCAGGATGTTGATATACAGGGTGCGGCCGTACCAAATAGCGTTCTTGATCGAGTTAAAGTTATCGTCCAGGATGACCAGTTTGCCAGCCTCCTTGGCGACTTCGGTACCCGACCCCATTGCAAAGCCAACGTCGGCACGTTTGAGCGCCGGGCTGTCATTGACACCGTCGCCGGTCATGCCGACAACCAGGTTGAGCTCCTGGCACAGACGGACCATGCGGCTCTTGTCGGTCGGCAGGGCGCGCGAGATAACGCGGATGCGCGGGATGATCTTTTTGACCTCATCGTCGCTCATCTCGGCCAGCTCAGCCGAGGTCAGCACGAGCTCGTCGCCGCCATGGTACAGGTTGGCCTCGCGGGCGATGGCCATCGCGGTCTCCCGACGGTCGCCGGTAATCATAACGACCTGGATGCCCGCCTTCTGCACTTCCTCGATGGCCTCTCTCGCCTCGGGGCGCACATCGTCGCGGATGCCAACCAAGCCGATGAGCACGAGGTCGTCATGGATCTCGTCACGCACGAGCGGCTGGCGGCTGTAGCCGAAGGCCAGCACGCGCATGGCGCGGTTTGCCAGGGCGTCGATCTTGGCGTTGAGGGCCGCCTCGTCGATCGGTACCTCATTGCCCTGGGCGTCCAAACACTTCTTGGCCTTGGCCAAGAGGCGCTCGGGCGCGCCCTTGTAGAAGGTCCGGCCCTGGCCGGGCAGATAGGCCTGGCTGAACTTGTTTGCGCTGTTAAAGTCCTGCTGTGCACCGATCTCGCAGTCCTCGCGGGCCGCCAGTGCACGGAAGGTATCCTCGCCGAGGAACTTCAGAAGCGCCTGGTCGGTCATGTTGCCGCCGACGACATTGTGCTGGTCGTCAAAGAGCGCGCCTGTGTTCTTGCCGATGCTCAGGTGCAGGGCCTCGGCCATCTTAGGCGCAGCGGCGATGTCGGTCGTCCGGCCGCAGCCGTCAAAAAACTCGACGACCTCAAGCTGGCCCTTGGTGATGGTGCCCGTCTTATCGCTGAACAGGATGTTGAGCGAACCGGCGGTCTCGATGCCGATGGACTTGCGCACAAGCACATTGACCTTGAGCAGCTTGCCCGTGTTCTGCATGAGGACAAGGGCAATGACGAGCGGCAGGCCCTCCGGCACGGCGCAGACGATGATGGTGATGGCGATCGCGATGGCGTTCATGACGTCGCCTAGGATCGCAATGCCGCCAGTTGCCAGATAAGCGGACAGGCCGCCAGAGAGCATGACAAAGTGGATGAAGTAAGCCAGGGCGATAACGATCGCGCCCACGTAGCCAAAGACCGAGATCTGCCCGGCCAGCTTGTTAAGCTTGACTTTAAGGGGCGAGTCCGGCTCCTTGTCCTCCATGTCCTTGGCCATCTTGCCCATCATGGTGGCGAGGCCGACCTTCTGGACGACCATATAGCCCTCGCCGTCGAGCACGGTCGCGCCGCGGAACAGGCTGTGTGCATCGACGAAGGTATCGCCCGTGATGGTCTCCGGGATGGCAAAGCCCTCTGGGGCCTCGGTCTTGGGGCACTCCTCGGCCTCGCCGTTGAGCGCGCTGTTATCGACCGAGAGCGCGCCCTCGGCCAGGATGCCGTCGGCCAGGATCTTGTCGCCCGACTGCAGCAGGATGACGTCGCCGACAACCACGTCGTCAGCCTCAATGACCTTGACGACGCCGTCACGGATGACCTTGACCGTGTCCTTCTTCTGGGAAGCCTTGAGGTCGCGGTAGGCGCGGTCATTGGCCACGCCCGTGCGGGCCGAGACAAAGTTGACGAGCAGGATGGCGATGATGGTGCCGACCGGCTCATACCAATCGCTCTCGCCGACCAGGTACATGCCGAACATGATAACCGCGATGACGCACAGGATGCGGATCATCGGGTCCTGGAAGCCCTCTAAGAAGAGTTGCCAGAAGGTTTCCGGCTCGGCTTCCGGAATACTGTTCGGGCCGTGTTCTTTTCGGCTCGCCTCGACCTCAGCCGAGGTAAGCCCGTTTCGTTTCTTGTGCATTTTGGGATGGTTCCTCTTTCTATAAATTCTCTAAAAAATAGGGAGGGCAGCCGCTCTCCCTATTTTTCCGGCTGTTTTGTGCCGTATTTAGCGGTAATGCTCGACCAGCTCGGCGATGCCGCCGACCTGGAGCGGCTGGCCGATGGCGTTGAACTTCCATTCGCCGCCGTGCCGGTAGACCTCGCCGAAGACGACTGCGGTCGCGCCGTCATACTGCTCCTTGAGGTTGTAGCGGCAGATCTCCTGGTTGTTCCGTGCGTCGACCAAGCGGATGAAGCTGTTCTGGATCATGCCAAACTGCTGGCCGCGCTCGCGGGCCTGGTAGATGGTGACGACCAGAACGACACGGTCGTACTGCGCTGGCAGCTTGTCCAGGTCGATGACAATCTGCTCGTCGTCGCCCTCGCCCGCGCCGGTCAGGTTGTCGCCCAGGTGCTTGACCGCGCCCGACGGGTGGGTCAAATTGTTGTAAAAGACGACGTCCCTGGTGTTCTGGATCTTACCGTCTATGCACACGAGTGCCGAAGCGTCGCAGTCAATGGCCTGCGTGCGTGCGCCAAATCCAAACAGGCCGCGCTTTGCAGGCTTAGCCTCGTCCCAGCCCAGGCCCACGATGACCCGGGAAAGGCCTGGGGTCTCCTTGCTCAGGCTGACTTTCTGTCCCTTCTGTAAGCTAACTGCCATGATTTCAATCCCTCCTGCTGTGTTTATTCGGTTTCAACGCCATAGTTCGCGCACAAAGCGGCCAGGCCGCCGTAAAATCCCGAGCCAATGGCATTGAACTTCCACTCGCTGCCGTGCTTGTACAGCTCGCCGAAAACGGCCGCGGTCTCAATGGAGAAGTCCTCGCCCAGGTCGTAGCGCATCATTTCCTCGCCGGTTGCCTCGTTGTAAATGCGGACAAAGGCGTTGTTCACCTGGCCGAAATTTTGGTTCCGGGCCTCGGCGTCGTAGATGGTGACCGTGAAAGCGATCTTTTCGATATTTGCAGGCACCTTGGACAGGTCGATCTTAATCTGCTCGTCGTCGCCCTCGCCCGCGCCGGTGCGGTTGTCGCCCATGTGCTCGACCGCGCCCGACGGATGCTTGAGGTTGCCGTAAAACACAAAGTCCTCGGCGCAGCTGACCTTGCCCGCGCTCGTGAGCAGGAAGGCGGACGAGTCCAGGTCAAAGCTCGTGCCCGTATCATACTGGTTGATATCCCAGCCGATTCCGACAACGACCTTGGTCAGTCCCGGATTATCCTTGGTCAGGCTGACCTTCTGGCCCTTCTGTAAACATACTGGCATAATCGTAACGCTCCTTTTTTGCAAAATCCCTGGCTTTAGCAGGTCTCGATGCCATAGTTCGCGCACAGGGCAGCCAAGCCGCCCTGGAAGCCCGAACCAACCGCATTGAACTTCCAGCCGCCGCCATGGCGATAGATCTCGCCGACGACGATGGCGGTCTCAATGGAGAAATCCTCGCCCAGGTCATAGCGGATGAGCTCCTTGTTCGTGTCGCTGTCCACGATGCGGATATAGGCGTTAGACACCTGGCCAAAGTTCTGGCGGCGCTGTTCGGCCTCATAGATGGTGACGGTGAAGGCGATCTTGTCAATGGAGTCCGGGATCTTGGTCAGGTCAACCAGAATCTGCTCGTCATCGCCGTCACCCTCGCCGGTCAGGTTGTCGCCCATATGCTCAACCGCGCCCGACGGGTGCTTTAAGTTGCCGTAAAAGATGAACGCATCGGTGTTCGGGGTCTGCCCGTTTGCGCCCAGCAGGAAGGCCGAGGCGTCAAGGTCAAAATCGAAGCCGCCGTCGTACTTGTTGACATCCCAGCCCAGCCCGACAAGCACGTGCTTGAGGCTTGGGTTGCCCTTGGTCAGGTCAACTTTTTGTCCTTTTTGTAAGCTGATCGGCATATTGTTTTCCTCCTTTTTTATCGCGGTGCGCTCTGGCCGTTCTGGCCGCGCATCATCTGCTCAAACTCGCCCTGGATGGCGCGCAGGCGCTCGGCGTCCTGTTCGCGCTGGCGGCGCGCGTCCTCCTGGATCTTGCGGGTATCGTCGATGCCCTGCACGATGGTCTTCCAGGTCTTTTCCAGGGTCTCAATCTTGACCGAGCTGCCCGAGGCCATCCGCGCGGTCATGCGCGACTGATCGGCCGTATTCTGCGCGTTGCGCAGCAGCATCTCATTGGTCTTTTCGTCCAGGGCGCTCATGGCCTCGGCCTGGATGCGCTGGCGCTTGAGCAGGATGGCCTGGGCCAGGGCCTGCTTGAAGACCGGCAGCGTGATGATGAAGGCCGAGTTGATCTTGCGCACTAGGTTCATGTTGGTGAATTCCATGGTCTTGATCATGGGGATGGACTGCATCGCGACGTTCTCGGCAATGCGCAGGTCTTGGGTGCGCTGCTCGAGCATCATCTGTGCCTGCTCGAGCGTCTGCAGCTCAAACTGGATGGACTGGTCGCCGGTCTGTTCCAGGGCCGCGCGGCGCTGGTCGATGTAGTTTGCAATCTCCTGGCAGCCCTGTTCACCCGCAAGGATATATTTGACCAGCTCGTGGTAGTACCCGACGTTGGCCTGGAACATCTGCTCGAGCTTGCGGTTGGATTCCTTGATCTCACTCTCGTACTGTTTGAGCTGGACGAAGATCTTATCCACCTCGTCGCCCATCGTGCGGTACTTATCCAAGATCTTGTCGAGCTGCCGGCGCATGTTGGAAAACAGGCGGCCAAAGAATCCAGGCTCCTCACGGATCTCCTCGATATCAAACTTGTCCATAATCTTGCCCAGTGCGGTCAGCATCGCGCCCGAGTCGTCGATCTGGCGCATATTCATGCCATTGAGCACCGCATCCGAGCACTTGGCGATCTCATCAGCCACCTCGCCGCCAAATCCCACAATGGTTTCGAGGTTATAGACCTCGATGGTCGAGACAATGTCATCGACTTCCTTGGTGCCGACGAGCTGCTGCGTCATCAGCGCGCGGTCCTCCTGAATATTGTACGGCACGACCTCCATAGAGGTCTCCTGCGGCTGGGCCGCCGCACCCGTGGGCGTGGGCGAACCAAATTGAATACTCATCTAGTGACCCCTCCTAAAAAATCGGGTGAAAATCCCCTCGTTTGCTGACGTTGGGCCGCCGAGATAGGGCGGCTGCAAGTCGTATAGATATTCGCCGGCCTGGTGCTCGGTAAAGAGTGGCGCGGCGTAATATTTCTCCACAATCTGATATCCCGTCGGCACAAACAGCACGACGTCAAAACAGCACAGGTGCATGAGCGCAAGGAAAATGGCGTCCTCCAAGCTGCCCTGGGCCTCCCCAGTCGCGACGACCGCGATCTTAGGCACATTTTTGGTGAAATCTGTCTTTTGCAGGACGCGCACGACGTCCTTGGGCAGGTTCATGGCAGTGGACAGGATCTTGTACTCCATGCCCTGGGAAAATGTCCCGCGGATACGGCCGGAGTCGAGCAGCGCCTGGACCTTATCCAGCAGGAAGTCCTGTACCTCCGGCCGCAGCAGGCCATAAGGGTAGGCCGGGCTGTTCTGCAGCGCGGCGCGCTGGATCTTGCGGTTCTTGATAAACTGCACCGGGTCCAGCCGGCTATCTCCGCCGGACTTGAGATAGGGCAGCCGGGTGATAAACAGCGTATCCTCCCCGCCCAGCCGCTTGACCTGCGACCAGTATGCGCTCACGTCGCCGCCCTTGACCCCGCTGACCTTGGCCGTCAGCACCGGGACGAGGACGGTGTCATCCACGACCTCGAATCCCGGCCGCAAAAGCGCCTCTTTGTCCCACAAGATACAGATCTCCTCGCACATGGTCTGCAGGGCGACCGCCGTCGCCTTCTGGTACTGATGGGCACGGTACAGGCCGGAATCCTGATAGAGCGTATCGTTCAGCTCCTGTTCGGCGTGGAATGCCGCCGTGCTGTAGGAGGCCGCGTCGGCCGACTGCGGAAAGCGGTCCAGGTGCAGCGTCTGCTCATAGATGCGGTCAAACAGCAGCTTGTCCGCAAGGCGGCAGTCCGACGCGTGCTCCGGATAGACCTCGATAACATCGAGCGGCAGCCGCGCCAAAAAGCGCAGGAACAGCGCCTCGAACGCCGTCCGGCAAATGCCAAAGTAGAGCAGCACCGGCAGTTTTCCGCTGGTATAGCCCTCAAATAGTGTGCGGAAATAGCGGTTAAACCAACAGATTAGGTAGATCGCGCGATTTTTGATGCGCATGGGCGATTCCCCGGCGCGCTCCATCTCGGTGATGAGCTCCACAAACGCGCGCCCTGCGGCCGCATCCAGCTTGGCGTTTGCCGTGGGCTGCAGCATGGGGAGCAGGGCGGCAATCACCTGGGAGGCCGACTGCGGCGCGCACGCCCCCACTTTGGCGGTCTCGCCCGGCGTGGGGATGGGCAGCCCCTCGAGCACAGTCACATGGCGCCCGGTATCCTCAAGCTTTTTGCGCCAGAGGAACAGATCGCGCGCGTAGCAAGATTTATCGGAAACGCCCAGGATACGGGCGAACATGGTATAAATATATTGCTTTTCCGGCCCGCGGGCTGCAGGGTCCTTGAGGGAGTCCGCCATCAGGTCGCCGGTCAGCCAGGTGTTAACCGCGATGACCGGCGCGGCCGGGAACAGCTCGGCCGGGGTCCGGGATGGTGTCCTCCGGGACTGCGGCGCAGGCGCGGCGGGCCGCCGGACGGGCTGGGCTGGACGGCTGGGATGGGCCAGCGATACCGGCCGGGACGCGCGCGGAGCGGCCGGGCAGGCTGGCTGGGCCGGCGGCTGCGGGCGGTATGCCTTGAGCCGTGCTTCCAGCGAAAATCCCGCCGGGAACGGCGCATCCCCGGCGAACCCGCACAGCGCCGTCTCGCGGCCCTGCGGGTCAATCTTCTGGTAGGCCGCACCGCCGTCGGTCTGGATGAGCAGGATATCGCACCCCGCATCGGCCAGCACGCAGAAGAGCTGCAGCTCATGCGCGCTCAGCTGGCCGTCATATAAAATGCGCGGCAGCGGGTCCTGCCCCAGACGGTGCAGCAATTGTTCAAAGCGGTAATACATCCAGCACAGGAATTTGAGATAGGCGTTGCGCAGCATATTGTCATTCTTCCCCTGCGCGCGCAGGGCGAGCAGCGTCCTGTGGATGGAGGCGGACAGCGTCTGCCGCTGCGTATCCGACAGACGCGGCAGCCACTTTTTGAGTTGCGCGTCAAAAAACGCCGGATCGCAGGCAAAGCCCTCGCCCAAGGTCTCGCGCAGGTAAGCGAGCTGGCTGCCGTCCGGGTTTTGCAGCTTGCCGGTCAGGCGCATGGGAAGCTGCGCGCGCTTTTCGAGCGCCTGCTGCAAAAACTTTTCCAGGGCGGGGCTATAGCCCGCGACGCGGCAGAAATAGGCGCCGGGCTCTGGCCGGGCGGCAAGCGGCGCCCAAAAGTCTTCAAACTGGTTTAGTTGCAGTCGTTTCAGCATAATCTCAGCATCCCGGTTCAGGTTCCAAATCGTGCGCCGGATGGTTTCGCGTTTTTGCAAAAGGATCCGTCAAACGATACTATCACTTTAACATTTTTGTAGGTATTTTTCAATAGAGCGCATGACCTTTATTCTTTACAAGTTTGTAAACATTGCCAAAGGTGTACCCATTTGGTTCCTATCCGGTTTCACGCGTCGGCCAGTCGGCGGATGATGCCGCACGCCATATAGTTTTGCAGCGGATAGGGCTCTACAGGCACCTGCTTTTCCCGCGCGAGCTGGTACAGGTGGGCCAGCGCCGGGTCATCGGCTGAACCCGCGCGCACAAGCAGCTTCCACGGCAGCCGGCGCAGCAGCACGCGGGTGGCCTCCCCAATGCCGGGCTTGACAAAGTTGAGGTCGGCTACGCCAAAGTGCCGGGCGACCGCCTCGGCCTCGGCGCAGCCGGTATGCCGCAGGGCGCGCTGCGGCAAGGCGGCCGCGTCGTCAAACCGTGCGGCGACCGCGTGCAAAAACGCATACGAGCGGTCCTCGTCCGCAAGCTCGCCATAGTATGCCGCCCCGTGGAAGTCCTCCGGGCCGATGATATCTGCGCGCAGGAAGGTGCGGCTGATGAGGCCGGAGACCGTGCAGCCCAGGCACGAACTCGGGATCAGGAAGTCCTCATGCGTGCCGCAAAGGGTGGTCAGCCCGGCTGGGTCGGACAGCACGGCCAGCTCGGCGCTGACGCCCGGATAGGCTGCTGTCTCGCGCCGCAGCTCGGTCAGGATCGCGCCCTTGCCAATCCAGCCGTCCACAAATTGCAGGGAGCCGGCTGGATAGCGCGTGAGCAAATAGCGCATGGCGTTGTGATCCATGCCGCGGCCGCGGATGATCGAGATGCCATAGTGCGGCACGTCGATGCCATACTGCTTTTTAAGATACCAGCGCAGCAGAATGCCGATGGGCAGGCCCGCCCGGGCCAGCGACACCAGCACGACGCCCGGCCCTTTTGCGGCCAGAATCTTGTCCGCGCAGGCGCGCACGGCGGCGGCCGTGCGCCCGGCCTCGCAGGCCAGCGCCCGCTCGTAGGCCTCGATATATCGTGCCGTTGGCACATATTCGGCCGGCAGCATCTCGCAGTAGTGCACACCCGCCTGGATGCGCGCCTCGCGCGCGCGGGTGTCAAGCGGCTGCACCAATCCGGTGATATCTTTTAACAGCAGGGTCACATCTTCCCCGCGATAGCTTGTCCTCATGCCTGCCTCCATTCCAGCACAGAGACCGACCGGTTGCCCGCCTGTTCCAGGGCGGCAAGCAGCGTCTGCAGCCCGGCCTCCGGCGTGCGCGCGTCGGTCACGACGCACACATGGTCGTATGCGTCCAGGTTATACACATAGGTCACGCGCGCTGGGTCATACAGGCTGCGCAATTCCCAGCGCGCATGCAGCGGATATACCGGGTCCTTGTCGGTCAAGATCGGGCTGCGCGTCGTCGCGTGAAAGCGCACATCATGTCCGGCCCGCTCGAGCACCAACCCGGCAATCAGTCCGGCGTACATGCATTCTTCCGTGCCGAGCACCAGCACCCGCGCTGCATCCTTGGGGACAAGCTGCACGGCCCTCCGTGCCAGCGCGCCGCACGCGCTGCAATAGGCTTCCGCCGCACACACGCATCTCGGGTCGACCAGGCCGGGCTGCTGCGCCCGCCGGGCTTGCAGGCTATGCGCATACTGCACGGCAAAGCGGTCGCCGTCGGCGGCAAACCGCGCCGCATCGGCGGCGACCTGCGCGTTGTCGGTCGCAAGCAGGTATCTTATCCAGATGCCCTTGTCCTGATAAACCTGCCAGCTTTCCGGCGTCATACCGTTGAGCAGCGAGGCCACGCCTAGCCCAACATGTTCGAGAGCATACCGCGCCCGCAGGGCATCGATCAGGTGCAAAATGGTGTTGCCGGTCGTGACCTCGTCCTCGGCAAAGACGATATGCCGCACCTTGGGGAGTATGCGGTCCAGGTCCCGGGTGCACAGGCGCTGCTCGGTCGCGTGGCTGTGCGTCTCGGAAAAGTACAAGGAATCGGTGTCCGGGACGTGCTCGCGTGTGGTCTGCATGAAGTAGACCGCCCCCGGCAGCGCAGCGGCAATGGCCGCGCCGATCGCGGTCGCCGTCTCTGCAAAGGCGATGACCAGCACAGGCTCCCCCGCCGGGATCGCCGCGCGCACCGCATCGGCCAGCGTCTCAAACAGTGCGAGTGCCGCATGGGGCATGACCGGGATGTGCTTGCCCTGAGTGGGGTTGACGAGCAGGTACGGCCTCTTGGGATTGTTGTCGCGCTTTGCCGCGCGCACCAGGTCTTGCGTTTCAAAGTTCATGGTTGTACTCCATAAATTTCGGCCAGCGTGCAGATCTTGTCCGCCCACCGGGTGTGGGTCTTATATTCATTCATGCGGCCGCCGTCGGCGCTCTTGGCGACCAGTGTGCCGCCGCTGTCGGCCATATCCAAAATGCGCAGCGCATCGGCGTAGTCGTCGCGGGCCACGCGCAGAGCGGCATTGACGACCGGGATCTGCGCCGGATGAATGACGGTCTTGCCGATAAACCCGTTGAGCAGGTCCAGCCGCACTTCCCGCGCCAGGCCGCGCAGGCCGTCCGGATGGTCAAAATATTCCCAAACCGGCCCAGATACCACATAGTCGCGCGAAAAACAGGCCAGGATATCGGTCAGGATGCGCGCCACGCAGCCGATGTCATAGATGCTCTCATCCCGCCTGCGGCGTACGCCAAAAAGGTTGCAGAAATCATTGCCGCCCACACGTACATTGAGGACGAGATCCCGTTCCGCGTCAAGCATCGTCTTCAGCCCGCGCAGGCGGGCCGGGCGCAGATCGGGCGCGGCCAGATCCCCGCTCTCCAGTGTGGGCATAAGGTACACCGGACGGCCGGCCTCCTCCCGTACATGACGGACGGCCTTGAGATAGGCTGCCCCATTTTCTAGGGAAAATTTGGGCGCGATGAAGCCGGTCAGCACGGTACGTCCTGCGCCCATGCGCGCCCACAGGCGTGGGATCTGTCCGGGTGCCCGCACCCGAAGAAAGAGCAGCGGCCGGTAAAACGCCAGCCGTGCGCTCCCGATCTCGTCGAGCGTCCGCACGGCGCATGCCTCGGCCACGGGCACCGCCCGGTCGCTGATGCTGTCCTCCAGACAGAGCGCGAGCGAGTACGGCGCATCCAGCCGTTCCTCCTGGACCTGCCGCACGAGGTTATCCTGAATGGCGGGCGCATAGAGCAGCGCTCCAACCGCATAAGGCGAAATATCCATGGATTCCCTTCTTTCCTTGGCGCATCCCCGCAGAATGCGCAACGCCGCCAAATAAGCGGCTCTGGTACTATCATATCATTTTACCCGATTTTTGACAATCGTTGTTTTTCTCCCCTACCCCCGCGGCGCAATCCGTGTTACAATGGCATTGACCGCAGACCAGGCGGAATCCGACAAATCCCGAGGGGAGGCCTACCCAATGCCGCCGCTGTCCATCCGTAAAAACCCCATGCAGCTATCCCGGCTGGCCGCATTCTGCGGCATCCATGGAAAAACCCACGGCAATACCAAGGACGTTTATCTGCTCGAGTGGCTGGGCCTGCCCGAGCCTGTGGACGCGCTTGTCCACACCCTGCGCGCCGCGCAGGCTGAAGCGCGCCGCGCAGGCCGCGGTTTCCTATGCCTTGGCCGCCTGCCCGCCCATCCGGCCCCGGCACGGGCCGCGCAGTTATCCGCACTCGCGGCGTCCCTGCTTGCCGGGGAGGCAGTCTGCCTGCCCGGCCTGCCCGAGCCGCTCTTGTCCGGCGCGCTGCAGGCCGCCCTTGACCAGGCGCTGAATGACTACCGCTCCACACATCCGCAGGCCTCGCCCTCAATGGTCAAAAACTGTGCCGTGCGCCTGCTTGGCGCCCTGGCCGATGCGCTGCCCGCGCTCTTCCCAACCGGCGTTTTGGACGCTGATTGCCCCAAATGTATCTTCCTCGGGGAGCCCGACGGGACGGCGCGGTTGTTCTTGGCGCTTCTGCCCCGGCTCGGCTGCGACGCTGCGGCCATCCGGCCGGCCGGCGATACCCCAATCATCCCGGGCGCGGCCGTCGTGTACGGTACGCCCGCGCCCACGTTCGATCCCGCCGCTGTGCTCCAGTCTCTGCAAGCGCCAGCGCCGCGCCAGATGCCAAGCCGGCAGCAAATCTCCACCCAGCCCGCCGTGCATCTGTCGCCGCGCCCGGCCCGCACGTCCCGCATCCCGACCGACGCTGCCGCACAGTCCGACACCCCATCCCCCAAACCGGCGTCGGCCCCCGCCGCACAGCCGCTGGACTATGAAGCGCTCGCCGGATTTGCCGCCTCGGTCGTCATGCTCGAGGTGCTGGACGAGACAGGCACGCCCCGCGCCTCGGGCTCGGGCGTCCTGATCGCGCCGGGCGGCATTATCCTGACCAATTTTCATGTAGCCCGGGGCGGCGCGGCCTATGCCGTGCATGTCGAAAACTGTGCGTCCGTCTTCCAGACCGATGAACTACTCAAATACCACCCGGACTTTGATCTGGCGCTCCTGCGCCTGCCTGACTGCCCTGGCCGCCCGATCCCGCTCTATGACGGCCCTGCCCTGCGGCGCGGCCAGCAGGTCGTCGCCATCGGCAGCCCACTCGGCCTATTCAACTCGGTCTCCGACGGCATCATCGCAGGCTTCCGCACGCTGGACGGCATTGACATGATCCAGTTTACCGCCCCCACTTCGCCCGGCAGCTCAGGCGGCGCGCTCCTTGACCGCTGCGGCCGCCTGATCGGCATTGTGACCGCCGGCGTATCCGGCGGCCAAAACCTGAACCTTGCGGTCTCCTACGGGATCATCCGTCAGTTTGTCCATGGCTTTGTATCATAAAACCCCATAAAAAAGGAGGAAATCATCTTATGCGAACAGCAATCGGCACGCGCGAAAATATGCGCGTCTTGGAAGAGTTCGAGAGCGGCGGCCTGCGGGTCGAGGTCCTCGAGTACGAAAAACTGTGCGGCCTGACCGACGTATCCATGGCGCAGGCGGTCTACTTCATGGAGCAGCAGCACATCCGTCCCCGCCAGGTCGCCCTGTACTTAAACAACGAGAAAGTCACGGTCAACCGCGGGGCGATGAGCTATTTCCAAGGCAACCTGCAGATGGTCAGCGGCGTGACGGTCGGCAACGCCCTTGGCCGCATGTTGCGCGGCGCGGTGACGGGCGAGCAGATGTCCCAGCCCGAGTACACCGGCACCGGCCTTCTGGTGCTAGAGCCATCGTTCAAGCACTTTTTGGTACTGGAACTGGCGCCAGGCGAGCGCGTTATCGTGGACGACGGCATGTTCTTCTGCGCCCAGGGCAGCGTCGGCGTGCGCGCCGCCGCCCAGCGCACCCTCTCCTCGGCGGCCCTGGGCGGCGAGAGCCTGTTCCAGACCGAGCTGACCGGCCCGGGCATCATCATTCTGGAGTCCCCTGTTCCCATGGACGAGATCGATGTCATCGACCTCGACAATGACACCTTGCGCGTAGACGGCAACTTTGCAGTCCTGCGCTCGGCAAACCTAGACTTTACGGTCGAGCGCAGCGCTAAGACGCTCATCGGCTCGGCCGTCAGCGGTGAGGGCCTGGTCAACGTCTACCGCGGCACCGGCCAGGTTTGGCTTGCGCCCACGCTCAAGGTCTACGCCGGGCTGTCGGCCTCGCTGCGGCCGCCGGTCACGCCCACTAAAAAGGACTGACGCGGCAGCGCCAGCCAATCCCACGTATAAATCCCCTCCGATGCGGCACACTAAGCCGGACAGGAGGGGATTTTTTATGGCAAAACGATTGGGCCGGCGCACGATCGCCTTTGACCGCCCGGTCTATATCTCGGCGCACGCCGCGATTGTCGGCCAGAAAGAGGGGGAGGGCCCGCTGCAGGGTACCTTTGACAAGGTATCAGGCGACGCGCACTTTGGGCAGAAGACCTGGGAGCTGGCCGAGGCAGCCATGCAGCGCGACGCCATCCAAACCGCGGCGGCCAAGGCCGGCCTGGAGCTGGCCGATCTGGATCTCATCCTCGCCGGCGACCTGCTCAACCAGTGCATCGGCTCATCCCTGGCCTCGGTACAGAGCAGCGTGCCCTTTGTGGGGCTGTACGGTGCATGTTCCACCATGGCGGAGGGCCTTGCGGTCGGCGGCTGCTTGATAGACGGCGGCGCGGCGCACACGCTGTGCGCCGCAGCCTCCTCCCACTTTTGTGCGGCCGAGCGGCAGTACCGCTTTCCGCTGGCCTACGGCGGCCAGCGCACGCCCACCGCCCAGTGGACAGCGACGGCCTCGGGCGCGGCCATCCTGACCGGCAAAAAGACCCCGGTACGCGTAACACATGCGGTCTTTGGCCAGATGGTCGATCTGGATGTAACCGACGCCAACAACATGGGGGCGGCCATGGCCCCGGCGGCCTACGACACGCTGGCCCATCTGTTTGCGGACACGTGCACCGGCCCCGCCGATTATGACCGCATCCTGACCGGCGACCTGGCCCGTGTCGGCAGCGAAATCCTGCGTGGCCTGTTCGCGCGCGACCAGACCGACCTGGGGGATGGCTATGCCGACTGCGGCATGCTGCTCTATGACAGCGAGCAAGACGTGCATGCGGGCGGCTCAGGCTGTGGCTGTTCGGCCGCAGTGCTGTGCGGCGATATTTTGGACCGCATGGAGCGCGGCGCGCTCGGCCGCGTGATCTTCGCGGGCACGGGCGCGCTGATGAGCCCGACCTCGGTGCAGCAGGGGCAAGGCATTGCAGGCATCTGCCATGCTGTGATTTTGGAAGGAGCGTGAACGGTCCATGCAATATCTGCATGCATTCCTGATGGGTGGGGCAATCTGTGCGCTCACCCAGATCCTGATCGACAAGACCCGCCTGACCCCGGCACGTATCCTGGTCGGCTGTGTCGTGTTGGGCGTTATCTTGACCGCGTTCGGCATATACCAGCCGCTTGTCGACTGGGGCGGCGCGGGCGCGACCGTCCCGCTTTTGGGCTTTGGCTATTCGCTGGCCAAGGGTGTGGCCCAAGGTGTTGCCGAACAGGGGCTGCTCGGCGTGTTCACGGGCGGCGTGACCGGCGCCGCCGGCGGCATTGCGGCGGCCATCGTTTTTGGCTGCCTGTTCGCCCTGATCTGCAAGCCGGCGGACAAGACCAAATAGCGCAAAGATGCCCGGAACAATCGTTCCGGGCATCTTTGGTCTGGCGGAAACCAGCTGTGCCTTAATTTGCAGGCGGCGTATCCTGCGGTGCTTCGGGCGTTGTCACAGGGAAGGTCAGGGTGACCTTGAACAGGTCGCCGTCGACTGCCAGATCAAACGCTCCGCCCATGCACTCGGTCAGGCTGCGTGCGATGGACAGGCCCAGGCCGCTGCCCTCGGTGGCGCGGGCCGCGTCGCCCCGGATAAACCGCTCCATCAATTCGTCCGTGTCCAGGTCCAGCTCCTCCCGCGAAATATTTTTGACCACGATGCTGCACCGGCTGCCGCGCTGCACGATATCCAAATAGACGCGCGTGCCGGACAGCGCATATTTGACGATGTTGCCGAGCAGGTTGTCGAACACGCGCCACAGCAGACGGCCGTCGGCCATGATGGTCGCAGCGGTCTCTCCCACGCGCAGGACGGT
>DWWZ01000039.1 GCA_019119435.1 Candidatus Butyricicoccus avicola
GTCGCTTATGCCGCTGGCCTATCAGCACATAGATCCTATGGATGTGGCACAGGTGCTGGCGGCGGCGCTGGACAATGCCATCGAGGGATGCGCGGGCGTGCCCGCGCCCTATATCGACTTGCGGATCGCCCGTCACGCCCAATTCGTCACGGTGACCGTGGCAAACCCGACCGCTCACCGGCCGCAGATACGGCATGGCCGTCTGGTGACGCGGAAGGAACACCCGGAGCAGCACGGCTATGGCGTCCGCGGAATGCAGAAGATCGCAGACAAGTACCAGGGGCACCTTAAATGGCGTTTTGACGGTACGGTTTTCCATTTGAGCGTCCTGTTGCAGGACCTCTGAAACCTATCATAAGGAAAAATTTTCCGATTTAAAACTGTTTGGTCGAAAAGTGTCGGAAAAATTATGAAAAGTGCAGTAGAAATCATTGAGCGGTTGCGGTAAGATAAATTTAGTACCGGCCGTCTAGGACCCTACGGGAAAGGAGGGGGTGGCGTTGCAGTTTGCAGTCTGTGAGAGCAACCCCACATACGCCAAACACATGGTTTCGATTTTGGAGAAGATCCGGAACAGCACCGGGATATGGTATCCAAGCGGGAAAGGTCTGGCCCGCGCGCTGGAGAGCGGCGCCCAGTTCGACCTGCTGCTCCTGGATATGGAAATGCCCGATGTATCGCCCGGGATTGCGATACGGACGGTGCGCCGCTGCCTGCCGGAGATCGCGGTGGCCGTTACCGCGACCGATCCCCGGCTGGTCACAGAGGCCTTCATGCTCGATGGGGTGGAGCAGTTTTTTGTCAAGCCGCTGGCTTCGACGGAGGTCTTTCTGCGGGAAATCTGCCGGATTCTGGCCAATCGTACCAAACGGCAGGCGCCTTGGTGCCTGAGCGTTCAGAACTGCCTATACCGCATCAATCCGCAGGATATCATCTGCATTGAGGGCTATTACGGCCATCTGACCGTCTATGTCGGCGACCAGGCGTTTGAGCTGCCGGGCAGATTGTCCGAAGTCACTCAAAAACTAGATGGGCATGGCTTTTATCTGTGCCACCAGAGATATCTGGTCAACCTGCGCTTTATCCGGGCGATCCATGGGCCCCGATTGATATGCCAAGGCGGACGGCAGGTCCCGGTCAGCCACCGTAAGCGGTCTGGGCTGCTGCGTGCTTATGCGGATTTCAAAATGTGCTGAGATAAGTTGACGGAAATTCGGGAAATAGAGGGTTTCACTGCGAAATCTCGGCAAAACTTGCAATTTTTGCAGGGATATAGTAGAATAAAGCCAAGATAATTGCGTTGGGCCTTGGGACGGACGGCAAGTCCGCCGGCCTGAGGACCGCCACGGCGGGAAAGCGAGGGATGTCTTTGAACGCCGCGATTTGTGAAGATGATGAGGCACAGGTCAAGCAGATTGCGGAATATCTGCGCCTCTTGCCGGACGAATGCCAGATTGAGCAGATCATCGCCTTCTCTGCCGGGGAGACGCTGCTGCGTGAAGTGGAGGAGGGCACGACATTTGGCGTGTACCTGCTGGATATTGACCTGCCCGGCATCAACGGCCTGGAACTGGCCCGGCGGATCCGCAGCAGGCAGCCCTCGGCCTGCATTGCCTTTGTCACAGCATATCCGCAGTATACCATCCATGCCTTTGCCCTGTCCGGCAACCAGTACTTTCTCAAGCCGGTCAACAAGCAGCAGTTCGTGGCGGCTATGACGCGCATGCTGCGCCGGGTGGCACCGTACCGGGTGATTTGGGTCAATGAAAATAAGCGCCCTTTGGAGTTCTTGATCGCGGATATCGTGTATGTTGAGTGCTATCACAACACCATGACGATCGTCACCCGCAACCGGCATAAGACCCAATTCCGGCCGGAGAATATGCGCCGGGAACGGCTGCACATGGAACGATTGGGCTTCCTCAAAAGCCACCAGGGATTTTATGTCAACCCCGCCAACATCGAGTCCATCCGGGAGCATGACGTGTACTGCACCAACGATATCAGGGTGCCCATCAGCGTGCGCTGCCGCAAGCCATTGATGGACGCGTTTACGGAATACCTAGAAAATTTGTAAGAAAAAAAGCGCTTTCCGTCAAGGAAAGCGCTTTTTTGCAAAACTGTGCGGTTACGTCTGGCTTTGGCATAGTGCATGGACGATTTCCACCCACCGCCACAGGCGCTCGGGCTGATAGCGCACGGTGCTGATGTCCTTGATGACAACCTCGACATTGCAGCCGCGCACCGCCGCCAGCCGCTCGCCCACATCGCGGCGGACAGCCTCCTCGTCAAAGTTCTCGAACGCCAAAGCCGCCGGGCTGGGCTTGAGCGAGATGACATACTGCCGGCCGATCACTTCAGCGGCGTGCGCAGCATCGCTCCACGGGCTGATGGAGATTTTGCGCAGCGACCGGATTTGGCGCAGGATATCGATCTTGTTGTCCAGCCGTTCACAGCAGCCGTAATAGCTCAGCGGGAAGCGGTCCAGCCATTCTTTTTCATACTGGATGGAGAATTCGTCGTGCATGGCGGGCGAGACCGAGGTAAAGATCTGGCTGGCGGCCGCCCCCCACATCCCGGTGCAGCGCATGCCGTGCGCTGTGCCGCGCGGCAGCTCGGACGTATAGCCATAGCCGCCCGAGCCGATGCGGTAGTTGATATTATTGGTCGCAAGGCAGCCCAGGGCCTCATACTGCTCCAGGCCAGCCAGATAGCAGTCCATCACCCGGCGCATGGTCGCGTGGACAAGTTCGGGTTCGTCCATGAGATTGCACAGGAGATCCTCCACGCCCATATACTGTACGATGTCGTCCATCGGCGCGAACCAGAAGCCTGGGCAGCCGCGCAGCTCGACCGGGATGATGTCCCGGAAGATGTCCTGATAGGCTGCGAGCGTCTCGGCCGTCTTGTCACGGTCCAGCGTGACGACAGGGGGCGTGAGCTGCTCAAGGTCTTCCAGGCAGGAGATCTGCGAGGTGAAGGCGTGGCCGACAATGTTGTTCTTTTCATCCAGGGCGCGGGTCTCCTCCTCAATGGCCAGGCCGATGCCGGAGTTTTCAATAATCATGGGCGCATAGCACACGGGCTCCAGCACCATGTCGCCGGGCATGTGCCGCCATAGATATAGCCGGCGGCGAAAGTCCTCCTCGATGCGCCGCGCAAAGGGCGTCGAGGTGCGCAGCGTCAGCTCGTCGTCGACGTTCATCTCATGCCAGGGGATTTCGCTGTGGATGAGAACCGGGCGGGCGCTTTGCAGGTCATTGACCCGCTGCCAGAGGCGGATGGTCTGCTGCTGTATGGGCAGCGTGGCATAGGCCATGTACTCCTTCGCAAGCGTGCGCAGGATCTCGGCATCTGCGGGGGTATAGGTTACGGGCAGGTATTGATAGACTGCGTCGTTTGAGACTGCGGTGCCCGGTGCGTCAAAAGATTCATGCGTTGACATGTTGCTTGCCATAAAAATACCTCTTTCCCTGTATTCGGTGCGCTGTTCGGTCTGGCCGTTCTGTCCGGCCCGTTTCCTGGGTTTATTGTACTGCCGGGATATGGCGTCCGTCCATTCGCGCCGTGCATAAAAGCGATTTTCGTGGGAAATGTGTAATTTCAGAGAGAAATTTTGACCGGAATGCACAAAGCGTGGGCGAGGATCGTGAGCCAGGGGATAAAAAAACCGAGCATTTGAAAAATGCTCGGAATGTGTTGTGGGGAAACCTGGCAAGGTACACAAAAAAATTAGGTGCGGCCGAGCAATTGCACGGAATGCTCATCCCATATCGCGCGGGCCAAAGTCGGCTTCGAGAGAGTCCACATTCTCGTCGATGGCGATAGTGATGGGCACCTTGATCCAATCCGCGGCGGGAGGCTTGCCGTGATAAAGGTAGTGATAGATCGTCTGTACCAGGATACGCCCCTGCTCGCGCGGGGCAATGCTGATGGAAAAGGTGGCCACCCCGCGCCGGATGAGGGCGGCCACATCGTCGCCGGTGTTATAGCAGACCAGCCGCACCGCCCGGCGCCGCTGCCGGTCCAAGATTGCCTGGCCGATTGCCCCCGAGCACCCGGCCAGGTTGCAGATGCCTTGCAGCGCGGGCGCATCTTCCAGCAGACGCAGCGTGCGGCTGTAGGCCACAGCGCTCTGGTCTTGCGTATAGACCGGCCCTAGGACTTCAATGTCGGGATAATCCAGGCGCATGACGTCGAGAAAACCCGCAAGACGCTGCTGATGACTGCTGATCGTGGGCATCCCGGCCATGACCGCGACCTGGCCCTGGAATCCCACGCTCTTGGCCAAGAGGGAGGCGGCAATGCGGCCGCTCTTGTAGCAGTCCTCCCCAACCAAGCACAGGCGGGGCGCGCCGGGGACATCGGAGTCGATGAAAATGACTGGCTTGCCCAGGGCAGCCAGCTTGTCGCGGATGCGCGTGCTGGAAACGCCGCGGAACAGGTAGGCGTCCACGCTGCGGGCGGCCAGCCGGTCCAGCGCGGCCAGCATACCGGCGGTATCGGCCGTATCGAAGGGATAGTACTCCAGGTGCATCCCGGGCAGGACGCGGCACTGTTCATCCATGCTGCGCTTCATGGCCGCAAAATGCGGATTGCTGAGGCGGGGCAAGACGACGGCGACGGTTGTCTCACGGGGGTGGGCAGCCTGCGCGCGCTTGCGCTCCTGCGGGGACACATAGCCGGTCTCCTGGATGACTTGCAGGATGCGCCGGCGTACATCCGCGCGTACGCCCGGACGGCCATGGATGGTCTTATCGACCGCGCCGCGCGAAACGCCGGCCAGCTCCGCGATCCTTTGTGTTGTGATTTTCAATAGGCTCCCCCATTTCTGCGTGCAGTTGCGTTTTTCCTCATTATAGGATTGCAGCAAAAGGCTGTCAATCATACAGGAAGACAGAAAATTTTGAAACGGATGTGTTTTGCTTTGGGGCCTTCCGCTGCAGAAGACGCGCATGTGTGGCCAGCCCGCCTCCTGTCTGCTCCCTGGTTGCGCGCAAAGTTTTTACCCGCTTCTGACACAAACGTGATGGAAGCATGTCTGCCCGCACGCTATCATAAAGTTGGAAACAGCAAGCAGAAGGACGATGCGGACATGAAGGCAACCCCCTATTTTAACTAATAAAACCGGGTCCCCAGCACACGGGGGTCTGGTTTTTATTTTTTGCAGCGACGGAGGAGATACCATGCGCAAGACCTATGTACTCGACACCAACGTGCTCATTCAGGCGCCCTATGCGCTGACCTGTTTTGAGGATAACGCCGTTGTCCTGCCCCTGGCCGTGCTCGAGGAGCTGGACGGCCTGAAAAAGGCCGAGGGCGAGCGCGGCGCAAGCGCCCGCGCGGCCATCCGCGCCTTGGAAAAGTACCGCACGGAGGGAGATCTGCTTGGCGGTATAAATATGCCAGATGGCGGCACGCTGCGCGTGGAGACCAACTGCGTGGATGTCGCACTGCCCGAGGGATTTCTCGCACATACCGGGGATAACCGCATTTTGAAGGTGGCCAAAGGGCTTTCCGAACGCGGCGAACAGGTCGTGCTCGTTACCAAGGATATCCTGCTGCGCGTGAAGGCGCAGATGCTTGGCCTGTGCGCCCAGGACTTCACAACCGAGCAGGCGCCAGACGACGGCACTGCGTACACCGGCCGCATTGCCTGCTATGCTCCCGAGGCGCGGTTTCAAGGCTTCCGCAAGAAGGGGGTCCCGGTGGAAGAACTATACCAGGCCGATGAGGATGGAGCGGTCACCCGGCCTGCTCTGGTGCAAAACCAGTTCGTTGTGCTGCATGCCGACCAATCAAACCACAAGACCCAGCTTGGCCGGGTATGCGGTGACAAAGTCGTCGCGCTCGAGTACATGAAGCGTAGGCCGTATGGCGTCAGCCCGCGCTCGGCCGGGCAGTATTTTTTACAGGAGGCTCTCATGCAGCCGGCGGATACCGCGCCGCTTGTTATTGTGCGTGGCATGGCCGGTACGGCCAAGACCTTTTACTCATTGGCGGTCGGCCTGGAAAAACTGCTGTGCGAGGACAAAAACGAGTATCGCCGTATTTTGGTCTGCCGTCCGAACGCACAGTTCGACGAGGACATTGGCTTTCTGCCCGGCGATGAGCAGGACAAGATTGCGCCCATGCTGCGGCCGGTTTTGGACAACTTAGAGCAGCTCTTGGACTCGAACGAGGACGAGCGCTATCGCAACGAGGCCGAATTGCGGGACAAGATCCAGGAGATCTTCGCGCGCGGCATGATCCAGGCCGAGGCGCTGAACTTTATCCGCGGCCGCTCGATCGCCCAGACCTATCTCATCATCGATGAGGCACAGAACATGACGCCGGCGCAGGCCAAGGGTATCATCACCCGCGCGGGCAGGGGTACCAAGATCATCCTGCTCGGCGATCCCGGGCAGATTGACCGGCCCTATCTCGATGAACGCACGAACGGCCTGAGTTATGCGGCGGCGCACATGCAGGGCAGCCCCCTGTGCTGGCAGGTGGTGCTGACCGCCGAGGAGTGCGAGCGCTCGCCGCTCGCACAGGACGCCATACAGAGACTATAAGCATTGGGATGGAGACCTATGGAATATTCGCAAATCACCTATAAAGAGATCCGAAACAACCAAGAGATCACCGCGCTCATGGAGCGCGGCAACGACACCCTGGGGGCGCTCGGCTATACCGAACACTCCCGCAAGCACGCCTGTAAGGTCGCCGAGGGCGCGGCCGCTATCCTGTCTGCCTTGGGCTATAAAAAGCGCATGTGCGAGCTGGCCCGCATTGCCGGCTATATGCACGATATCGGCAACTGCGTCAACCGGGTGGATCATGCGCACAGCGGCGCGTTGCTGGCCTTTCAGATCCTGCGCGGCCTGGGCATGGCCCCGGATGAGGTCGCGCGCATCGTTTCAGCCATCGGCCAGCACGACGAGAAGACCGGCACGGCCGTTGATCCGGTCTCAGCGGCTGTCATTCTGGCGGACAAATGCGATGTGCGCCGCAACCGGGTGCGTAACCACGTCAAGGCCAGCTTTGATAAGCACGACCGGGTCAATTACGCGGCGGTATCGGCCGAGCTGTGTGTCTTGACCGAGAAAAAGACCGTCCAGCTCGACCTAGAGCTGGACGAGGACATCTGCTCGATCTTGGACTATTTTGAGATCTTCCTGCAGCG
>DWWZ01000040.1 GCA_019119435.1 Candidatus Butyricicoccus avicola
GTCCAACGTCTCGTCAAAAAAAGCCGAGGCGGCCTGTACGGTCAGCAGGTCCCCCTCGATTTGCTTTTCGATCGTGGCACGGCACTGATTGGAAATCTCTCCGAGATACTGTTGGGTCTGATCCTGCAGGACGAGATTGATCAGATGCATCAGTACGGCGGCCGTTATGATACAGACGGCCATCATGCAGGCGGCGATAATGGTCATGGTACGAATTTTTTGTCGAGGTAAATTTAAATGTTGCAAGTGATTTTTATTTCTTTTCATATTAGGAAATCCTCTCCGCTCTTCCTGGAGGCTGCGCAGGGAACGCGCCGGCGCTGGCCCATGCACAAAAATGTAAATTTGCTTGCGAATATTATGCCACATTTTTGTGGTTCTGTCAAAACAGAAGCGGGACGAAGGGGGGATGCGGGGAGCGCGGGGGATGGTTTTTCGCGCGATCAGAGCAGGACGGAGGACGTGTATTCAATCTTGATGCTGCCATCCCGGGTGCGGCTGAACTTGGCTTTGTTGCCGCTGCCGTCGTCAAGGGTCATCTTATCCAATTTATATCCGGTAAAGAAGTCAGCGGCGGGGCCTTCTGCAAATGCAGACCAACCGGAAGGCTTGGGAGCGGGCGCGAATTGGGCGGATAAGGCCGGGACTGGCGCAGGCGAAGCGGGTGCACAGTCTATACTGTCCGTCCCAGCACTCTGGATTGCATTGCGATCGGTTGATGGTTCCATGATGTAACCCTCCTGTATGTGGATTTTTAGGTGGTGCGGCGCACAAATATAGAATAGCATACGGCGCGGCCGGATGAGGGCGATTTGTGACGGGTGCGCCGGACTCAACGGGCCGGACATAAAAGACATAGGCAGCATCTTGAATTTGCAAGGAGACTATGATAAAATTGTAGAAAATATGAGAAATAGCAAAAATATAGACGCAGATTCTGTCAGATTATACGGATGTATCTCCCTTTACAAGATGGTAAAAAAGTGTTATAATTTCAAAAAGAAATAATAATATAAAGATAAATATAACCGGAAAGAAAGGCGGAGACAAGATGAAGACAAGGCAGATTTTGGCGGCGATGCTCCTGGCGTCCATGGTTGCGCTGACTGCGTGCGGGCAGCAGCCGGCGGACACCCAGACCACGGCCGAGCAGGTACAGCAGGCGGACGAAGGGGAAACGGTGGATCTTGGCGGCCTGATTGACGACAGCGTGCCGTTGGCCGGCGCGCCTGCGATGAGCACTGTGCTCACGCCGGTGGCCTCGGGCAGCGACGTGAAAAAGACCGGCTCGGCGGTCGTAGATATGTCCAACAAGAAGGACGGCTATGTCATGATCAAGTACGGCAGTACCGACAAAAAGCTCAAGGCTCGCGTGACCGGCCCAAGCGGCACGGTCTATACCTATAACCTCAACGGCGACGGCGAATATGAGGCGTTCCCGCTGTCGGACGGGAACGGCAAATACACGGTTGAGGTATTTAAGAACATCCAGGATACCAAGTACAGCAAGGAACTGTCCACCTCGTTCAGCGTGACGCTCACCGATGAGTTCGCGCCGTTCCTGCGCCCGAACCAGTATGTCAACTTCACCGAGGACAGCCAGGCGGTGGCCTTGGCGGCCGAATTGACCGCAGGCATGACCGATAACCTGGAAAAGGTGCAGGCGGTTTACGATTATGTCGTCAATAACATTACCTATGACCGTGTGCTTGCGGCCAATGTCAAGAGCGGGTATTTGCCTGACGTTGACGAGGTGCTGGCAAAGAAGCGCGGGATCTGCTTTGACTATGCTGCCCTCATGAGCGCCATGCTGCGCAGCCAGCAGGTGCCGACCAAGCTGGTGGTCGGCTATACGGGCAAGGTGTATCATGCATGGATCAATGTCTATTCTGAGACCGAGGGCTGGGTAGACGGCATCATTTATTTTGATGGAAGCACCTGGAAGCTCATGGACCCGACCTTTGCCTCGAGCAACAATTCGAGCGAGGCAATCATGAAGTACATCGGCAATGGAGCGAATTACCAGGCGAAATATTTGTATTAAAGACAAGAACGGCGGGTACAGCATGGTCTGTGCCCGCCTATGCGCATTTCCAGGCGTAAGCGGTTTGCCGTGTTTTATAAGGGGGACTGTAATTTTTATGAGACAGAAGCAGATTTCCGCGATAGAACTCTCTATGTTTTGCCAGGAGCTGTATCAGCTTGTACAGGCAGGGCTGCCCATTGCCGAGGGCCTGGGCATGCTGCTCGCGGACGAGAAGGACGCGGGCGTGCGCGCCTGGCTGGGGCCGCTGTGTGAGCATGCGGAGGAGGGACTGCCGCTGGCCGAATGTATGCGCCGGACCGGCGCCTTCCCGGCCTATATGACCGATATGATTGCCCTGGCTGAGCAGACAGGGCGGCTGCAAGATGTCCTGCCCGCGCTGTCCGCCCATTACGCCCGGCAGGACCGCATGGCTTCTGACATCCGGCATGCGGTGGCTGTGCCGGTCGCCCTGTTTTGCGTCATGCTGGCTGTGGTTTTTCTGCTCATCACCCAGGTACTGCCCGTATTTGACCGTGTCTTTGCCCAGCTCGGCGTGCGCATGTCGCCGATGGCCGTGCGGCTGATGCAGGTCGGCGATGTGCTCAGCGGTGCAGGGCTTGGCATTGCGATCGCACTCTGCGCGCTGGCTGTGGTCGCCCTGGCCGTCGCGCTCATCCCGGCGCTGCGCGGCCGGTTCACTGCGTTTGTGCGTTTCCATTTGGGCGGCCGCGGCATCTTTGGCCGGGTGGCCGCGACGCGGTTCGCCTCGGCGATGGCGATGGCGACGGCGAGCGGCCTGATGATGGACGAGGCGGCCGAGCTTGCGGGCAAACTGTGCGGCGGTGCCAAGCAGATCGACGAAAAGACGCGCCTGTGCGCGGAAAAAATCGCGGAGGGCGGCAGTACCGCCCAGGCTCTGGCCGACAGCGGCTTATTTTCGGCGCGGGATGGCCGGCTGCTGCAGCTTGCCGAGCGTACAGGCTCACTGGCAGAGACGCTGGACGGCATCGCCGCCCGGCTGGAGCAGGATACGATGCGCCGTATTGATGCGCGCATCAGCGCCATCGAGCCCGCCATTGTCATCTTGACCGCCTTGCTTGCCGGTGTCATCCTGCTGTCTGTCATGCTGCCGCTTATGAGCATCATGTCGACCATCGGCTGAAGGAGGGCGCGAGATGAGAGCAAGGAGAAAGGGCTGGCTGTCAATGGTGCTGGGCCTGCTGGTGTTCGCGGCCATTGCGGCGTGGATGTTCCTTGGCGTGCGGCAGACGGCGGAGGCCTCTGGGGAAGAAGGCCGCCTGCTGTCCGAGCAGGCTGTCCGGCGGGCAGCCGTGAGCTGCTATGCGGTCGAGGGCGCGTACCCCGAGAGCTATGCCTACCTTAAAGAGCATTATGGCGTGGCGGTCGACGAGACGCGCTATGCAGTCTTTTATGAGGTATTCGCATCCAATATCATGCCAGATATCACGGTCATACAGATCGGAGGCGCAGCATGAAGCGTACTGGCGGAAGCGGTATGATTGCCGCGCTCATCCTAGCATGCCTGTTTGCGACCACCATGCTTCTGACCCTGGTCATGGGCGCACGGGTCTACCGCGGCGTGCAGGCACGAGTAGAGGCCAGCGCGGAAGGGCGCGTGGGCCTGGCCTACATCACGGCCAAGGTACATGGCAATGACCATGCAGGCGGGATTTCGGTGCGGGATTTTGGCGGCGTGGATGCGGTCGTGCTGGCACAGGATTATGATGGAGAGCGCTATGTGACCGCGCTCTATGTCTATGACGGGCAGCTGATGGAGCTGTTTTGCAGCGATTTGGACGCATTCACACCGGCTGAGGGCACGCCGATCGCCCCGGCGCAGGGACTGCAGGCCGGGCAGTCTGACGGCGTGCTTACGCTGACCTATGTGGACGCGAGCGGCAGCGAGCGATACGCCTATATTGCGATGAGAAGTGAGGAGGATTCCAGTGCGGACGAGTAGATCGGGGTTGTTGGTCATTGAGCTTGTGATCGCCGTGGGGATCTTTTCCCTGTGCGCGGCCATCTGTATCGGGCTGTTCGTGCAGGCAGACCGGGTCTCACGGGAGAGCGATATGCTCTCCCGCGCGGTCAGTGCCGCCCAGAATGTCGCAGAGCAGTACAAGGCGGCAGACGGCGATCTCGGACGGCTGGCGGAGGCATGCGGCGCGCTGCAAGCGGCGGACGGTTCGTTAACGCTGGCATTTGATGCGGGATGGCTGCAAGTTGACCCGGCGGATGGGGCGGCGAGCTACCGCCTGACCGTGACGCCGGAGACGGCGCAGGGGTATCAGCGCGCGTCGTTGACCGTGCGGCAGGCAGGCAGCGACGAGGCCCTCTATACGCTTCCCCTGGCGGCGGAGGGCAGGCCATGAGGCGGGGCGGCACGGTCACCGGGGCCGTCTCCCTGGTCATGATCTTTGTCGTGCTGTGCATGACCGTGTTTGCGGTGCTCACGCTTTCGACGGCGGTGGGAGAATCCCGCTTGGCGCAGGCGACTGCCGCGCATGTTCAGGACTACTATGAGGCCGATGCCCGGGCAACGGCGATTGCGGCGCAGGTCGCGGCCGCCCCCACAGCGCCTGAGATAGACGGTATCCCTGTGGAGTACGTCCCATCCGAACAGGGCACGCATGCCGTTTTTTCGGTGCCGGCGGGCGAAAATCAGGCGTTGGATGTCGAACTCTTGCTTCAGACGCCAAGCTATGCTATTCTTAAATGGGAGCTTGTGTACAGCGGCGATTGGCAGGCCGACCAGTCCATTGCGGTCTGGGACGGCGGCGCCGCGTGACAGGAATATCAGGAAAGGAGGCTTTTGATGGAGCTGATTTTGGATTATCTCAGACGCGCGGTCCAAAAGGGCGCGTCGGATATGTTTATCGTGTCCGGCATGCCGGTCTCCTTCAAGGTAGACGGAGAGATTCGGCCGGAAGCAGAGGAGAAGGTCATGCCCGACCGGGCCAATGAGCTGGTCTCCGCGCTGTTTACTGCGGCGGGCCGCTCGATGGACCGCTTCCTCGAGACAGGCGACGACGACTTCTCGGTCTCGGTCAAAGACTTGGCCCGCTTCCGTATCAGCGCATACCGCCAGCGCGGTTCGCTTGCGGCGGTCATCCGGACGGTAAGTTTTGAGATCCCGGACCGGGAGCAGATGGAGATCCCGGACGAGGTTATGAAGATCGCGGCGGCGACACGCGGCATGGTGTTGGTCACCGGCCCGGCCGGCGGCGGCAAGTCGACAACCATGGCCTGCATCACCGACGCCATCAACCGCACGCGCAACGCGCACATCATCACCATTGAGGACCCCATCGAGTATCTGCACCGCGACGTTAAGAGTATCGTCAGCCAGCGCGAATTGGCGACCGATACCGACAGCTATGTCACGGCCCTGCGCGCCAGCCTGCGCCAGGCGCCAGACGTCATTATGGTGGGCGAGATGCGCGACCTTGACACCATCCGCATTGCCATGACCGCGGCAGAGACCGGCCACTTGGTCATTTCCACCCTGCACACGGTGGGAGCGGTCAACACCATGGACCGCATCATCGATGTATTCCCGCCCAGCCAGCAGCAGCAGATCCGCGTACAGCTTGCTATGGTGCTGCGCACGGTCGTGTCGCAGCAGCTTTTGCCCACGATCGGCGGCGGGCAGGCGCCTGCGTTTGAGATCATGCATCTCAATAACGCCATCCGCAGCATGATCCGCGACAGCCGCATCCATCAGATCGACCAGGTCATCCAGACTTCGGCCGCAGAGGGCATGATTTCCATGGATGAGTCCATCCTGCGCTTGTACAAGGCTGGCCGCATTACAGCCGAGACCGCGCTGCGCTGCGCTATGATGCCCGAACAGCTACAGCGGCGTATGGGGCGCTGAAACGTGCATTTGGCCAATTTGGAAGAAAGCAAATAGGAGCGTAGAGACTATCATATGACAACCGAACAATTTGTGCCTTACGAGATGAAAACCAGCATCATTCATATCCTGTCCTATGACGACAAGAATTTGGAGGGATATCTAGAAAATGCATTTTTTAAAGGTCGGCGCTATTTTTCCAACCTGACACAGATGATTTTTCTGGTCGAGGAACTGCTCGATTCCATGGTTTTTCCGCCGCGTGCGACCAGCATGCGCAGTTTTACGGCGGGCGCTGCCCACCGGGTGCGCGCAGGGCGCGCCGCTGGCGGAGAGGAAAAACCGATCGCCAGCTTCCGCCTGAGCGTGCTTTTCCGGCAGAATGCCAGCTGGCAGGGCAATATCCAGTGGATGGATGACCATGCAGCAACACCGTTCCGCAGCGTGCTCGAACTGGTGCAGCTCATGGACAGCGTGCTGGCACAGTATGACCACGCCGGAGGGCACACGGAAAAAGTCTAAATTTCTCAGAAAAAAACAGTTGACTTTTCGTTTAAAACCATTTATAATAAATAACGCCGCTTGGGAAAGCGGCGCTGATAGCCGGATTGTGTAATGGTAGCACGACAGACTCTGACTCTGTTTGTCTGGGTTCGAATCCTTGTCCGGCTGCCACCAAAAGGCCGCTGCAATTGCAGCGGCCTTTTCCTTTTGCTGGATAGACGGCAGATATCCCTGCCTTATGCGCAGAAAACTGCAAAAATCCTGTGAAAGAGGAAAGATGGGAAACAAAAATTGACTTGCAGCGGGCAAAAACAGCGGGTATAATGACGATACCGACAAAAAGTGGAGAGGTGTCTATTATGCAGCAGGATATTGTAATTTTTGCGCCCCATCAGGATGACGAGATCCTGGGGGGATATGCTGTCATCCGGCAGCAGCCGGAACATATATATGTCGTCTTCCTGACCAATGGGGACTATGAGGGGGCGGACGTCGCACGGACACGCTGGCAGGAGAGCTGTGCAGCGCTTACCCATTTGGGCGTGCCGCGCGACCACATCCTAACGCTGGGCTATGCGGATACCGGGATGCCGCGCCCGGTCAGCTTCCTGTGGCGGCTGTGGCATGGGGAGCCCGGCCTCTTGCTGGCGTCGTCCGTCAGCGCACATACCTATCATCCCGCAGACGGGGAACAGGAATATCACCTCAAAAAATGGGGTGCACACGCTGCCTATACGCGGGAGGCAGTGTTGGCGGATGTGCGCGCAGTGCTGGAAGAGATCCGGCCGGGTGCCATCTATATGACCAATGAGGACGATGTCCATGGCGACCATGCGGCAGCGCCGCTGTTTGTGCAGGCGGCCTTGGCGCAGCTCCCGGATTTGCAGCCGGCGGTCTACCGGTATCATGTGCATGACAGGGATGAGGAGCGCTGGCCAAACCGGCAAGGAGACCGGTTTGACAAGCCGGAGAACCTGAGCGCGCAGCAGTGGGAAGGCCGGACCTGTGTCCCGGTCCAAGACCCGGACGATTTCCGCAGGACGATGGAGCTGTTTGTCTCACAATGGCGCGATGCGGAATATCTACTCTCGTTTATCAAGAAAGAACAGGTGCTTTTCCCGAAAAGAGAGGATTAAGCGCATGAAAAAAAGCCCCATTGGGGCTTTTTTCATGGCTGGATTCAGCGCGTGATTTTGCGCGCTTCCATGTAATAGCGCTTCTCCTGAGCTTCTCCCATGGAGAAGGTTTTGCGGGGCAGGACGCCATCCAAGATGACGCCGCGGAACAGATCTTCCTTGGCGGGATCGGGCAGCAGGAAGCCCATGTTGCGCGCGTCCTGCGATAGTTCGCGCACGACGTCTGCGCCATGGATGTAATCGATGTGCGACTTGGGATTCTTCTCCAGAAAATCATCCAAGAAGTTCTGCAGGGTCGCCACGGGCAGCGCCCAGGGAGAATCGACGATGCATAGGGTGACCTGCTCACCGTGGAACATGCAGGGGAAGGACTGCACGTTGGTGCTGGGCGCGCTCTTGGGGTCGCCGCAGTAGGCCATGCCGCCGTGCAGGCGGAAAAAGTCGTCGGCCGCCTGGAAGACCTCACGCGGATGGATGTGGAACAGCACGCGGTGGATGCCCTCGATTTCCAGACTTTCGTCGTGAATATTGACGACCTCGGCCAGGACAAAGCGGGCAGGATGGTCCTGCTGTTCGGCCTCGGTCAGGCCCTGTTTGATGCGCTCCCAGTTGGCCTTGGCGGTGGCCATCGAGTGATTGCCGTCGCCCACGGCATAGGGCAGGACAGCGTGCTCGCCAGTCAGACCATATTTTTTGTTGAAGGTCGCGGGATCTGCCAGACCATCCAGACGCTCGATCAGGGCAGCGGTCTCTGCGCCCTCGGGGACGAACCAACCGGAAAGGTGGCCGCCGCCCAGCATAAGGTCGGTATCATATGCCTGGTGGAAGCTATCCTTGCGCGCGAACAGGGGCTCGATGACCTTGCGCTCAGGATCGTCGATGAGCAGCATGATGTGCGGCAGCTCGAGCGAAGCGCCCTCGCGCACAGCTAGGCGGGGCGGGATGCGCTCGACGACCGTTTTTTCGGTCGGGCGGATGAGCGACTGCGACCCCGGATTGTAATCGTAAGCTTCCAGGTCAAAGGCCAGCACGACACCGCGGCGCGTGCCGGACTGGGTGGTGCGCTCTACCAGGATCATGCCAGGGGCATATTCGGTCAAGGTTCCGTCCTGCTGGTAGCACAGCATGGTCTTTTGGATCTCGGCCGTCCGCTCCTGGACGTCCGGCTGCTCGAGGTAAACTTCGGGCAGCGTCAGGCGCAGGGTAGAGGGGGCGTCGCCCACATAGGCGTCGGCTTTGGCCCAGTAATCGGGTTGGGATGTATATTGGTCGCATGCGACAACAGCCCACTTGGACAGGTCCAGGCCCTCGCGCGGCATCAGCAATCGGGGAAGGCGGATGGGTGTATGATACATAAGAAAAACCTCCGGTGTCAGGATTTGACGGCGTGGGCCGTCGTGCCTCCCTGGCGGGAAAGCAAACTGGTATAGTTCCATTTTAACAGCATAGTTCGGTAAAAGCAATAAAAGTTCTGGACGGCCGGCGGGATTTGACGGCCCGGCCCGGACGTGCTACAATGAAAAATCATGAACGGAATGCACCGATGAAGAAGGAGGAGACGGCATGACAATTGCCGAGATTGCGGCACGGGCGGGGGTTTCCAAGACCGCGGTTTCACGCTATCTCAATGACGGTTATGTGAGCGCGGAAAAGCGGGAGGCCATCCGAAAGGTGATTGAGGAGACTGGCTATGTGCCTTCCCGGCAGGCGCAGATGCTGCGCACCGGGCAGAGCGGCCTCATCGGCGTCATCCTGCCGCGTATCGATTCCGAGTCGATCGGACGCATCGTGCGCGGTATTTCCCGGGTGTTGGGCAGCAGCAGCTACCAGCTTCTGCTGGCGAACACCGAAAACCATGCAGAGAAAGAGTTGGAATATTTGGATGTATTCCGCAAGGGGCGGGTGGACGGTATCCTGTTGGTGGCGACCATGCTCACCCCGGCGCACCGCAGAGCCATCCGGGAGTGCCAGGTGCCGGTCGTGGCCGAGGGGCAGTATCTGTCGGACGCCTCGTGCGTCTATCATGACGATCACGGCGCGGCGCATGCGCTGACACAGGAGCTGATTGGTGCGGGCTGCCGCAGGATCGCCTATTTCGGCGTGACAACAAGGGACAAAGCTGCGGGCCTTGCACGCAGGCAGGGCTTTTTGGAGGGCTTGGGAGAAGCCGGGATTTCGGTGGACGAAGCGCTCATGGCGACCTGCGATTTCTCTGTGGAGAGCGGCGCGGAAGCCTGCACACGCCTGCTTGACAGCGGCGTGGATTTTGACGGGATATTCTGTGCAACCGATTCCATAGCAATCGGCGCGATGGGGGTTCTGCACGCGCGCGGCAGGCGCGTGCCGCAGGATGTTAAGATCGTTGGCGTTGGCCATTCGCGCATCTCTGGTCTGGTGCGGCCCTGCCTGACGACAGCACACTATTTTTATGAAAAAAGCGGCGAAGAAGCTGCACGGATTCTGTTGGAAATCATTCAAGGCGGAGTAGATATGCATCAGCAGATCAAGTTGGGCTATGAAATCGTCCGCAGAGAGAGCACAGCGGCAGAGTGAGCCTTTGCCGGCAGAAGATTTACATAACGCGGCGGCAGACGCTGGGAGAGATTCCTGGATATCTGCCGCCGCGTTTTCGCATATTTTACAAAAATTAGGGGAAGAATTTGCATGATCTGTCAAAGGAATCGTCAAACTGCGCAAAAACAGAAGGAAAAGTTTGGGGGGAATGCCGCATTTACAGGCCCTTGTGGAAGTGGTATGATAAGGACAGAAAAAATGGAATCGATTTCATATGTAAGGGTAAACGGTACGGCGTGGAAAGGAGCGTACACAGATGGATTACGGAAAAGCGGCCAGAGAAGTCCTGGCGGCCATCGGCGGCGGGGAAAACGTAGTTTCGGCTGCACATTGCGCGACGCGGCTGCGGCTGGTCATCGCAGACAACGGCAAGGTCAATAAGCAGGCACTGGAGAATGCCGAGGGCGTCAAGGGCGTCTTTGAAGCCCAAGGACAGCTTCAGATCATCTTTGGCACGGGCATTGTGAACAAGGTGTTTGACGCCTTCATCCAGCAGGGCGGCATAGCTGCGGGCAGCAAGGAGGATGTCAAGGCGGCCGCCGCGAAGAAGGGCAATTGGTTCCAGCGGTTTATCAAGACGCTGGGTGACATCTTTGTCCCCATTATTCCGGCGATCGTTGCCTCGGGCTTCCTTATGGGCATCATGGAGGCCCTCAACTTCATGAACAACAACGGCTTCCTGAACATTGATACAGGAAGCTCGATCTACGTCTTTGCGACGCTGTTTGCCAATACGGCATATACCTTCCTGCCCATCCTGATCGCCTACTCGGCGGCCAAGGTGTTTGGAGGCAATCCATTCTTGGGTGCGGTTATCGGCATGATCATGATCCATCCAGACCTGCAAAATGCCTGGACCGTGGCAACCGAAGGCGTACACACCATGCAGCCGGTCTTTTTTGGCCTGTATGACGTGCCGCTGATCGGATATCAGGGCCATGTCATCCCAGTCATGATTGCAGTTTGGGTGATGTGCTTTATCGAGAAACGGCTGCACAAGGTCGTGCCGCCGATGTTTGACCTGTTTGTGACCCCGCTAGTGTCGGTTTTCGTTACGGGTTATCTGACCTTGGCCGCAATCGGCCCGGTCTTCACTTTTGTCGAGACCAACATCATCAACGGCATCCAGTGGCTCATCTCCATCCCGTTCGGCCTGGGCTCGTTCGTCATGGGCGGCCTGTACGCGACGACTGTCGTCTCGGGCATCCACCATATGTATACCATCATTGATCTCGGACAGTTGGGCGAATATGGCCTGACTTATTGGCTGCCGCTGGCGTCGGCGGCGAACGTTGCGCAGGGCGCAGCAGCCTTGGCGGTTGCCCTCAAGACCCGCGACAAGAAGCTCAAGTCCATGGCGCTGCCCGCCTCGCTGTCGGCCTTCATGGGCATCACGGAACCTGCCATTTTCGGCGTTAACCTGCGCTTTTTCCGGCCCTTTATTGCCGGCTCGATCGGCGGCGCCTGCGGCGCGCTCTACGCCTCGATCGTCCATCTCGGCGCAACGGGCACAGGCGTGACCGGCATCTTCGGCATCCTGCTGCACCTGCATCGTCCGGTCCAGTATATCATTACCATGGCCATCGCGATCGGCGTGGCATTCGTCCTGTCCTGGCTGTTCGGCCTCAAGCCTGAGCAGAGCCAGCCGGTTGCAGCAGAACCGGCGCCGGCTTCCACTGCGGAGCCGGTAGAAAGCACGGCGGTATCTACTGCGACCGAGATCGGTGCGCCGCTTGCGGGCAATGCGGTGTCGCTTTCGGAGACCGGTGACCAGACCTTTGCGCAGGAAGTGCTCGGCAAGGGCATTGCCATCCAGCCCTCTGCGGGCAAGGTCATCGCGCCCTGCGACGCGGAAGTCGACGCCCTCATGGGCCATGCAGTCGGCCTGCACTGTGACAACGGCGCAGAGCTGCTCATTCACGTCGGTATTGACACGGTTGCGCTGGGCGGCCAGCACTACACACCGCATGTACAGGAAGGGCAGCACGTCAAGAAAGGCGACCTCCTGCTGACTTTCGACATGGATGCCATTGCGCAGGCGGGATATAAGACGATTACACCGGTCATCGTCACAAATTCGGACGACTATGCCGACGTGGAACGGCATCCCGGCCCGGTTAAGGCCGGCGATGTGGTGCTGACCTTGCACCGCTGAGTTGGAGAGAGGAGAAGGACAATGAGCAATGCATTGCAGCGCGATCTCATGCGCCTGGTGGAACGTGTCGAGCGGGAGGACGGGCCGCGTGCGGCCCAGGACCCGCACCGCCTGGCATTCCATCTGATGCCGCCGGTCGGCTGGCTCAATGACCCAAACGGCCTGTGCCGGATGGGGGAGGACTACCATGTATTTTTCCAGTACGGCCCGTTTGACTGCACGGGCGGCGTCAAGCACTGGGGGCACTATAGGAGCCGTGACCTGATTCACTGGGATCTTCTGCCGCCCATGCTCTATCCCGACCAGCCCTATGACATCCATGGCGTGTATTCGGGGTCGGCCTATCTCGAGGACGGGAAGATGTACCTCTATTATACGGGGAATGTCAAGCACGAGGGCGATTATGATTATGTCTATACCGGCCGCGGGCACAACACCTGCCTGGCAGTATCCGAGGACGGCAGGACAGTGACGTCTAAGCAGTGCCTGATGGAAAACAAAGATTACCCAGCAGGGCTGAGCTGCCATGTCCGCGACCCAAAGGTATGGAAGCAGGATGGAATGTATTATATGGTCCAGGGTGCGCGTACAGTGGAAGACAGGGGAGAAGTACTGATCTTCCAGTCGGAGGACAAAGTACACTGGACGCACTGTAACACGATCACAACGCCCGAGCCTTTCGGCTATATGTGGGAGTGCCCGGACCTGTTTGAATTGGACGGACAGTGGTTCCTATGCGTATCCCCGCAGGGGCTGGAGCGCGCAGGAGATTGTTTCCAAAATCGCTATGCCTGCGGATATTTTCCGCTGTATGGCGATTTCCGCGGCGCATGCCGCCTGGGTGCCTTCCAGGAGCTGGATAAAGGATTTGACTTCTATGCGCCGCAGTCCTTCCTGGACGGCGCGCGCCGCATCCAGTTCGGCTGGATGGGCATGCCGGATGCGGAATATACCAATCCGACGACCGCCTATGGCTGGCAGCACTGCCTGACCGTGCCCTGCGTGCTGACGGCAAAGGCTGGCAAGCTGCTGCGCAATCCCGTGCCCGAGCTGGATACGCTGCACGGCGCGCTGCGGCAAGTCGCGGTGTCTGCCGGACGGCATGAGGAGGCCCGCACCTTTGACCTGCGCTATCAGACTGCAGGCCAGCCCTTCAGTCTGACCATCCATGACAGCGTCCGGCTGTCCTGGAAGGAGGGTACGTTGACTCTGGCCGTGCCCGCACATGGAGCAGGACGCACTGCGCGTATCGCGCACTGCGCGCAGCCCAGTGTGCTGCGCATCTTGGCCGATACTTCGTCTGTCGAGGTGTTTGCCGATGGCGGCGCACTGTGCCTGTCCACCCGGTGCTATCCAGAAAACTGGGGTGTCCGATGGGATGCGGGCACAGGCACAGCCGAACTCTGGGAGATGCAGCAGCCGTAAGGCAAATGATTTCCAGGGAAAGTGATGAAAGCCGTTCTGCACAGCAGAACGGCTTTTTGGCTTTGCGTAGAATTTGTATCTGATTTGTCATCGGAAAACGGTTGACTTTTTATTTCTACGAATGTAGAATATAGGCAACCTAGAAAGTTCTACAAATGTAGGAGGTGATGGCAATGCGCGAAGCCAAGCGTTTGCCCGATGCGGAGTTTGCCGTGATGCAGGAGGTTTGGGCGGCGCCCGAGACGCCGGTACCGTCGGCCTGGCTGACCGAACGTCTGGCCGACCGGTGGAAGGCGACTTCGGTGTTGACTTTCCTGTCCCGGCTGTGTGAAAAAGGGTTCCTGCGCTGTGAAAAGCAGGGGAAAATGAACGTATACACGCCGCTTGTGACAGAGCGGGCATACCGGGAGGGAGAGAGCGTGCGCTTTCTCAAACGGTTTTACCACGGCTCGGTGCGGGACTTGGTGGCGTCGCTGTCTGGTACCGGCGCGCTGACCCGGCAGGACCTGGACGAGCTGCGAGACTTTTTAGACCGACAGGGGAGGGAGCGACCATGACGACGGCCTTTTGGAATATCCTACAGGTCAGCCTGACCACTTCCCTGGTGCTGCTGCCGCTTTTGCTCCTGTGCGCCGTACTGCGCCGCCGGTATCCGGCGCGCATCGTGTGCGCGCTGTGGGTGATTTTTGCGGTACGGTTACTCGTGCCCGTGCAGAACGCTTTCCCGGACGCACCGGTCAAAGTTACGCCCCGCACGACCCTGGTCGAAGTGCAGGCTGCGCCGGACCCGGCGGGAAGCCCGAACCTATCGGGACAGACAGTGGACGAGCAGAGCGATCCCGCCGCGCAGACGCCTGTTGTACGCCGCTGGATGCCGGCGGGCATGACGGTGGAACAGGCGCAGAAAACCATTGCGTTCGATAAGATCCTGGCAGGTATATGGGGCGTTGGCGCAGTGCTGGCCTTGGCCATAGCACTCTTGCCATATTTCCGTTTCCAGCGGCAGGTGCGCCGGACGGCGCGCGACGTGCGTGACCCTGCGCTGCTGGATATCTATAGATGTGAACGCGAACGGTTGGGGATTCGGCGGAATATCCCGCTGCAGCAGACCATACTGGCGGATGGCCCTATGTTGGCGGGCCTGTTCCGGCCGGCCCTGCTGCTGCCCAAGGACGGGATACCGCTTGAGGATGCGCGGCTGATTTTACGGCACGAGCTGACCCATTATAAACACAGGGATCTGCTCTGGAAGCTGATGTTCCTGCTGGCGCGCTGTGTGCATTGGTTCAATCCCGTGGCATATCTGCTGGCCTGGCAGGGCGCGCAGGATCTGGAGATCGCCTGTGATCAGGCGGTCGTGCGCGGGTTAGGCGCGGACGCAAAACGGCAGTATGGCCAGTGCATCCTCAACGATGTGGCCCGCCGGCTGAACGGCGGTGCGGTATTGACGACAAGGCTGACGGGAGGCGGAAAAGCGATGAAGACCAGACTACAGGCCCTATTTGGCCCGAATCAGAAAAAACGTGGGATTTCGGCGCTATTGGTGGT
>DWWZ01000041.1 GCA_019119435.1 Candidatus Butyricicoccus avicola
ACCTCGCGCCAAGCGCCCTCGGGCGAGCAGTCGATGACCGGCTGGTCGGTCTTGAGGTCGTTGTGCGCGTACCAGAGCTTGCGGCGCTCCTCCATAATCGGCTGGTTGGCCAGATCGGCCAGCTTCTTGGCTAGGTCTCGGATGACTTCGCGTTCCTTTGCTGTGATCATAAACATATCCTCCGTTTGAGATATAGGCGTGTGTGGTTTTATACTTCACCGCGGGCTTCGCGCTCGGCCAGGTCAGCCATGATCTGGTCGTATTTCTTGTCCAGCTTGTAGACGGCCAGGACGGCGATGATGATCGCCCAGATCACCAGCGGGCCGACCTTATAGATGTTAACGATCATATTCAGCGCGCTGTCTGGCTGGACCGTGCCGCCGGTAGTCGAGCTGATAAAGCCTGCCAGGCCCAGAAGGGAAGTGATTGCGAACGAAGTCAGGCCGGCGCCGATCTTGGAGCCAACCGAACCGCCGGCAAAGACCATGCTCTCCTGACGGACGTGGGTCTTCCACTGGCCGAACTCAACTGCGTCGCCCAGCATGCCGAATACGACCGAGTTAAACGGCGCCAGGCCGATGGCGCGCACGATGCAGCTGAAGAACAACCATGGAATGCTGTATGGGTTGAGGAAGAACACAAGCTGTCCGACAAAGGCGAGGATTGTGCCAGCCAGCGACATGTTACGCTTGCCAAACTTCTTGAGCAGCAGCGGGCTGCAGAAGGTACCTGCAACGAGGACGAGCGTCTCAACCAGATACAGGGTGGAGTACAGCCAGGTGTCATTGTTGAAGATATAGCGGCAGTAATACGGCAAGATGGTACCGGTGAAGGTGAACAGGCCGTTCTGCATGGCCCACAGGATGAGGATCGCCCAGAAATACTGGTTGGTGACCAGCGCCTTGAGCGACTTGCCCAGCGGGATCTTTGCCTGCTTTTTGACCGCTTCGATCTGTACGGTCTCCTTGCAGAAGAAGAAGTTGATGAACAGCAGGATGACGGCCAGGATGCCCCAGATGCTCATGGTCTTGATCCATGCCATCTGATCGTTGCCGAAGATCTGGATGAGCGGCAGCGAAACGGTGACGGCCAGGATGCGGCCGAACGGGGACAGGCCCATGCGCACGATGCTCAGATATGCACGCTCGTCCGAGTCGCGGATCATCATCGCGGACAGCGAGCCGTAGGGCAGGTTGATCGCGGTGTAGCACACGGTGGTGCAGAAGTTATAGGTGACAAAAATATACAGGAACTGCAAGAATGCCGTGGTATGCGGCACTGTGAAGAGCAGGACCGCACTGATGGCGAACGGTACGCTCATCCACAAGAGCCACGGGCGGGATTTGCCGTACTTGGAGTGAGTGTGCTCAACGACGACGCCCATGATCATATCAGAGACACCGTCAAAGACACGGGACAGCAGCATGACAAGGCCAACGGTCGCCGCCGGGACACCGGCATAGTCGGTGTAGAACAGCGTTAGGATGGTGCTCATCATGCCGAAAACCAGGTTGCAGGCGGTATCGCCGCAGCCATAGGCAAAGCGGACGCCCCAGCCCAGCTTGCCGGACTTCTTTTGTAAGGTTTGTGTGGTTGGATTCATGTTTCCCCTTCCTTTCGGTCTGTTTGTTGTTGTGTGACAACATGCAAGGATAAATAAATTTTGCTTTTCATAGATTACAACGATTTTCCATAAAAATTTATTTTGCTAAAAAAATCGAATGTAACCCTCACATACCACCTTTCTTGTGCAGTGTTATGATACCTGCTATTTGCACAATATATAACAGATATACCATCTAAATTCGTCTATAATTACTTTACCATTTTTCGGAAATTTCTGTTAGAATAGAATTGTTAGAGATCAGCACAATACGAAAAGAATTTATTTTGCTTTATATATTTCCGATAAATTCCCCGAGGCATTTTTATACCAAATGCCTATAGAGAAATGATATCTTTTATTTGCTTTTGGGAGGGAGTACGATGATCGCTTATGAAGACCGCACGATTACAGACGAATCCGGCATCACGCTGACGATGCACACAGCGCAGCAGGCTGACCGGCCGGGTGCCATGCCGCTGCACCGTCACCAGTTTTGTGAGCTGGTCCTGGTGGCGCAGGGCGGATGCGAGTTTTTCTATTACGGGGAGCGGATGTTCCTGCTGCCGGGAGATCTCATGTTGGTGGAGACGGAACAGCCGCACGCCTGCCGCCTAAAAGCGGAGGGACGCCTGTATGTCTGCCATTTTGAGCCGTGGGTGGCGCCCGACGCCCTGCACGCGCTGGCGGGCCTGGAGCAGACAGCAGCCGCGCAGCCGGCCGGTGTGCGGCGCCGGCTGCGCGATATGTACGCATTCAACGAGGATGAGACCCTGGCCGCTGAGACGCATGGGCCGAGACCGGGCGGGCGGTGTTTGCGGCATTTGCTGGGCCAGGAAAAGGAGCGTATGCTCGGCCTGTGTCAGTCCATTGCGGACGAACAGGCCGCTAAGAAGATGGGGTTTGTCCGCATGAAGCAGAGCTATCTGGAACAAATCCTAATCTTGCTGCGCCGGCAGGGCAAGCAAGCGGCCGCCGGGGAGAGCCCGTCCTCGTGGAAGCAGGAGATGGTCGATCAGATCCTGCATCAGATTGACGAGAACGTAGCCGGGGCGTTTGATTTCAATGCGTTTGCACACAGCCAGGGGATCACAGCGACCTATTTCCGCGCGGTCTTCAAAGGCATTGTCGGCATGCCGCCGGTCGATTACTTAAACCATGTGCGCGTGCTCAAGGCGCTGGCACTGCTGCAGACCACCGACCTGACCATCTCGGAGACCGCAGCGCAGGTCGGGATCTATGACGCGAACTACTTTTCGCGCCTGTTTAAAAAGGTCACCGGCTATCCGCCGCGTTACTTTAAGTCCATTCCTAAGGACCCGGAATGATCTGTACAGACCTGGAAAAGAAGGGCTCGAAATCGGATGGGGGAATGTGATATAATAGCAGTACATTCGGTGAGAGGAAGGCCCTGTCATGCGCAATTTTGAAATTGGCATATTGCCGCAATCCTGCTATTTCGCGTTTTCCCCCAATGCACAGACCAAGACACTGTTTTTGTACCCAACCATGTGCGGGCATCTATACTGTTCAGACGACTACTATATCAAGCGCGATACCTTTCCGCCGCTGCTCTTGGTGTATGTGTGCCAGGGGACCTTCCACCTAGAGCTCGGGGAGCAGATCTATGCGGCGCATGCGGGACAGGTGGCCTTTTTCGACTGCTGCCAGCCGCACTATTACTATGCGACGGATGGCATGGAATTTTATTACCTGCATTTCGACGGGCCGCAGGCGCACGCGCTGTGCCAGTATATCAACCACACAAGCGGGGTCGTCATCGATGGGCCGGGCAACAGGCAGATTCACAAAGAACTGGTCGATATGATCCAGATGTATGAGCAGAACGGGAGCGAGAGCGTGCTGGCCAGCTCGGGCCGGATCTATCGCATGCTGACCCTACTGGACAACCCGGTGCTGTCTCCGCAGCTCAAAAAGCACGGCGATGCGATCAACCGCGCCGTGCGGTACATCCGCGCCAACGTGGGCAAAAAAATCACCCTGCATGAGCTGGCTGAGCTGGCAGGGCTGAGCGATTACTATTTTTCCCATCTTTTTAAGGAGATCACCGGCCTGTCGCCCAGCAATTTCATCGTCTATTCCCGCATCGACCAGGCCAAGGCAATGTTGGCCAGCAGCGACTTGACCTTGACCCAGATCGCCCGGCAGGTGGGCTATCCGAATAGCAGCAACTTGATTGTTCAGTTCACTGACCGTGTTGGGTGTTCGCCGCAGCAGTTCCGGGCCGAACACCAGGGCAAAGAATAGGCGTTTTTCGGACAAAATTGGACAGAAAAAGAGCGGCCTGACGCGTTTGCGTCAGGCCGCTTTGCGCTTTTTCCGTCTGCCAGGTCAGCGGGCCATGAAGGCATAGAGCATGGCGATAGCCTCCTCGCGGGTCGCGGTCTGCCCGGCCAGGAAGCGTCCCTGCTCATCGCCCGTGACCATCCCAAGCCCTTGGGCAATGGCCGCGTAGCCATAGTCGGCGGCGGGGATGTCTGCGGCATCCGAGAAAGTGCACCGGAAAATGCCCGGGATCTGGGCGGCCTTGCCATAGCCGCCGGCGTCCAGGATCATGCGTACGAGCTCGGCCCGGGTGACGAGCCGGCCATCGTCGCGGTCTGCACGGGTCAGAAGGCCCATCCAGTATGCGTTCTCATAGAGCGCATCGGCGGCGTCCGGGTCGCTCGGGTCAAGAAGCAGGTTGTCCGCGCTGCACAGCAAGGCGATCAGGTCAAGCTGGGTCAAGGCCTTTTGGGGTTCAAGCTTGCCACCCAGCCAGCCGATGCCGTAGGCGGCCAGCGCCTGGGCGTCCTGCGCGGCCCAGGTCTGGTCCAAGTCGCTGTAGGATGGGACATCGTCGGCACTCGCCGGATAGGGGACGGCGTCGCCGGTCTTGGCGTCGATGCCCTGCATGCGGTCGGCCTGCTCGAGATAGAAGGCCAGCGTCAGATGGCTGGTATAGCCGTAGCCGCTCTCGGCGGCAGAACCCTGCACAGCATCAGGGACGGCCAGATAGCCGAGCGTGGTTGTATAGGTGTCAAACCAGGCGCTGGCTGCGGTGTCGGCTGAGATCAGGCCGTCGGCCGTATCAAATGTGGGCTGGGCATCAAAGTCGCGGCGCAGCGAGACGACTGCGCCGTCACGCGCGTCAATGGAAACCTGGATGGTGTTCTCCGGGAAAAAGTAGCCGTTGACTTGCTGGGCAAAGACAAAACGGTGGGCGGCCGATCCGGTCTCGGCGCCGGCTGGCTCCGACTCGTAGAGCGCGCAGGACTGGGCCTGTTCGGGCCAGAGCGCCTGCACGAGATCTTGGGCCGTGCGCTGCGCCGTAGATGGGCTGACAACAGCCTGGAAGTCCTCATCGGCCCAGACATATCCCGAAACCTCCAGCAGATCGCCGGTCTTGCCGTCCAGTGTCACGATGCGGGAGCGGGTGGCATCCGCGTCCTGGTAGTACAGCGCGGCGGTCACATCGCCGGTCTCGCGGTCCAGGTTATAGAACACCTGGCGCAGCGTGTCGCCATCCAATTTGAGCGCCGTCCAGGTGCGTGCCTTGCCGTCCAGGGCCTCCCGGCTCAGCACGCCCTCCATCTGGGCGATGCCAGCCTGCTCGGCTTCGGTTAGGCCGCTGCCCATACCGCTCTCGGTGGCCGTCGTATCAGCGGATGCATTGCTGCCCATATCGCGCCGTGCCTGCGCCTGCTGTTCGGTCAGGTTGGAGAGCACGCCGCTCTGCGCATCGACATAGAAGCGGTCGCCCTGCTCGGGCAGATAGCGCAGGACAGCGGTTTCCCTGTCCGGGTCCAGGACGTACTCGAGCCGCAGCGATAGGGTGTCGGCCAGCAACGCCTGCGCCTTGCCGTAGGCATCGGTCTGTTCGGGCGCGTCTTGCAGGCCGAGGTCGGCTGGGTCAACCGGCGTGCCAATATAAACCGTATATTGGTCGTCGCGGCTAAAGCGGGTGATCTGACCGGTCTCGGCGTCTACGGTCACAGACAGGCCGATGGGGGTAGGCAGGCCGTAGAGCAGGAGCTGGGTGTTAAAGTAGTGGCTGTCCGACGAGGCAGCCGACCGGCCGGTATCTGCAGCCAGGTCGGCGCTTTCGGGCGCGGTCAGTACTTGGTCTAAAAAAGCTTGGGCTTTTGCGCGCGCCTGGTCACGGGAGAGCGCAGGGAAGGTGGACACTGCGCTATTGTCCGGTGTGGAGGCCGCGTCCGTGCTGCTTGTGTAGAGATAGATGGCGCCGTCCTCCCCGGCGGTCACCCGCAGGGTGGACTGCTGCTCGGTCTCCCAGGTGAGCGACCACAGCGCGCGATAGGAGTCCTCTTGCAGCTCCCCGTAAAAAGATGTGTAATCGTCGCCCAGACCAAGCGTCTCCTTGACCGCCTGTGTCACCTGCGTCAGGCGGTCGTCGGCTGCGGGCGTGGCCGCGGCGGCCGCAGGTGTGGCCAGCGTGCCGGCAAGGATGGCTGCGAGCAGCAGACTGCATGTCCGTTTCATAGAAATACCTCCTTTTTTTCTTCCCATTCTTGTGGATGATACCACCTCTATTATAGTTAGACTGATTCTATCCCAAAAAGTTCCAGCGGGAAAGCGGGGGAACACGGATTTTTGAAAACTTTTGCGCGGGCCCTGGGCGGCGTGCCGGCCGGAAAAAATGTAGGCCAGAGTGCGGGATGGGGCGTCACTCCGTGCGGATGGCATAGAATAGGTACTGCTGCATGACGCCGTTGTAGGGTGTGTACCGCGCGAGCGGGAAGCCGTTCGGGTAATGCCGCTCCATGACCCGGTTCATCCATACATCCAGCGGGAAGGCATCCATACGGTGGAAGCCGAACAGCATCACACACTGGGCGATTTTGGGCCCGACACCGGTGAGGCTCAGCAGTGCTTCGCGCAGTGCGCCGTCGTCCAGCGCGGCGAGGCTGGGCAGCCAGTCCGGGTCAGTGGCCGCCCGGCTGGCCGCCGCGCGGATATAGGGCAGGCGATAGCCCAAGCCGCAGGCTGCCAGTGTATCGTCTGACAGCGCTGCGAGCGCGGCAGGCGTCGGGAAGGCGTACAACGTGCGGCCCGCGGCCGTGCCAATCGGGGTCCCTGCCGCCTGGCACAGCGCCTCGACCGCTTTCTGGATGGCGGGGATGGATTTGCGCTGGGAGAGCAGGAAGGTGATGAGCATTTCAAAGGGGTCCTGCCGCAGGATGCGGATGCCCAAACCGCAGGCCGCTGCACGGGACAGATAACCGTCCGTAGGATCGATAGAGGCGCGGATGGCCGTATAATCGGTGGCAAGGTCAAAATAATCGCGCCAGAAAGTGTCAAATTCCTGTGGGGTACAGGTGAGCGTGATGGTGTCCGGGGCCGTCTGCGTGAGAAGCACGGTATGTGCGCCGGCAAAAATGCGAAAACGATTGGGACCCTGGGGATGCCAGCGGAAGCACTGGCCGCTTGCGGCGATCTTGGCCGCGTCAAAGTCGTCCGTGAGATGAAGTTCCATAAAAACACTCCTGTCCGTCAGATTGGCAGATTTTTTGTCGCTTTCAGTATAACAGAGCGGCTCGCCGGCTGCAATGGCCGGGAAGGCTATTGCCTGGACTGCCCAGACGTGCTATGATGGCAGTATGGAAAATCGAACGAGAGAAGGAGTGTAGCACCATGCGCATTTTGATTGCGGAGGATGAGAAGGATTTAAACCGGCTGATCGCCCAGACGCTGACGCGGGCCGGATACAGCGTGGACGCCTGCCTGGACGGCGAAGAGGCGCTGGACTGCCTGTGCTGCGCCGACTATGACTGTGTGCTGCTTGATGTCATGATGCCTAAAAAAGACGGCCATGCCGTGCTGCGGCAGATGCGTGCGGCGGGCAAGACCACGCCGGTGATCTTCCTGACCGCGCGCGACAGCGTGCGCGACCGCATTGACGGGCTGGACATGGGGGCAGACGACTATCTGGTCAAGCCGTTCGATTTTGACGAGCTGCTCGCGCGGATCCGTGCGGCAACCCGCAAATACGGCGCGGAAAAGAGCAGCGTGCTCACGCTTGCCGACCTGACACTGGACACCGCGGCGCATACGGTCACGCGCGGCGGTAAGCCGGTCAAGCTGTCCGCCAAAGAATACGCCATTTTGGAATATCTCATGCTGCACAAGCAGACGGTCGTCTCGCGCGCGCAGCTGGAAAACCATATCTGGAACTATGACTATGCGGGCGGCTCCAATGTCGTGGACGTGTATATGACCTATCTGCGCCGTAAGATCGACCAGGGGTTTGATCGAAAATTGCTGCACACGGTGCGCGGCGCGGGCTGGATGCTGCGGGAGGAGCCATGAAGCGGTTATCGGTGCGGAAAAAGCTGACTTTATGGATGACAGCGCTCATGCTGGCGCTCGTGATCGTCGTTCTAGGCTTCCTATTTGCCGTGAGCAGCCGGGTGGCCATGCAGAGCGCCCAGGAGCAGCTGGAAAGTTTTGTGCGCGGCAACCTGACGTCGATCACAATGGAGAACGATACGCTGCAATTTGGGGAAGGGTTCCAGTTTACGCGCAGCGGCATGTATCTCCTGGTTTACAATGCGTCCGGTGCGCTGCTCGCCGGACAGACCCCGCTCTCCTACCCGACGTCGGTCCCGTTTGAAAACGGGCTGACCCGCCTGGTATCGGACGACCAGGCCGATGACGTCTATCTGACGCTGGATTTCTGGCTGCCTTTCGGTTGGGACGACGGCGTGTGGGTGCGCGGCGTCATGCAGGAGCCCGAGGTATCCGACGCCATGCACCGGCTGCTCGATATCTCGCTTCTGCTGCTGCCCTTGATCGTGCTGGTTGGCGGTGTGGGCGTTTATCGGATCGTCCGGCGCGCGTTCCAGCCGATCGACCGCATCGTCGCGGCGGCCAGCCGCATCAGCGAGGGACGTGACCTGTCCCAGCGGATCGGGCTGCCGCCCGGGAAGGACGAGATCAGCCAGCTTGCAGCGGCGTTTGACCAGATGTTTGAACGCTTGGAGCGGGCTTTCGAGGCCGAAAGCCGGTTTACATCGGATGCCTCGCACGAGCTGCGCACACCGACGGCGGTCATCCTAGCCCAGTGCAGGGAGGCTGAGCAGCACGCGAAAACGCTGTCCGACTACGCCGAAGCGGTCGAGGTCATCCACCGCCAGGCCGACCGCATGTCCGGTCTGATCGGACAGCTCTTACAGATGACGCGCCTGGAACAGGGCACCGTGCCGCTTTGCCTGGAGGAAGCCGACCTCGGCGATCTGGCCGAGGTGGTCTGCGAGGAGCAGCGCGCGGTACACCCCGAATGCACGATTGAGACCTGGCTGGAGCCAGGGGTCACGGCGTGGTTCGACGTGACGCTGATCACACGCGCGCTGCAAAATCTGTTGGAGAACGCCTACCGCTATGGTGGACCGCGTATCACGGTCGAGGTGCGGCGCGAGCGGGAGGACGTCGCCCTGTCGGTCTTTGACGACGGCCCAGGAATCCCGGAAGACCAGCAGCAGCGCATCTGGAAGCGGTTTTACCGGGTGGAGACCGCGCGCAGCGGCGGGCAGGGTACGGGGCTTGGCCTGCCAATGGTCGCGCAGATTGCGTCCATGCACGGCGGCGAGGCCAGCGTGGAGAGCAGGCCGGGCTGGGGGACACGCTTTACCCTGCGCTTTCCGGCTGTGCCGGCAGACCAGAAACCAGCCGCGGAAAAAGATTAAAAATTTTTCGAGTTTTTAATGTTCTTTTAATACTCATTTCGTATACTTAGATCAAACAAAGGGCAAGGCACAAACGGCGGCCCTGAAAACAGACTTTTCAACTCGAGGGATATAAGGAGTGAGTATGATGCGGAAGATTTTTTGGATTGCAGCGGTGCTTGCAGCCGTGAGTTTAACGGGCTGCGGGGCAGACCAGTCGGTGCAGGCAAATTACATTGGCGAGGAGGATGCCCGTACAGCGGCGCTGACCGCAAGCGGGGTTTCTCAGGACAACGCCTCGTTTGTCCGCACCAAGCTGGAGCAGGATGACGGCAAGACCTACTATGATGTCGAGTTTACTGATGAAAGCGGCGTACGGTATGAGTATGATATTGACGCTATGACCGGTACGGTTATCTCGTATGAGAGCGATGGCAAGGCGCAGCAGGCCAGCCAGCCGGCGACGCAGGGCAATGGCGGCGCATCGGGCGGTACAGCGGCAGCTGCCACGACGGGCGCTGTGGATGCCGATGGTGCCAAGAAGATTGCGCTGGATGATGCAGGGCTGACCGAGGACCAAGTTTCGTTCGTCCGCACCGAGCTGGATCGCGACGACGGCAGGACGTACTATGAGATCGAATTCTATGCGACGGCCGACCACGCAGAATACGATTATGAGATCGACGCCAGCACCGGCGCGATCATCAGCCAAGACTACGACGCCGAGCACTACAGCGCGCCGCAGTCGGGCGGAACGGTTAGCGAGGAGAGCGTCCGGCAGACCGTGCTGGCCAAGGTCCCGGGCGCGACCGAGGACAATCTGCGTATGCGCTTGGAGCGGGACGACGGCCGTGAGCTCTATGAAGGCACCATCGTTTACAATGATATGAAGTATGATTTCGAGGTCGATGCGTACAGCGGCGCGATCCGCGAATGGGAAGCCGAGTCGGTTTACGACTAAATCTGACATACAGCGGGCCGGAGACATTGGAGGGCCCGCTCGATATTAAAAACAAGTTCTGCCCAAATAAAAAGAGGAGGATATCTTATGAAAAAGCAGATTTTTGCAATGATGCTCTCGGCTGCAGTGCTGTGCGGCACCGCGGCGGCAGGATGGACGGCGGAAGCCGACCTTCGCCCGGATATCGATGTTGTGATCGATGGCGCCGAGCGCACGTTTTACAACGCAAGCGGCGCTGAGGTCCATCCGATCAGCTACCAGGATACCACCTACCTGCCGGTGCGCGCCATCGGTGAACTGATGGGTAAGAATGTCAACTGGGATGCGGCCACGCAGACCATCAGCATTGGCGGCACCCGCGTGACTGGCACAACGTCCGGCACGGCAGACCGCAATGCACGGGCCCAGGACATCAGCCTGACTGTTCGCCCGGAGTACACTGTTGTCATCGACGGCGTGACCCGTACCTTCTATGACGCCAAGGGCCGCGAGGTCCAGCCGGTGGAATATCAGGGCTCGGTCTATCTGCCGGTGCGCGCCATCGGTGAGCTGATGGGCAAGACCGTGGGCTGGGACGAGAACACCCAGACGGTCACCCTGACCGGCGGCTCGACCGTGACCGACTATGATACGGCTAACCCGACGACCCCGTCCCAGCAGGGCACGACGTCCGCGGCCATCACAGCGGACCGCGCCCGGGAGATCGCCCTGGAGCATGCCGGCCTGTCGGCGTCCGGCGTACAGTTCCTCAAGACCCAGACCGACTGGGACGACGGCCGCCTCATCTATGAGGTCGAGTTCGTAACAGGAAATGGCAACGTCTGGAAGGAATATGACTACGAGATCGACGCGAACACCGGCAGAATCCTGGACGTCGACTATGATGCCGAGACCGTGTATGACACCGGCGTCTCCAATGGGAACGCGGCGACCACGCTGGAGGCTGCCAAGCAGACTGCGCTGGCACATGCCGGCCTGACCGCGAGCCAGGTACAGTTCGTCAAGGCGCAGACCGACCGCGATGACGGCCGCCTGATCTATGAGATCGAGTTCGTCACCAGGGACGGTAATGTCTGGAAGGAGTATGACTACGAGATCGACGCGAATACCGGCCGGATCATCGACTTTGACTACGATGCCGATGGCTGGGACGATCATTATGATGACGATTGGGATGATCGTTATGATGATGATTGGGACGATCGCTACGACGATTGATTTATCTTCACGAAGTGCCCCGCAGAGATCGTGCGGGGCATTTTGGTGTACAAAAAAATTTGTGCCGCCCTCTTGCGGGATAGCGCAAAGCATAGTATAATAGAGTCAACAACAAAGTGTGCAGAGATTGAGAGACACATGGAGATGAAAAGCGGCGTGATGAACCGCTTGTTCTTCGTGTGTCTTTTTTTCGTACTTTTCGAATTGGGAGCGTTACAAATTGCGTGGAATTGAGAAAGGAGAGGGGTCTATGCAGTATGATGTGATCGTGATCGGCGCAGGTGTGACCGGTGCGATGACCGCCTACCAGCTATCCCGTTATCAGCTTCGTGTGTGCGTCGTGGACAAACGCCTGGAACCGGCGGCCGAGACCAGCAGCGCCAACAGCGGCGTTGTGCATGCGGGCTACGACGCCAAGCCGGGCAGCAACAAGGCACGGCTCAATGTGCGCGGCAACGCCCTGATGGAGGAGGTATGCCACGCGCTAGACGTACCCTTTAAGCGTATTGGCTCGCTGGTCGTGGCCTTCAGCGATGCGGAGGCAGAGACCGTAAAGGCGCTCTACGAATCGGGCGTCAAGAATGGTGTCCCGGACCTGCGTGTCATTGCGGCCGATGAAATTTATGCGAAGGAGCCCAAGCTGCAGCCGGGCGCAGTCTGCGCGCTCTATGCGCCCTCGGCGGGCATCGTATGCCCGTACGAGCTGACCACGGCGGCGCTCGAGGTCGCCTGCGTCAACGGCGCAGAGTATCTGCGCGAGGCCGAGGTGACGGCAATCGAAAAGACGGCGGACGGTTTTGCCGTCACGGCAGGCGGCCAGACCCTGACCGCGCCCGTTGTGGTCAATGCGGCCGGCCTGTTTGCCGACCAGATCGCGCGGATGGTGGGCGACGATCGCTTTGCCATCACCCCGCGCAAGGGCGAATACATCCTCTTTGAGAAGAGCATGGGCAAGACGGTCAGCCATGTCATCTTCCAGACGCCGGCCAATGGCACCAAGGGTGTCCTGGTCGCGCCGACGGTTGACGGCAACCTGTACATCGGCCCGAACGCCAACGTCGTGGAGGACAAGAACGACACCTCGACAACCTGGCAGGGCCTGGAAGAGATCAAGACCTGTGCGGCAAAATCGGTCGGCGGCCTGGATATGCGCCTGGCGATCACCAATTTCGCCGGCCTGCGTGCGACGCCGTCCACGGGTGATTTCATCTTGGACAGCCCGGTCCCGGGCTTTATCAACGCCGCCGGCATCGAGTCGCCCGGCCTGTCGGCCGCCCCGGCGGTGGCCGAGGAAGTGGTTTCCCTCGTGCGCGAGAGCGGCAAGGTAGTCATGCACGAGCGGGCAGACTGGACGCGCACGCGTGAGCCGGTCAAGCGCTTCCGTGAGATGACTGACGACGAGCGCGCCGCGCTTGTTGCGGAGAACCCGGCTTATGGCCGCGTGATCTGCCGCTGTGAGACGGTCACCGAGCAGGAGATCCGCGATGCGATCCGCCGCCCGGCGGGCGCGCGCTCGGTCGATGGCGTCAAGCGCCGCACGAGAAGCGGCATGGGCAAGTGCCAGGGCGGCTTCTGCGGCCCGCGTGTCGTAGATATCCTGGCGGAGGAGCTGGGCTGCGACCCGACCGAAATCACCAAGTTCGGCGGCGCATCCTACATGCTCACGGGCAAGACGCGATAAAAGGAGGGGACGGCAATGGAAAAACGCAGTGTAGTGATCATCGGCGGCGGCCCGGCGGGCCTTGCCGCTGCGGTTGCAGCCAAGGAGAACGGCTGTGACGACGTCCTCATCCTGGAACGCGACAGCGATGTCGGCGGCATTTTGCAGCAGTGCATCCATGCGGGTTTTGGCCTGCACATCTTCGGCGAGGAACTGACCGGCCCGGAATACGCGGCACGGTTCCATGCGCAGGTGGATGCGCTGGGCATCGAGTATAAATGCGACACCATGGTGCTCAGCATTACCCAGGACCGCGTGGTCACGGCGGTCAATGTCAAGGACGGTATCCTGAACATTCAAGCGGGCGCAATCGTCCTGGCCATGGGCTGCCGCGAGCGCAGCCGCGGTGCAGTCGGCATCGGCGGCACCCGCCCGGCGGGCATCTATACCGCGGGCACGGCCCAGCGCTTTGTCAACATTGAGGGCTATATGCCCGGCAAGAAGGTTGTCATCCTGGGATCGGGCGATATCGGCCTGATCATGGCGCGCCGCATGACGCTGGAGGGCGCCGAGGTTAAGATGGTGCTCGAAGTCATGCCCTACTCGGGCGGCCTCAAGCGCAACATCGTGCAGTGCCTGGACGATTTCGGTATTCCGCTGCGCTTGTCGCACACGGTCGTCGAGGTGCGCGGACGCGAGCGCGTCGAAGGCGTTGTCGTGGCGCAGGTGGACGAGAAGCGTCGGCCAATCCCCGAGACATTTGAATATGTGCCCTGTGACACGCTGCTCCTGTCGGTCGGCCTCATCCCGGAGAACGAGCTGAGCGCTGCGGCCGATATCCCGATCAACCCGGTCACCAACGGTCCCTTTGTCGATCAGTCCATGATGACCCGCTGCGAGGGCATCTTTGCCTGCGGCAATGTCGTACATGTGCATGACCTGGTCGATTTCGTGACCATTGAGAGCCGCCTGGCAGGCCGCGGCGCGGCCAAGTATGCGCTGGGCCAGCGCGTGGATTCCGGCCGTCATCTGGACGTCAAGCCGGGCTTCGGCGTGCGGTATGTCGTGCCCTCAACGGTGGACCCGGCCGCGCTTAGCTACGACGAAAAGTTCTTGTTCCGCGTGAGCGACGTGTTCACCGACATGGAACTCGAGGTCAAGGTGGACGGCGAGGTCGTCTATCACAAGCGCGTGCCGCAGGCCGCACCGGGCGAGATGGAATCGGTGCAGATCACCAAGCAGCTTGCCGAAAAGCTGACCGGCCAGACCGTGGAGATCGGCCTGCGCCCGGCAACGTGATGCCAAAGGAGGGCCCAGAAATATGGAAACAAAGCATATGACCTGTGTTGTCTGCCCGCGCGGCTGTGCGCTGACGGTGACGGTCGAGGACGGCAAGGTCCTGTCGGTCACGGGCAATACCTGCAAGCGCGGCGCGGCCTATGCCGAGGCAGAAATCCTGCATCCGGAGCGCATGCTGACCACGACAGTGACGGTAGACGGCCGTCGCCGCATGTTGGCCGTGCGCACGCGCAGCGCCATCCCGAAGGACAAGATCTTTGACGCGATGCATGTGCTCTATGGCGCGCATGCCGCGGCGCCTGTGCGGATTGGCGACGTCATTGTGCCGGATATCTGCGGGACGGGCGTAGACGTGATCGCGTCGGAAAATCTGGCGTAACGAGAACAAGAACTGACCCGCCGCGAGACCACAAGCAGTAAATCCAAAGAAGCGGAGAGGGAGAACGTTTTCATGTCGAGTCGAAATATACGAGAGGCACTTGCGGCGCACCCTATCATTGCAGCGGTGCACTCTTTTGAGGACGCGGCCATCGCCGCGGAATCGCCGTGTGCGGTGGTTTTCCTGCTGGGCGGCAAGCTGTTTGACATCAAGCAGATGACAGAACGCCTGCGGCAGCGGGGAAAGACCGTCTTTGTGCACCTGGACCTCGCAGAAGGAATCGCGCGCGACGCCAACGGCGTGCAGATCTTGGCCGAGATCGTGCGGCCGGACGGCGTCATCACGACCAAAAATAATCTGGTGCGCGTCATCCGTGAGTATGGTATGCTGGCGGCCCTGCGCTGCTTTATCATGGATGGACAGTCCTATCACAAGGCGGTACAGGTCAGCGGCAACGCGTCGCCGGACTTTATTGAGCTCATGCCCGGCATCCTGCCGCAGAGCCTTATTGCCGAATTCTGCCGGGAGACCGGCGCGGCGGTCGTCGCGGGCGGACTGGTGCGCAGCGCCGTGGACGCCAATCAGGCCTTTGCCGCCGGCGCACAGGGAATTTCGACCTCCGATCGCTCCCTCTGGACGCTTCCAATTGGCGCGGGCAATGGAACCCGCGGCGCGATTTGAAAGGAAGCAGACGGTATGGCAAAGAAGATTTTGAGCCTGGCCCATCGTGGCTTTTCGGGCTACTATCCAGAGAATACCCGCGTGGCGTTTGAGGCCGCAGTGGAAAAGACCAACTGCGACGGCTTTGAGAGCGACGTCCATTTTTCCAAGGACGGTCAGCTCGTCATCATCCATGACCCGGTCCTGGACCGCACGTCCAATGGCACGGGATATGTCAAGGATTACACCTACGAGGAGCTCAAGCAGTTTGACCTGGGTTCCTGGAAGGGGGCGGAATTTGCCGGGCAGACCATGATGACGTGGGCGGAGCTGCTGGACTTCTGCAAGCAGACCCACAAGGTATGTAACCTGGAGATCAAGAACTATGAGGTCTTTTATCCGGGCCTGGAGGAGGCGGTCATCCGCGAGATCGAGCGCTTCCAGATGCAGGACCAGGTATTCCTGTCCTCGTTCAACCACATCTCGATGGAGGCCTGCAAGCGCATGGATCCCGAGATCAAGACCGGCCTGCTCTACGATAAGCCGATCAACAACCCGGAATACTATTTCTCGCAGACCATCTCGGATGCCATCCATCCGCGCTGGTGCCTGCTGCAATATCAGCGCCACCTGACCGACGCCTATCATGCGATGGGCAAAGAGGTCAATACCTGGACGGTGAACACCGAGGAGGATGTGCGCGACATGATCGCGCAGGGCGTCGACTGCATTATTTCCAACTATCCGGATATGGCCGGCAAACTCATTGCCGAGCACAATGCAAACCTATAATCTCAGCCGCAAGGCCGCGCCGCAGTGCGCGGCTTTTTGCGTTCGGTATAAAAGTTAGGGGAAACAAGATGGATTTTACAAAAAAACGCCTGTTTTTATTTGACATTGATGGTACACTGGCGGTCGGAGACAGCCTGTTGCCCGGCGCGCGCGCCCTGCTGGACGCGATCGCGGCGCGGGGCGGCGTTAGCCTGTTCATCACCAACAATTCTACGCGCAGCCAGATGGACTATGTCCGCCGCTTCCAACGGGTATTTGGGCTGGAGACGACCGCAGATCAGTTTGTGACTGCTTCGGTTGTGGCGGCGCAGGCGCTCCGGGCACGGTATGGCGCGCAGACCATCTATGCACAGGGCACGGATTCCTTTGTGCGCGAACTGCGCACTTTTGGCTTACAGGTCACGACCGAGGCCGCCGCCCAGCCGGCCTGCGTGGTGGTCGGATATGACAGCGAACTGACCTACGAAAAGCTCTGCCGCACGGCGGAGATCTTGCAGCGCACAGGGGCGCCGTTCTACGGCACCAACCCGGACCTGCGCTGCCCGGCGCCCTTTGGGTTTATCCCCGATTGCGGCGCGATCTGCGGCATGCTGGCGGCAACGGTCGGCCGGGAGCCGGTCTATCTCGGCAAGCCGTCGGCGCGTGTGGTGGAGGCCTGCCTGGCCCAGACCGGCTGCACGCCGGACGAGACGCTCGTTGTGGGCGACCGGCTGTATACTGATATCGCCTGCGGCTTACACGCAGGCGTGGACACCTGCCTGTTTTTGACCGGCGAGGCCCGGATGGAAGACCTGGAGGCCACGCCGTTCCCGCCGGGCGCGGTGCTGGACGGCCCAGATGTGCTTTTGCACAGGCTGGAGGCGTGAGGGCGGCGGATTTACAAAGTTTTTGCAAAAACCTGACAACTTATTGGTCGAAAGTGACGGGACGTATATGCTACAATAGCATTGCTGCAAAACGGAAGGCGACGTCCTGCCACAAATATTTGGGAGGGTAAATATTACAAGAAAAGGTTTTCATAGAAACATAACTTGGTCGAACTGCCATAAAAACTCAAAAATCAAGTTTTTTTGCAAAAGTATCATTGGCAAATTGCACAAAGATTTTGAATAAAATTCATAAAAGTCGATGAAATGTCATTTTGCCCAAAAATGTTTGCGCAGAACGATTGCGTTTTGACGGTGCACGTGGTATCATGTGCAATGTAGACAGTTCCCAATTCGTAAAAAGTTGTTTGTTGTTTAAATTTCATAACCGTACGCCTCTGGACCTCATCACGCCGCGGCGTCGGCTGTAGTCTCTCAAGAGACCATCGGAAAACTAAATAACGTACAGCTTTCTCGAACCTGCGAGTTGGCACCGTATGGGTCCTTCCCCATATGGATCACTTTTGGAGGTGAAAGAAACTTGGTACTCATCACAGCACATTCGGGCTGCGACGGTACGCCAGACAATTCCTTGGAATTTGTCCGCCACGCCCTGCAGACGAATGCCGATGCGCTGGAAGTTGATGTACGGAAAACAGAAAACGGCGTCCTTGCGATTTCCCATGATCCGATCGCCGCGGACCAGGATGCACCCACTTTGCAGGCGGTGTTCTCTTTGGTCGCGCCCACGGAGAAGAAAATCAATTGTGATCTCAAGGAACCGGATTTGGAGGAAGCTGTAATAGGTCTTGCCAGAGAGCAGGGTTTGTTACAGCGTCTTATTTTTTCCGGGACTGTTAGCTTAGAGCGCATCCAGAAGGACGAATCCCTGAGAAAGGATGTGTGCATCTACATCAATATCGAGGAATTGATGCCCGGCCTATATGATCGCCTGGCGGACGGCGCGCAGCTGACCGCGGACGACATGCATCAGGCGGCAAGCCTGTGCAAGCAGTACGGCCTTGCGGTGATCAATGTTTATGAAAAACTTTGCACCCCGGAGTTTTTACACATCATGCAGCAACACGGCATCAAGGTTTCCGCCTGGACGGTCAATGACCCGGCCCGCGCCGCCGCGCTTGCGGCAGAGGCGGCGACCGTAAACATTACGAGCCGTGCGCCGGAAACCGTGCGCCAGGCGGTCGCTGCGCGCTGAAAACCGGCCGGCGGCCAGACGGGCAAAGCCCAGTCCGGCCGAGCCGGAGACAAAAGAGAATAAGAAGAGTAGGTGATCGAAAAGTATGTTTAAGTATCTGAACCCCAAACGATTCTACTTTGCGGTCGGAAAAAAGAAATTCTGGGAATTTATCGTGCTTGCGGTATTCATCCTGTTTTTCTACGGCCCGCTGCTCAACATGATCATGATGGCATTCGCCAATGAGTACGAGCCGCCGCATTTGCTGGCAACCGAATGGGGCACGTACTGGTGGGACTTCATTTTCCAGCAGCAAAGCCTGAAATCCTCCATGGTCCAGTCTTTCCTGGTTGCAATCATTACCACGGTCTGTTCCATGGTCATCTGTATCCCGGCGGCGTTCTCGCTGGCACGCTTTAAATATCCGGGCAGAAAGCTTTTCATGTTGTCCTTCCTTTTGACCAACGCCTTCCCGAAGATCGGTATCTTCATCTCCATCGGCGTTCTGTTCTATAAGTATAACCTGATGGGTACGCTGGCAGGCGTCGTTATCATCCACATGATTACCACCATGATGTTCATGGTATGGCTGCCCTCCTCGGCCTTCCGCACGGTGCATCCGCAGCAGGAAGAGGCGGCGCGCGACGTGGGCGCAGGCCCGATCCGCACCTTCTTCAAGGTCACGCTGCCGATGGCGATGCCCGGCATCGCCGTTGCAACGCTGTACACCTTCCTCGGCTCCATGGAAGAGGCACAGGGCACCCTGCTCGTCGGCATGGGCCGCATCACGACCATGCCGGTCGAGATGTACGGTATCATCATGGACTATCCCGGCCAGGCAGGCGCAGTCTTTGGCGTATTGCTGATGATCCCGTCGGCGGTCCTGATTTTCCTGATGCGTAAGTATATCGGCCCGGAAGCAATTGCGGGCGGCTTCAAGATGAAATAACCGAGTTATGTTGGAGGATTAGACGTATATGACCGAAAGAAAAATCAAGCTGCAGCTGAAAGATATGACCAAAAAGTACGACAACGGCGACGGTGTCGAACATATCAACCTGGATATTTACGAGGGTGAGATTGTCTCCTTCCTTGGCCCCTCTGGCTGCGGCAAAACGACCATCCTGCGCGCCATCGGCGGCTTCCATGACGTGACGAGCGGCGACATCACCATTGACGGACAGAGCATCGTCGGCCTGCCGCCTGAGAAGCGTCCGACCGCAATGGTATTCCAGAGCTACAACCTGTGGCCGCACATGACGGTTTATGAGAATCTGGCGTTCGGCCTCAAGCTGCGCAAGATGCCCAAGAGCCAGATTGACTCCGAAATCCAGGCCCATCTGAAGCTGGTTTCCATGTCTGGCAGCGAAAAGAAATATCCGAGCCAGCTCTCCGGCGGCCAGCAGCAGCGTATTGCGATTGCGCGTTCGCTTTTGCTCAAGCCCTCTCTGCTGCTTCTGGACGAGCCGTTCTCGGCGCTGGACGCCAAGATCCGTCACCAGATGCGTGAAGAGCTGAAAAAGATCCAGTCCGACCTGGGTATCACGGTCGTCTTCGTTACGCACGACCAGGAGGAAGCCATGTCGCTTTCTCACAGAATCGTTGTCATGAATAAGGGCAAGTTCGAGCAGGTCGGCACGCCCACAGAGATCTATGACAACCCCCATTCGAAGTACGTTGCATCCTTCATCGGCGAGATGAACTTCATCCAGGATGGAGAGAAGACCATCGCAGTCCGACCGGAGAATGTTAATGTAATTGTAGGTGGCAGTGGCATGATTAACGGCAAGGTGAGAACCATCATGGTCCTCGGACACTACGTATCTGTTAACGTGCAGTGCGGCGACGATGTCATCAAGTGCTTCGTTAACCGCGATATTTCAGACCAGCTGGAAGTAGGCGATTCGGTCGGTTTGAACTTCGAAAAGTACCACACATTTACTGAATAAGAGGAAAGAGAGGAAGAGACTCCTATGAAAACTAAGAGATTGTTGGCTGTTTTGACGGCTTCTGCGCTGTTGGCAACCATGCTGGCTGGCTGCGGCGGCGATGACGCTTCTTCGAATGCAGATAACGGCGGCGAGACCGCTGAAGCCGTAAAGGACGTCCAGGTCTGGGCAACCGGTTCGGATAACGTCCGCCAAGTATTTGAGGAGCTGGTTGAGGACTTCAATACGAATTCCGAGTATGCAGGCACCTACGAGGCAAACCTGAACTTCATCCTGTCCGGTACCGGCGGCGGCACCCTGGCAGACCAGCTGGTTGCGGCATACCGTGCTGGCCAGACCGAGAGCGAATTTGACGTGTCCGACCTGGGCGATGATGACCTGACGAAGATTCTGTCCCTGACTGATGAGAATGTTCTGCAGGATCTGGATATGTCGCTCATTCCGAATGCTGAGGGCATCACGGCAGAGCCGGTCGCAGCAAAGGGTAAGATCCAGCCGTACCGCGGCACCACCGTCATCCTGGCTTACAACTCTGACACTGTTCCGGAAGATGAAGTCCCGACGACCATGGACGAACTCGTCGAGTGGATCAAGGCGCATCCGGGCCGCTTTGCCTACAACACCCCGGGTACCGGCGGCGCGGGCGACTCCTTTGTTCGTACAGCGATCTATAACTTCATCGACGATCCCTCTGCACTGATGAGCGACGACCCGAAGTGGGAAGAGCAGTGGGACGAGGGCTTTGCATTCCTCAAGGACCTGCATCCGTACATGTATAAGTCGGGCGACACCATCGTTTACCCGAACAAGAACCAGGGCACCCTGGATCTGCTGACCCAGGGCGAGATCGACATGTGCCCGAACTGGGCGGACATGGTTCTGTCTCAGCGTAAGGCTGGCACCGTGCCGGAAAACATTAAGATTGCAACGATTGAGCCGTCCTTTACTGGTTCCGTACAGGGCATCGGCATTCCGTCCTTCAGCGGCAACGTACCGGGCGCACATGCATTCATCAACTATATCCTCTCTCCGGAAGCACAGACCATCCTGGTTCAGGATATGGCTGCGATCCCGCTGAAGACCGACGGCGTCGATCTGACTGGCGCAGAGGAACTGATGGACATGGATGTCTCGAACTTCCGCACCCAGGCTCTGGGCGATCTGGTCACCGACCTGAACGCACGTTGGGATGAGGAGATCGGTACACTCGGTTAACGCCTACAAATCTTGTGTCCG
>DWWZ01000042.1 GCA_019119435.1 Candidatus Butyricicoccus avicola
TGGATGCTGCGAGATCTGACCGAGGACAGTGTGACCGTGGTGTATCAGCTGGAAGCGGGCGGAGAACAGTACCGCTATGCCGAGCGTTTGACTGTGGGTGAGCAGGATGGCATACCGGTTGTGACCGGATGCGATGCATTGCAGGCGACTTGGGATGACAGCTTGACGCGAGAGCAGTTTTTGCAGCTGTATCCGGATGATGTGTCCGGACTGATGGTGAACCCGGATATGGAATACATGCGGGAACGCTCGGATAAGTTCCAGACACCGGAAGACGCGCTGCGTGCGGCGATTTGCATGTTCTATGATGAGCAAACGTATCCGGTGACGCGCGTCGGCGAGCAGATCGTAGTCGGTCAGGGAGTCGATCAGGATCTCAAGGTGACGTTCCCGGATGGTGGAGAGGTCTACATTACCATGCATCAGTTTACCGATGAAGGTGGGCTGAAGTTATGGAGTGTTGGGCGCGTCTGGGAAGGGATGCCCGACCATACAGTTTAGAAGCAAAAGAAAACCGCCTATCAGGCGGTTTTCTTGCGTTCCCTGGACAGAGATACAGCACGGTCATAAAAGTTCGGAAAAAGAAAGGATGTAACGGTCCGCAGTCTGCCGGATCGCATCTTGGTCGAGCGCCGATGCGGCCTCTTGGACTGCAACGGTATAAAATCCGGCCGATTTTGCGCTCTGGACGCCGCGCAGGATGTCCTCAAACACCGCACAGCGGGATGGCGCGACGCCCATGCGGGCGGCAGCCAGCAGATAGATGTCCGGGGAAGATTTGTCTCCGCTGACCTCATGGATAGTGGTGATGTTTTCGAACAACGCGCGGATTTCCAAACGCTCTAGGCAGGGGAGAATCAAGTCGGGTTCGGACGAGGTCGCTGCAGAGATATGCACACCCTGTGTATAAAGCTTTTGCAGGAAAGCGCTGGCATAGGGTTTGAGCTGGACGCGGTCCCGGTAGGCCGCGCGTGCCAGGGAATACCATTCGTCCATGAGCTGTTCCGGCGTCTCTGAAAGGCCAAAGCGGCCGATGGTATAGCGCGCGGCATCGGCAAAGCCGAGGTGTGCAATGGCCTGGCCATAGTCAGGGGTCACGGGTAGGCCGCGCCGGGTTAAAAACACCGTGTCGACCTCGTCCCACACCCACAGGGAATCGAGCAGCGTGCCATCCAGGTCAAAGATGCAGCCGGGAAAATCAAAGGGCATTGGGCACCTCCGTCAGTTTGAGATGGGCGTGCAGGGCGGCGGCATCCATCTGGCTCAGGACGTCGATGACCGCGGTGCGGAAGCTGCCGGTACCGCGGCGCCCCGCGTTCTGATAGGCGATCTCTCCTGCCGCGCTGATCGCGCCCAGCCCGGCGGCGGCGGCCAGCAGGCTGTCGTCGGTGACAGCCGCATAGCAGGCGCAGAGCACGGTGGAGACGCATCCCATGCCGGTCACACGCGAGAGCATGGGATGGCCGCCCTCCAGCTTGCAGAGATGGGATGGACTGGCCACAAGGTCGGTCGCGCCGGTCAGGGCCACCGTACAGCGGTATCGCGCGGCGAGTCCCCGGGCGAGGGACTCGCTGTCCTCCAGGGACAGGGAGCGGTCGCTGTCTACGCCGCGCGTATCCGGATGCATGCCATAGATGCAAGCGGCCTCTGCATGGTTGCAGCGCAGGACCGCGATGTGCACGCGCTCCAGGATCTGCCGTACGGCTGTGGTGCGCAGGCTGGATACGCCCACGCCGACCGGGTCGAGCACGACCGGGATGCCCATACGACCGGCCTGCTCGCCCGAGCGCAGCATCGCGTCCAGCTTACGGGGGGAGGGCTGCCCGATGTTGAGCACGAGTGCCTGCGCGTGTGCGGTCACCTCGGCGGCCTCCTCAGGCGCTTCGGCCATGATGGGCGATGCGCCGATGGCAAGCGCGGCGTTGGCGCAGTCGTTGATGGTAACGCTATTTGTGATGCAGTGAATGACAGGGCAGCGTTGGCGCAGCGTATCCGCCAGCAGGCCCGCCTGATCTATAAGCTCCATGGGAAAATCCGCCTCCTGTTTTCGCTTCCTATATTATAGCGGCCGGGCTGCACAGCGTCAACTGCGGGCGTGCCCGCTCGCCGAAACAGGAAAATCCGGCCGCTTTCCGGCCGGATTCTTCGGGTAATCTGACAATTGACAGCGGGTGCCCAAAACCGATAGCATAGAGACAGACAAAATGACAGAAAGAGGAGAACTTCCCGTGAAAAAACTGGAATTGTTTGTTTCGGCTGTGCTGGCCGGCATCCTAATCAGCATCAGCGGCGCGCTGTATATTGGCAGCGGCCGCGCGCCGGTCGGCGCAGTCCTGTTTTCGGTGGCGCTGTTCACCATCTGTACGCGCGGCATGGGCCTGTTTACCGGCCGCGTGGGCGATCTGGTCAAACGGGCCGACAAGGCCGCCTGCGTGTTGGAGCTGGCGGTCATCTGGGCGGGCAATCTGGCCGGCTGCATCGTGACCGGCGCGGCGATGGCCTACGCTAAGCCCGCTTACCGGGACACTGCGATGAAGATGGCTGCGGCGAAGCTCGGCGAAAGCCCGCTGCAGGCTTTTCTGCTCGCCGTGTTATGCGGCATTTTGATGTACATTGCAGTCGATCATTTTCGCTCTTGGCAGGGGGATCTCAGCCGCTTTCTCGGCATTTTCCTGTGTATTCCGGCATTCATCCTGGCAGGGTTTGAGCACGTCGTCGCAGATATGTTTTTCCTGTCTCTAGGCATTGAGCAGGCGCAGCTCGGCCAAACCGTATTTTTCCTGCTGATCTGTACGCTGGGAAATGCCTGCGGCGCATGGATTCTGCCTGGATGGGAGAAACTGCGCCAGAGCGCGCAGGCTGGATAAAGTGCAACCGTTCGTGTCCATCCAGGGCAGGAAGGCAAAAGGCCGGGACCGGGCAGCGGGCTGCCCGATCCCGGCCTTTGCACATGTGCCGTCCGGCTGCAGGCACTCAGAACATCTCGCCGACGTGCTTTGCCGTGTTGGTGACCTGATGTGCCGCCTGTTTGACGCTGCGCTTGACCGAAGGGCTGGACATCGCGTTGGATGCCATCGCGGAGGCGATGGCACCCACGGCAATGCCGGCCGCCATGCCCGAGAGAATGGGAGTAAGCTTCATGTTTTTCACGCTCCTTTTGCCTGTAGTATGTGAATCACAGGCGGCGTTTAGCCGAATACGGCCCAGAAAAAAATTGTAAGAGCCTGACAAATTTTGTTTAGTTGCCGAAAATTCACAAAATTTCGGGAAAATTCGACCGGCTTTTGTGCGAATGGCGGTTTACAGGATCGGGTAATCTAGGATATAATAATAAAAACGAAAAACGCAACAGCAATAAATCAGACTTTTAATCGGAACCCGTGAGTTCCCAAAGTGCCTGAACGATCGAATGAGAGCAACACGCGTCTTGCGGCCAAGCCGGAAGGCGTGGCTTCGTGCGGCTTCTTGCCTTTGGGCAGGAAGCTTTTTTTGTGCCGGGAAGCAGGAAAGGAGTATGCCAGTGGCCCAGCAGACCGCAGAGATCATGGACGAGGCAGCCGTCCGGCGTGCGCTCACGCGCATCGCCTTTGAGATTATTGAAAAGAACCATGGTTGCCGCAACCTGCTGCTCGCCGGCGTGCAGACCCGCGGCGTGCCGCTGGCCGAGCGCATCGCCGACAAGCTCGGCGAGGTGGAGGGCTTCCGCCCGCCCGTCCTGCCGCTCGACATTGGACCCTTCCGCGATGACCTGCCGCATACAGCCGAGCCCGTTCTGCCGGACATCCCTGGTCTGGCCGGCTGCACGGTGGTCATCGTGGACGACGTGCTCTATACCGGGCGCTCGGTGCGCGCGGCCATTGAGGCGGTATCCCGCATGGGGCGCGCAGCACGCATCCAGCTTGCCGTGCTCATCGACCGCGGCCACAGGGAACTGCCCATCCGGCCGGACTACGTCGGCAAGAACCTGCCGACCGCCCAGAATGAGCGCGTGTATGTCCGCCTGCGTGAGACCGACGGCCAGGACCGCGTGACCATCATCAAGCAGGAGGGGCAATCCAACCCGTAAGTTAGAAACTGTTCAAATATATCCATGTCGCCGCGCGGCGCCGGGAAAAGAGATCGGCCCGCATGAAAGGAGATAAAACATGTCCGTACAAAAACTTGTCGAGTGCATCCGCCAGAAGAACAATCCGACGGTCGCCGGATTGGACGCACGCCTGGAGTACATCCCGGGCTTTATCGTGACCCAGTGCATTGAGCGATACGGGGAGACGCTGGAGGCGGCGGCCGCCGCGATGCAGCAGTTCAATGTCAGCCTGATCGATGCCCTGCACGACATTGTGCCGGCCATCAAGCCGCAGGCTGCATACTATGAGCTGCTTGGTCCTGCGGGCGCTAAGGTGCTCAAGCACACGATCGATTATGCACACGAGAAGGGCATGTATGTCATTGCGGACATCAAGCGCAACGATATCGGCGCGACCGCTTCGGCCTATGCTGAGGCATACTTGGGCTGCACCAAGGTTGGAGGCAAGGAACTGCCGGTTTATGACGCCGACTCCTGCACGGTCAATGCCTATCTCGGCACCGACGGCATCGAGCCCTTCCTCAAGGAGTGCCGTGCACGGGAAAAGTCGATCTATATTTTGGTAAAGACTTCCAATCCTTCCTCCGGCGAGTTCCAGAACCGCGACATGGAAGGCAAGCCGCTCTACGTCCGCGTGGCCGAGCAGTTTGAAAAATGGAGCGAGGGCCTGGACACGGCGTCCGGCTATAACCAGGTCGGCGCAGTCGTCGGCGCGACCTATCCCGAGGAACAGAAGGTCATCCGTTCTATCATCCCCAAGGCGTATTTCCTGGTACCGGGCTACGGCGCGCAGGGCGCGACCGCTAAGGATATCGCCAACGCCTTCAACGACGACGGCCTGGGCGCGATCGTCAATTCCTCCCGCGGTATTATGTGCGCCTGGAAGAAGACCGGCAAGGACGGCGCAGACTTCATGGAAGCCGCACGCGCCGAGGCCATCCGCATGCGCGACGACATCGTGTCCGCTATCCGATAAAGACAGTTTTCCATCGTAAAGTTTGCAAGGAGTGACGATAGATTTGAAGAAAGCGTATCTGCTGCTGGCCGACGGCACCCTGTTTGAGGGCAAGGCCGCCGGCTATGAGGGGTGCAGCATTGGCGAGGTCGTATTCAATACGGGTATGGCCGGATATCAGGAAGTTTTGACCGATCCGTCCTATTATGGGCAGATGGTCTGCATGACCTATCCGCTGGTTGGCAACTACGGCATCAACCTCGACGACAGCGAGTCCAAGAAGAGCTGGGTGTCGGGCTATATCATGCGCGAGATGTGCGAGTATCCGTCCAACTTCCGCTGCAAGATGAGCCTGGATGACTATCTCAAGGAGCAGAAGGTGGTCGGCTTACAGGGGATTGATACCCGGAAGCTGACCCGCATCCTGCGGAACAACGGCGTCATGAATGGCGTGATCTATACCGAGGGATATGAGCCGGATGCGCAAACCATCCAGGAAATGAAGGCGTATGTCGTCAAGGACGCGGTCAAGGCGGTCACGCTGTCCGAGCGCAAAGTGCACCCGGCCGAGGGCGCGCAGAAATACCGGATTGCGCTGATGGATTTTGGAGTCAAGTATAACATCGTCCGTGAGCTGTGTGCGCGCGGCTGTGAGGTTACGGTCCTGCCCGGTTTTACGACGGCAGATGAGATCTTGGCGGGCAATTACGACGGCGTCATGCTGTCGAACGGTCCTGGTGACCCGGCTGAGAACGTGAGCATCGTCGAGGAACTGAAAAAGCTGATCGCCTCCGGACTGCCCATCTTTGGCATCTGCCTCGGCCATCAGCTCATGGCGCTGGCCATCGGCGCCAAGACCGAAAAGATGCGCTTTGGCCACCGCGGCGTCAACCATCCGGTCAAGGACGTCGACCAGGACCGCACCTATATCACCAGCCAGAACCACGGCTATGCGGTGGTAGGCGACACGGTCGATCCCAAGGTTGCACGTGTGCGCTTTGTCAACTTAAACGACGGAACGGTTGAGGGCCTCGAGCACATCGGCCGCCCGATCTTTACCGTGCAGTACCACCCCGAGGTCTGCCCTGGTCCGCAGGATACATCGTACCTGTTTGACCGGTTCCTCGAAAACATTGACAAGCACAAGGGAGGCCAGTTCTAATGCCGCTGAGAAAAGATATCCATAAAGTTATGGTACTGGGCTCCGGCCCGATCGTAATCGGCCAGGCGGCCGAATTTGACTACGCGGGCACGCAGGCGTGCCGCGCGCTGCGCGAGGAGGGCCTGGAGGTCGTCCTGGTAAACTCCAACCCTGCCACGATCATGACCGATAAGGCCATGGCAGACAAGGTATATATCGAGCCGATGACCTTGGACGCGGTCAAGGAGATTATCAAGAAAGAGCGTCCGGATTCCCTTATCCCCAACCTTGGCGGCCAGACCGGCCTGAACCTGGCGATGGACCTGTCGGCCGACGGCTTTTTGGACGAGTACGGCGTCAAGCTCCTGGGCGCGAACCCGGAGACCATCGCCAAGGCCGAAGACCGCCAGATGTTCAAGGATACGATGGAGAAGATCGGCGAGCCGTG
>DWWZ01000043.1 GCA_019119435.1 Candidatus Butyricicoccus avicola
GGTGCCTGGGCCGCGGGTGCCGTCATAGCACGCGATGAGCGGCAGGGCAAGCACGAACAGGAAGTCAGAATTGAAGGCCAGCATGTACAGCGTCTCATGCAGCGTGGGATAGGGCACAAAATCCACCGCAAACAGCGCGAGTGCGAACCCCAGGTACAGCCCGGCGCGCAGGCGGGGGCGTGCGCGGCATGCGTAGGTGATGAGCATGAAGGGCAGAAGGACAGCGCCGCCCTCGGCGCACATGGCAGCCGCGAGCACAAGGAGCGCGGCACCCGCGATGCGCAGCGGCCGGTGGCCTACCGCCGTGTCCCGGCCAAACCCCGCGAGCACGCACAGCATGAGCACGCCCAGGGCCAGGGTCAGGATGATATTGTTGTGCAGCGCCAGGGCGGGGTCGTCCGCGATGTAGTTGTAGGCCGCGCTGCCCGCGGCCATGACCGCGGCCCAGCCGAACAGGCGCAGGACGTAGCGCCGGCGGTCGTGCGTATAGCGAAAGCCCTCCACGGCCAGAAAGGCGAACAGCGGGCCGACACAGCGGGTCAGCACGTGCAGGGCCGCGGCAGCCGCGGGCGGCAGCAGGCCGGGGATGTGGTCAATATGGTCGAGCACCATCCAGCTGGCGGCAAACAGCTTGAGCTGAAAGGCATTGCAGGTTGGTTTCATCGGTTCCTCCTGGGTTTTTTAGAATGCCCGGCCATTGTATCAGGGCAATCTGCCGCCGTCAAGGCCGTCCGGGCAATCTTATACAAACCTTATAGAAATCTAAAACGAACCTTAAAAAAGATAAGAGAACCCAAGAAAATCTTAAAAAAAAGAGCCGCCCCCGTAGGGGAGCAGCTCGCAAAAAAACTCAGGTACCAAAGTAGGAGAAATGCATGTAGTCGCGCTTGGAGCTCCAGGCGTCGCCGCCCCAGGCAAAGCCATGCGCGGCGAACGCACGCACCACGTCGCCGCCCGCCGGGATGGAATAGGGGTCGGTCTCCGGGGTCCAGTGCGTGCCGGTCGTGATACGGACCACGTTGCCGTCCGCGTCGATCGTGCACTCCATGTTCTCCATATAGTTGATGTCGATGGCCGTGCCCTGCCGGTGCTCGGACTTCTCGCTGGAACGCCAGGCATAGCCGCCCACATCCTTGATCGGGAACTTCTCGTCGCCCTCAAAGATCTCCTGGAACACCGCCTGGACCTCGTCCGCGATGGCCTCATTGACCGTGATGGTCTTAAAGGCCGGGGTCTTCTGCCCGCTGGACAGCAGCGACCACACCTGGACCGTGACGTCCACCATGTGTGACTCGGCATCGGCCTGGTCGGTATAGTATCCGCCGCCCGCGCCAAAGACTTCCTCCATCTTTTCTTCCACCGTGCCCGCAACCGGGACCGGCTCGCCCATGGTCAGGTTGAGCGTCTCGTCATCGTCCGGCTCGGGCTCTTCGGCCTCTTCCGGCTCCTCGGGTTCTTCCGCCTCGGCTTCCTCGGCGCGGTCGGTTGCCTCGTCCGCGTCCGGCTCGTCCGCGGGCTGCTCGGTCTCCGGGTCGTCCGCCCCGGCCAGCAGCGCGCCGTCCTCCATCAGGTCGGAGGGCGTCAGCGGCTCGGCATCAAAGGTATCCAAAAAGCGGCTCGCCATAATCAGGGCCTGCTCGCGTGTCGCGGTGCCCTGCGGCTCCAGCAGGGTGACGGTCTCGCCGGCCTGCTCGGGGTCGTTGGAGAGCGAGGTCTCCACGCCCTTGATGATGCCGGTCGAGAGCATGGTCTCGGTCGCGTCCACCGCATAGTCGCGCAGCTCGCCGCCGTCCGGGAAGGAATCGGCCGACACCGTGGTCTCGGGCTTTTCCACCTCACATTTTTCGCGCACGCTGTCCAGGATGACGCACAGGTCCTGCCGGCTGACCGACTCCTCCGGGGCAAACACGCCGCTGCCCCGGCCCGAGATCAGGTCCATCTCGTAGGCCGTGTTGACATCCGGATCGTCGCAGTCGTCAAAATAGACTTGATCCGTGCGGGGCACCTGGGTCTCGCGCTCGGCCTCATATAGCTTGAGCGCGACCGCGCAGAACTCGGCGCGGGAAACCGAGGACTTGGCCGAGAGCGCGGCAAACGTGTCCGGCGTCAGGCCGGCCGACGTGGCCGCCACAACGTCTGGCTCCGCCCAGGAGGAGACGCCGGTCAAAGCGCCGGCCGGACCGGCAAAGGAGGCGGCCATCGCCGCCGTCAAAAGCGCGCAGAGCGCGCGGAAATGCTTCATGACACAAAAGACTCCTTTCCGGGAACTGGCTGAAACCGTAAAATTACAATATGGTTACAAAGCCATTAGACCACATTTTGCCAGATATGTCAATCTCTTTCGCATGAATCAGCCGGTTTTCCAACTGTCGGTCGCCGCCGGCGGCGGGATCTGCGCGCCTTGTGGATAAGTCTGTGCGCGCGGTGGATTGTGATTACAGGGCCGCCGGGCGAAAGCGGGAGGATTTGGTCAAAAAGCAAAACTTTTTTGTGGAAAGGACTGTCGAAACGCGCGCCCGGGGAAGTTATGCACACCATCCACAAGATTATCCACAGCGCCTTGGGATAACTTGGGGATAACGCGGTGTAATCAGCTCAGCCCATGCGGTCGAGCGTCCGATAGCTCAGGGCCTCGGCGATCTGCGCCGCGCCGATGACCTCCTGCCCGGCCAGGTCGGCGGCCGTGCGCGCCACGCGCAGCAGCCGGTCATAGGCCCGCGCGGTCAGGCCCAGGCGGTCAAACGCCGCCTGAAGCATGGCCTGCCCGGCCGTGTCCACCGGGCAGAATTCGGCCATATAGGCCGGTGGGATGTCCGCGTTGACACGCAGGCCCAGGCCCGCAAAGCGCGCGGCCTGGCGCGCCCGGGCGTCCAGCACACGCCTGCGGATGTCAGCCGAGGATTCCTCGGACCGTTCGCCGCGCGCGGCGAGCGCGGCATAGGAGACCGGCTGCACGGCGACCTGCAAGTCGATGCGGTCCAAAAGCGGGCCGGACAAGCGGTGCAGGTATTGCCGCACCTCGCGCGGCGAGCAGGTGCAGCGCGGCGTGCCATACCAGCCGCACTTGCACGGGTTCATTGCCGCAATGAGCTGGAACCTGGCCGGATAGGTCACCCGGCCGGCCGCGCGCGAGATCGTGACGACACCGTCCTCAAGCGGCTGGCGCAGCACCTCGAGCACATCCTTGTGGAACTCGGGGAACTCGTCCAAAAACAGCACGCCATTGTGCGCGAGCGAGATCTCGCCCGGCAGGGGCGGCCGCCCGGCGCGGGCCGCGCCGCCGGCCATGGCCTGGGCCGAGGTGGTGTGATGGGGCGCGCGCACCGGCCTGCCCGGCATGCGGGCAGCCTCGGCCCCACGGCCCACCGCCGACCACACGCGCACGACCTCCAGCCGTTCCTCCGCGGACAGCGGCGGCAGGATGCCGGCAAAGCGCCCGGCCATCATGCTCTTGCCCGAGCCGGGCGGACCGGACAGCAGCACGTTGTGCCCGCCCGCCGCCGCGATCTCCAGCGCGCGCTTGACCGCCTGCTGGCCCAGCACGTGGCAGAAATCCAGCGCCGCGTCGGCCGGGGCTGGCGGGGCGGGCGGCGGGCAGGGTGTGAGCGGCTGCCCGTGGGTCAGGTGCGCCAAAAGCGGCCCGAGCGCGGGCACCGGATAGACCGTGATCCCGTCAGCATAAGCGGCCTCGTCGGCGTTGCCGGCCGGCAGATAGACCCGGCGGAAGCCCGCGTCCCGCGCGGCCAGCGCCATGGACAGCGCCCCGGCCACCGGCCGCAGCGCGCCCGTCAGCGAGACCTCCCCCAAAAACAGCGCGTCCTCTGGCAGCGGCTCGATCTGCCCGGCGGCCGCCAGGATGGACAGCAGGATGGGCAGGTCATACACCGGCCCTTCCTTGCGCACATCGGCCGGCGCCAGGTTGACCGTCACGCGCGACACCGGCCAGTCAAAGCCCGCACACTTGATGGCCGCGCGCACGCGCTCACCCGCCTCGGAAACCGCCTTGCCCGGCAGCCCGACGATGTCCAGCCGCGGCAGGCCGCCGGAAAAAAAGCACTCAACCGTCACAATATATCCTTCAATGCCGGTCAGGCCGGCCGAATGGACCAGGGAAACCATAGGAAAACCTCCTCTGAAGCGGCGCCGTCTATATACTACTAATATAATACACTTTTGCCTTCCTTGCCAATCTTTTTCCAGATTATCCGGAAAAATTGCAAAAAACTCACAATGGATGGTTTACATTGGCATGCCAATTGTGATAGAATACACACGGTAACATATTATTGCCTTTGGAATGCACGCAGTCCATCCTGCGCCGTTCTGCTTTTTTCGTCAATCCGTAATTTTCATCAAGGAGGATTTCACAACATGGCAAGAAAAATGAAGTCCATGGACGGTAACACCGCTGCGGCGCACGTGTCGTATGCGTTTACCGAAGTGGCGGGCATCTATCCGATCACCCCATCGAGCCCCATGGCGGACAATGTAGACCAGTGGGCGGCAGCCGGCCAGAAGAACATCTTCGGCACGACGGTCAAGGTCATCGAGATGCAGTCCGAGGCAGGCGCTGCCGGCACCGTGCACGGCTCG
>DWWZ01000044.1 GCA_019119435.1 Candidatus Butyricicoccus avicola
GCCGCAAAGCTGTGCCCAACGTAGCCGCCGCCATCCTGGATGCCGGCGATGCCGCCCACGTCATACGGTGCTTCCAGCACTGCATTGACATAGCAGTTGTCCACCTTGCCGACAATCGGTCCTTCGCCCTCCTTGACCTTACCGGAAATGCCGCCGCCGGTATGTGAGTTCGACAGATCCTCCACACGGATATGCCCGGTCACCAGGCAGTTTGTGATCGTGCCGTACGCCACGCCGGAGATACCACCGACATTCTGCTGGCCGCTGATATCACAGTTAAGCAGGGCCAGGTTCTTGATATAGGCCTGGTCGTTCTCGTTTCCTACATAGCCAAACAGGCCGACGTATTTTTTCGGATAATCGATCTTCAGGTTCTTGATAGCATGATACTGCCCATCAAACGTGCCAAGATATCCCTCTTCCTTCTCGGAAGCAATCGGCAAGAATCCCTCCACCCCTGCCATATCGATATCAGCCGTGAGCACAAAATCGGCCGTGCGGTAGGCTGGGTCCTTCCAGGTGCCGGAGAGATAGAGCAATTGATCGGCTGTAGCGATTTCGTATTCGCCGGTCTCCGCATTGTATGTCGGCGGCGTGCCTCTGACCTCAGCCGTCTCTTCGGCTGCCGCGGCGGGGGAAACTGCCATAGCCGAGAAAACCAGCGCCATACTGAGCACCGTACTGAGCAAACGTTTCATTTGACGACTCTCCTTCCTTGTAAATCCTGATCGGCGGATCACCGCCAAGGGCCGCTCCTGCTGTCTTCTCTGATGCGCGGCGCGGCCAATCCCCCGATCCCATCCCAGCCGCAGCCCCATGTGCGGCACTTCACCGTCTGACAGGCCCAGCTGGCTTTTATCCTGCTTTCTCGTATCGTAAACGTTTGCGACCTGATATTTATATTATAATTATGCAATATGCGAAAATCAATGTGCATCTTCCCCAACTATTTTGTGCATACTCTGTAAATGTTTCCGAAAACATTTCCGTAAGCCCCGGCGAACTTTTTTTGCTGTTTCGGCACAATGCCGCCCGACGCTCATAGCGAATTGCAAAAATCTCCTCTTTTTTGTAATCTTTTGTCTGTGAAAACTTTCCGTACCCAATTTTCTCTCCTTACAGCCAGGTCAAAGACAAAGCGGGCCGCTCCCCTACAGGGATCGGCCCGCTTTTGACGTCATCTTTTTTCCACATGTCCTGCATGGGCAGCCGCCTGCGGCGCAGGCGGCGTCTTATAAAACTTGACCGTAAACTGCGCGCCGCCCGCAGGGGCATTGCCTGCACGGATCTCGGCGTCTTGTGCCCGCAAGATCGATTGGGCCAACGCCAAGCCGATGCCCAACCCGCCTTCTCTTGCCCGTTCCCCGCGGTAAAAACGCTCGAACAGATGTGGCAGGTCGGCAGGCGCAAAGCCCGGACCGGTGTCGGTCACGGTCAGCACGGTAAAGATCGGGGTATCCCGCGCCGTGACCGTAATGCATCCGCCGGACGGCGTGTGTTCCGCGCAGTTTTTGAGCAGATTGAGCAGGGCTTCGGCCGTCCACATGGCATCCAGCGGCAGGCATATTTTCTCCGGTACCTGGCATTGCAGCGCGATCCCCCTCTCCTGCATCTGCGCCTCGATAGGCTCGGCAGCGCGCAGCACCAGATCGGCCAATGCCTGCGGCCGCCGCTCTAGGCGAAGTGCACCGGCGTCCAGGCGGGACAGGGTCAGCAGCGCGCCGACCAAGGCCTCCAGCCGGTCGGTCTGCGCATCCAGGCGGCGCAGGCAGTCCGCGTCCGCCGGATTGCCGCGCGGCAGCAAATCGGTCAGCAGCCGCATGGACGTCAAGGGCGTCTTGATCTGGTGGGCGATATCGGCCAGGTTGTCCGCCAGCGTCTGTTTTTCGTGTACGGCCTGCTCCCGGGTCAGCCGCAGTTCGGACACCGTCTTGTAGATCTCGTCCTCCAGCTGGGAAAAGCTATCCTCGGCATGCGGCAGGACGCTCTCCTCGCCCTTACCGGCCGCCACGAGATAGGCGCGCAGCCCGTCAATCCGCGCCTGCTGCCGCCTGCGCGCCCAGCGGATGCACAGCAGTGCACTGCAGGCGATCACAAGGCACAGCGCACAGCACAGCGCCGTCAGCCAGCCCGCATTCTGCGAGATATACCAGGCGGCCGTGTATCCGGTCCGCTCCAAAATCTCCCGGCCCGCTTCCGGGTCGGCGGACGCCGCCGCGGACAGCGCCGCCGGGACCGAAGGCGCCCGGCCGAGCGCCGAGATCAGCCGCGCTTCGCTCACAAAAATCTGCCGCCCGGCCAGGACCGCACAGGCCGCCCCCAGCCCTACGCCGCATGCAGCTGCGAGGGCGAGCACACCGCATACTGTCCGCCGCCTCATACCGGTTCCTCCAAGCGGTAGCCAATGCCGCGCAGCGTCTGGATATAGGACGGGCGGCCTAGCTTTTCCCGCAGACGCTTCATGGTGACCGTCAGGGTATTGTCCGACACAAAGTTGCCATCTGCATCCCACAGCTTTTCCAACAGCCGCGCCCGGGTCAGGGTCTGGTTCTTGTTCTCCATGAGCACGGCGAACAGGCGGTATTCCTGCGCTGTCAGCGCAATCTCCCGGCCCTCCCGGTAGGCCTTGGTCGCGGCGGGGTCCAGGGCTAGCGCGCCGCAGTGCAGCCAGCCATCGGCCGTGTGCCCTGGTACGGCGCGGCGCAGCACCGCCGCCACCCGCGAGAGCAGGACGGCCAGCGAAAAGGGCTTGACAATGTAGTCGTCCGCGCCCAGGTCCAGCCCGCGCACAATGTCGGCCTCCTCGTCCCGCACGGTCAAAAAAATGACCGGCGTGTCCGCACGCGCCTTGACCCAGCGGCAGAAATCATCGCCCGGCCCATCGGGCAAATTATAGTCCAGCAGGATGAGGTCCGGCCGGGGCGCATCGAACGCTGCCTTGGCCTGGGCCAGCGTGCGCGCGCTGTGCGCCGTATAGCCCGCCCGGGCCAGCCCGGCAGTCACGGCGAACGCGATATCGCCATCGTCCTCCACCAGCAATATCTCTGCCATGTCCTCACGCTCCTCTCACACGGTGCAGCAGGTTTTCCAGCACAACATCCGAAAAGATCCCGGCCTGCTCCGGAACTGCGACCGCTCGCTGTCCCGCGCGTCCAAGATAGGGCAGCCCGGCCGGATAGAAGGCCGTGTCCGCCGCTTCCAGCAGCGGCAGGTCAAACAAGCTGTCCCCTGCGGCAAAGATCTGCGCCCCCGGGAAGCGCCGCCGCAGGCGGCGCACCCCGCTGCCCTTATCCAACGTGCGCGGCACGACATAGACCTTGACGCCGTTTTCAAACAGATCCACATGCGT
>DWWZ01000045.1 GCA_019119435.1 Candidatus Butyricicoccus avicola
TGGCGGTGACCAGCGTCTTTGCGGTCTGCACCATGGGCGCGGTCGTGAACAGGTTGGACACGTGCATGAGCTTGTGGATCTGCTCCTCGATGGCGTGGGTCAAAACCGGGTGATTGTAGCCTAAGCAGTTGACGCCGATGCCCGAGGCCAGGTCGATATAGCGCTTGCCCTCGACGTCCCAGAGCTGTGCGCCCTGGCCGTGATCGAGCGCGATGGGAAAGCGGCCGTAGGTGGGCATGACATACTGCTGTTCTTGTGATTTGAGTTCCTGATAAGTCATAGATGATCCCTTCTATCATGAGAGATGGGTGAGGTCGTTCTGGGGATGATTGGAAAGAGAACGACAATTTAGTTGATTTTTTCTCGTGAAAGATCGAAAAAATCAAGAAGGAGTTTCGCCGTCTGCGGACGGCGACCAGGCTGCGCGCCTGGACTGCGCCGGGTCGCAGACCCGGACCCGCTTGTCGCCCACTCGTTTTATTCGCGCTCGGCGCGAGAACAAGGATAGTGACCTACGGGCTTTGGGCGGGATTCCGTTTAGATAAACATGGTGCCGACGCCGTCGTCGCTGAGCAATTCGATCAAGATGGAGTGCTTGACACGGCCGTCCTGAATGTTGGCACGTTCGACGCCCTTACGGATGGCCTCGACGCAGCAATCGACCTTGGGAATCATGCCGCCCGAGATGACGCCGTCGCGGATGAGAGCCGGGACTTCGGAGACCTTCAGGCGGGTCAGCAGGGTGCTTTCGTCTTTGGGGTCACGCAGCAGGCCGCGCACATCGGTCAGCAGGATAAGCTTCTTGGCGCCCAGCGCGATGGCCAGCTTTGCCGCCGCGGTATCGGCATTGATATTGTAGTTGGTGTCGTCATCAATGCCCTGGGCGACGGTCGAGACGACCGGAATATAGCCCTTGGCGAGCACGTCGATGACCGGCTGGGGGTTGACCTCGACGATGTCGCCGACATAGCCGTAGTCGGTGCCCTCCACATCGGTCAGGCGCTTGGCGCGGAACAGTCCGCCGTCCATGCCGCCAAGACCGATGCCCTGGCCGCCTGCGTGCTCGAGCAGGGTGACAAGGTCCTTATTGACCTTGCCGCACAGGATCATCTGTACGATGTCCATGGTTTCGCGGTCGGTATAGCGCAGGCCGTTGACAAAGCGGGACTCCTTGCCGATCTTTTTGAGCATTTCCGAGATCTCGGGGCCGCCGCCGTGCACGACGACCACGCGCACGCCGACAAGGGAGAGCAGCACGATGTCATGGATGACAGCATCTTTGAGTTCTTCGTTGATCATGGCGTTGCCGCCGTACTTGATGACAACGGTCTGGCCATAATATTCCTGGATATAGGGCAGAGCCTCGACCAGCACGCTGGCGCTGGTCGTCGGATCGAGTTGATTCATGGGTCTTAGATTCTCCTTAGGTGCGGTAATCGCCGTTAATTTTGACATAATCGTAGGTCAGGTCGCAGCCCCAGGCCGTGACCTGTGCGTCGCCTGCGTGCAGGGTCACGTCGATCGTGACCTCGTCCTCGAGCAGGACCTTTTTGGCGAGCTCCTCGTCGAAGTCCAGCGCGCGCCCAGCCTGGCACACGGCGACCGATCCCGCCTTGGAGACGAAGGAGACATCGACCGTTTCCGGGTCGAACGATTCACCCGAATAGCCCATCGCGCACAGGATACGCCCCCAGTTGGCGTCTGCGCCGAACATGGCCGCCTTGACGAGCGAGGACTTACAGACGGCCTTGGCCAGGCCCTCGGCCGTGGCTTCGTCGGGCGCGCCTGAGACCGTGCAGGTGATGAGGCGGGATGCGCCCTCGCCGTCGGCCGCGATCTTGCGTGCCAGCGCGATGCAGACCGCCTCGAGGGCTTCATAGAATGCCTGACCGTCTGCACTGTCAACGTCTGCGATCTTGCCGTTGCCAGCCATGCCATTGGCCAGGATGCAGCAGGTGTCGTTGGTCGAGGTATCACCGTCAACCGAGACGCGGTTAAAGGACTTCTGCACGGCGCGGAGCAGCAGCTCTTGCAGCAGATCGCCGTCCACCGCGCAGTCGGTGGTCAAAAAGCACAGCATGGTGCCCATGTTGGGGTGGATCATACCCGAGCCCTTGCAGATACCGCCCAGATGGCAGGTCTTGCCGCCGGCGGTGAACGATACCGCGATGGTTTTGGGGCAGGTGTCGGTGGTCATGATGGCGTTTGCCGCCGCGTCCGAGCCGTCCGGGGTCAGCGTGATGGTGTGCAGGTTTTCCTCGATGCACTCGATATTGATACGCTGGCCGATGACACCGGTCGAGCAGACAATGACGTCATCAACCGGGATATCCAGCAGCTTGGCACAGGCCGCTGCCTCGCGCTGGGCATTCTCCATGCCGTCGGGCGCGCAGGCATTGGCGTTGCCCGAGTTGACGATGACCGCCTGTGCGGTTCGGTTTGCCAGATGGTCGCGGGTCACCTGAATGGGCGAAGCTTTGACGCGGTTTTTGGTATAGACAGCGGCGGCGGTGCAGGGGACTTCGGAGAAGATGACCGCAGTGTCGTCCTTCTGGGACGAAGCCTTGATGCCGCAACGGGTTGCGCCGGCGGAAAAGCCCTGCGCGGCCGTCACGCCGCCCGAGATGATTTCATACATAGAGGGGACCTCCTTTACAGGGTAAGCCCGGTGGTCTCGTCCAGACCGAGCATGAGATTCATATTTTGAACGGCCGCACCCGACGCACCCTTGCCGAGGTTGTCGAACAGTGCGGTGACGATGGTCTGCGAGCGGTGACCGTGCACGTACAGGGTCAGGCTGTCGCGGCCTGAGAAGGTGTTGGCCGAGAGCATGGGCGTGCCCTCGCCGAGCGGGGCCACCTTGACCAGCTTCTGGCCGGCATAGTGCGCGCTGAGCGCCTGCCATACGATGTGTTCGTTCTGCCCGGGCAGCATGACCGTGGTCGCCATGCCCTTGTAGTAGTCGTCAACGACCGGGCAAAAGACAGGGGGGACAGAAAGGCCGCACACCTTCTGCATTTCGGGCAGGTGCTTGTGCTGCAGATTGAGCCCATAGATGCGCGGGGCATATAGGTCGGGCGTCTTGTCCTCGGCCTCGTA
>DWWZ01000046.1 GCA_019119435.1 Candidatus Butyricicoccus avicola
AACATGCCGTAGAGCGCGACCGACAGCGCGGACACGATGCGCCCGGGCAGGGCGTTGCCCAGGACGACGCCCAGGCAGGTGCCGAGCGCCCAGCCGGGCGCGGCGGCCGAGATGGCGCCCAGGCAGTAAAATGGGTCCAGGCGGCCGGGCACGGCCGAGGAGATGGCAAAAATCTCGTCGGTGACCGTGTAGCCCATCGCCAGGCGCTGCCACAAGGGGGTGTCGGGCGCGATCTTCTGGCTCAGGGCGCAGGACATGAGCAAATAGCGCAGGTTGATGATGAGCTGGGTCACGGCCATCTCGGCGTAGGGCGCGCCCGCGGCGATCAGGCCGAGGGCGGCAAACTCGCCGGCCGAGGTGTTGTTGAGCAGGCTCATGAGGGTCGCGTCCGGCGCGGTCATGCCGCTGACCTTGGCCGCGATGCCCAGGGTAAACGAGACGGCGAGATACCCGAGGGCGATCGGGATGCCGTCATGCAGGCCCCGGCGATAGGCGGCGCCGTGGGATTGTATCATGGGAATCCAAAACTCCTTTGCGGTTTGATGCATCCCTATTGTATCACGAAGGGCGTACCGTGTAAAACCATTCCTGTGCCCGCACGGGCGCAGACAAAAAGCCGGGCAATCTGCCCGGCTTTTGCCGATCGCCCGACCGGCAGCGCCGGTCAGGTCAGGCCGTATACGGCCGAGTAGGTCTGATCCAGATAGTCTAAGAAGGGCTGCGCGTCCAGGCCGCCCCCGGTCAGGCGGCGTACCATCTCGCCCGCCGTGTAACAGCAGCCGTACTGCCAGATGTGCTCGTCCATCCAGGCCGCGATGCAGCCGACATCGCCCTGCGCAAGGCGTGCGGGCAGGTCGGGCAGGTCGCGCTGCATGGCCGCAAGGATCTGTCCGTCGTAGATGTTGCCCAGCGCATAGCTCTGGAAATAGCCGATGTAGTCGCCCGCCCAGTGCATGTCCTGCAGCACGCCCTCGGTGTCGTTCTGCGGGCGGATGCCAAGGTAGGATTCGTACTTGTCGTTCCAGGCTTCGGCCATGTCCCCGGCCGTGAGCAGGCCGGCGAAGTAGTCCCGCTCGAGCTCAAAGCGCAGGATGGCGTGCAGGCTGTAAGTGACCTCATCGGACGAGATGCGCCGCAGGGTGGGCTGCACGCGATGGGTCAGGGCATAGAACTGGGCAAGCGGGATGTCGCGGAACAGGGCAATCTCCTGTTGCAGCTGCGGATAGTAGAACTGCCAGTAGGCGAGGCTGTGGCCGATCATGTTCTCAAAGAAGCGGGCGCTCGCCTCGTGGAATCCGCCCTCGATACCACCCCACAGGCCGGCGTCGATGACGGGCTGGCTGCTGCTGCTCGAGTACATGGCGTGGCCGGCCTCGTGCAGGCAGGTGAAGATGAGGTTATAGCTGCCGCTGCGGTAGGTGGACACGCGCGCGTCGCGCGGGCCCATAAACGAGGTGAAGCCGTGTACGACGCGGTCGTTAAAGCCGCCCCGCTCGGGCCGGTAGCCCAGCTCGCGCGCCAGGCGCTGGGCGAAGGCCGCCATCTGGTCGGGGTCGCTGTCCGGGATGGGCGCGGCCTCGGGCGCGCGCGCCTTGCTGAGCTTGGCGAGCAGCGTGCCGATACCGGCCTTGAGCTTGTCGAACTGGGCCGAGACCTCGGCGACCGACAGCCCTTCGTCGGTCATGCCGACCAGGGTGTCAAAGACCGGGGCGTCCGGGTCGATGGCGCGGGCGATCTCGGCCTTGAGGGCGAAGGCCCGGTCGAGCCACGGCATGAAGATGCGGTAGTCCTGGGCCGCACGCGCCTCATTCCACGCCCGCATGCAGTCGGCGCGCATGAGGTTGTATTGCCGCAGGGTGTCCTGCGGCGTGCGCACAGCATTCCGGTAGCGGAACAGGAAGGTGCGCACAAGGCCGCGCGCAATGTCGTCCTCTATGTCGCTGAGCGCGACGCCCGCGAGGAAGTCTGCCGCGCGCCGCGCGTCGTCGCCCTGGTAGAGCGCATTTTTCTGTTCGCCAATGAATGCGGCGGTCTGCTGACGGTAGGCCGCGCCCTCGGCGGGCAGGGCCGACCACTGGTCGAGCTCAAAGAGCGATTCGATGCTCTTATAGTAGCGGAAGCGCAGGCCGAGCTCCCGCACAATGTCCAGGCATTCACGATACTGCATAGTGGGGTCCTCCTTGTCTTATCGGGTCTCCAGCATACACTGGGTGGGATATTCCCGGCCTTCCTTCATGACAAACGCGCAGTCGAGCAGCGCCTTGTCGTCGGTCAGAAGGTCGCGCGGCCAGGCCGCGATGTCGGCGAGCTTGCCCGGCTCAATGGTGCCGATATCGTCCGCGCGGCCCACGATGCGCGCATTCTCGGCCGTCGCCGCGCGCAGCGCGCGGTAGGGGTCCATGCCGTTGCGCAGCAAGGCTGAATACTCCCGGCCGCACTCGTAGTTCTGATAGCCGGTGACAAGGTCGGTGCCGTAACCCAGGCGCAGGTTGCTGTCCAGGATGGCGCGGCGCGACTCGACCAAGCGGTCGCGGTAGCGGCGCAGCTTGCGCTGGAATGCAGGCGGCTTCTGCGCGAGCTTGTCCTCGTCGAGCAGGACGATCTCATCGTACGGGCAGAAGGTGGGCACGACGTAGATATCCTTTTCCTCGAGCAGGCGGATGGCGGCGCGGTCGGCCAGCGAGGCGTGCTCGATGCCGTCAATGCCCATCTCGGCGAGCGTCGTGATGAGCTCTGCGGTGTAGGCGTGGGCCGTGACCGTCCTGTTGAGGGCGTGGGCCGTGTCGATGATGGCACGCAGCTCGTCATCGGCCAGCTGCCGGTCCTCGGGCGAGTCATTGGGCGTGAAGAAGCCACCGGTGGCCATGATCTTGATGAAATCCGCGCCGATCTTGACCTCATGGCGCACAGCGTCCCGGAAAAAGTCCGGACCCGACCCCATGGTCGGATACTGGGTCTCGAGGAAGCGGGACAGGGCCGGGTTGGTCGCAAGCGACTGGGTGGAGTCGCCGTGGCTGCCCGGCGCGCACAGGAAGTGCGGCGCCGCGACCATGCGCGCGCCCGTGAGGAAGCCCGCGTCGATAGCGCGGCGCACATCGAGCACGTAGTCCTCACGGAACCAGCCGACGTGGCGGATGGTGGTGAAGCCGCCCGAGAGCGCGCGGCGCGCGCATTCGGACGCGGCCAGCGCGCGCATGCCGTCCGAGTAGTAGATCGGGTCCTTGGCGATCTCGCGCCAGTCAAAGAAGGACGCGTGGACGTGGGCGTCGATCATGCCCGGCGTGACCGTCAGAGCCGACAGGTCCACGATGCGGCAGCCCGCGGGCGTCGCCGTGTGCGCCCCGACCTCTGCGATGCGCGCATCCTCGATGAGGATCTCGCGCCCGGCCTGGATCTCGTCGTGCACGCCGTCATACAGCCTGCCGCAGACCAGTTTGGTAAAACTCATGCAAATCCCCTCCTAGTTGGGTCTTTTCTCTCAGATAAGCCAAGGGCCGCGGTATGCCGCGGCCCTTTTTTGGGTGATGCGTCAGCCCGCCAGGAAGACCGTGGCGTCCGGTCCAAGCGGCAGGTCAAATACCATCCAGGCGACGGCCTGCACGATCCACACGAGCAGGAAGGCGATGGAGTACGGCAGGGTCATGGAAATGATCGTGCCGATGCCGGTATTCTTTTCGTATTTCTGCGCCATGCCGATGACGATGGGCAGATAGGGATAGATCGGCGTCAAGGGGTTTGCGATCGAGTCGCCAATGCGGTAGACCACCTGGGCAAACTCCGGCGAATAGCCCAGGAGCATGAACATGGGGACAAAGATCGGTGCAAAGATGTACCACTTGGCCGTACCGCTCGTCATGAAGAAGTTGACCAGGATGGTCAGCAAGATGACACCGATAACGAGCGGAATGCCGGTAAAGCCGACCGCCTGCAGGGCCTCCGAGGCATTGACCGCGATGACCGTGCCAAGGTTTGTGTAGCTGAACAGGTTGATAAACTGTGCGATGACAAAGACCAGGACGACGTAGCCGGTCAGCGACTGCAGCGAGTCGGCCATCAGGCGCGGCACATCGCCGCTCGACTTGATCGTGCCCACGGTCTTGCCATAGACCACGCCCACCAGGATGAAGTAGACGATCAGGATGGGGACCAGGCCGTTGATGAACGGGGACTCCAGGATGCTGCCGTTCTCGCCGCGCAGCAGGCCGTTCTTGGGCACGAGGCACACGAGCAGGAGCGCGATGTAAACGAGCGTGAAGATACCGGCGTTGCGCAGGCCCTTGCGCTCGAGGTCGGTCGCCGTGCGCTCGTCCGCCTTCTGCGCGCCGCGATAGACGCCCAGGCGCGGCGTGATGATGCGGTCGTTGACAAAGACGCCAACGGCGGTCAGCAGGAAGGTCGAGGCGATCATAAAGTACCAGTTGATGGCCGGTGTCAGGGTGACCGACGGGTCGATCATCTGGGCCGCGTCCTCGGTGACGCCATAGAGCAGGGCGTCGGTCGCGGTGATGAGCACGTTGGCCGTAAAGCCTGCGTTGGTCGCGGCATAGCCCGCGATGAGGCCGGCGATCGGGTGCTTGCCCATGGCCTGGAATGCAGTCGCAGCCAGGGCCGGGATGACGATGATCGACGCCTCCGAGGCGATGCTGCCGTTGATGCCCAGGAAGAGCACGGTCGCGCTCAGCGCCCACAGCGGCACGCCCAGAATGGCGCGGCGCATGAAGGTGTCCAAAAGTCCGGTACCCTCCGCAAGGCCAATGGCCATCTGCATGGCCAGCACCAGGCCGAGCGGTGCGAAGTTCGAGAAGTTGAGCAGCATGTTCTCCACAATCCAGACCAGGCCGTCGCGGCTGATGATGCTCTGCACGGCGACGGTCTCGCCGGTCGTCGGGTTGACGGCGGACACGCCCGCAAGCGCCAGGACCGCCGACAGGATGGCCAGGCCGCCGGTGATGTACAGAAACAGGATGAACGGGTGCGGCAGCATGTTGCCGACCCGCTCAATGGTGCCCAGGACACCACCCGTCTTACGTTCTTTTGCCATACGTTTTCCAATCCTTTCTTTTTTTGATACCCCAAAAATATGACCGCAGTCATATTTTCTCTTTCTTATACTATACCGCGTCCATATCCCTGCGTCAAGAAATTTTTACCGCTATCCCCGCTTTTTTCTTCCAAATTTGCACAGTTTTCGCCGTGTAAGCCGATTATACGGGCAAAAAAAATAAGCCAGACCGGATCTTATATGAAATCCAGTCTGGACTTTCGTTCAGTTTTTGTCCTGGTAAATGCCCTGCCGGACCAGGGTCAAAAAGCGCAGGCACTCGCCGGTCAGGTCCCGGCTGCTGCCGCAGCACCACTCGAAGAAGGCGGCACGGATGCCGTGCAGCAAGAGCAGCGCGACCGCAGAGACGTCCTGGTCCGCCCGGTAGACCCCTGCGCGCTGGCCCTCGGCGATGAGGCCGGACAGGATACGGAACAGCGCGCGGTCCTCGTTGAGCAGGCCCGGGTTGCGCGCGCCGGCGGTGAGCTGCTTGGAGTAGAGCACACGGATGAGGTCCAGGCCGATGACCTGCTCGGTAAAGCGGCAGGCGGCACAGACGATCTCCTCCAAGCGACGGTCCACCGGCAGGCTATCCGGCAGGCCGGCCATGACCTGGTCATAATAGTCATCATACTGCCGGAGCATTTCCAGGATGATGTCCGATTTGGCGCGGAAATATATATAGAACGTCCCCTTGGCCATGCCGGCCTTGCGGACGATCTCGTCGACCGATACCTGGTCGTAGCCGCGCGCACGGAAGAGCTGGATGGCACAGTCATACAGGTAGCGCCGGGTACGCGCCCCCTTGGTCTCTTTTGTCATAAAGAAGTCCTCTCTTTCGGTTGCGGCCAGCCGCCCAGCCGGGCGCAGGACGCCGCTTCTCTGTCCAAAATTGTACCTGGAAACAGGAAAATGGTCAAGAGGCCGGCCCGCCCGGTGAACGGCGCACCTTCAAAAATAGACCCCGTATCGTGTGATACAGGGTCTTTCCGGTTTTGGCCCGGCGGCAGGCCACGCGCGCAGCATTATGCCCCTGTGGCCGCATGCGCATAGAATGCTTTTGTCTTGAAGTCCAAAATTTCCGGCTGGGTCAGCTCCCGCAGCCTCCCCTGGGTCAGCTGATAGACCCGGTCAAAGATATCCAGGTAAGCATAGTTGTGCGTGATATAAATTAATATCTGATCGGGGAACCCGGTGGACACCATGCGGCTCAGATGCAGTTCAGCCTGAAAGTCATAGTCTGCGGCCGCCTCGTCCAAAATGACAATCGGGGCATCTTTCAGGATCGCGCGGGCGATCGCCAGCTTTTTCCGCTCACCGCCGGACAAGTCGCCGGCGTCAAACTGGATGACATGGTTTAAGTCGCCGTGAAAGCGCTCCTGGAAAAAATCTGCGGCGCCGCACCGCGTAAGCGCCTGGACAATCTGTGTATCGGTATGCCGTCCTGCCGGGTCCAGATTGTGCCGGATCGTGTCCTGGAAGAAATACGGCTCTTGATCCACAACCGCAAATAGGCTCCAATACTGTTCATCCGAGAGCGCCGCGGCGTCCCGGCCATTCACCAGGATCTCCCCGCGCTGCGGCCTTGCAAAGCGCAGGATCAGGTCGATCAGCGTGGATTTCCCGCTTCCGTTCGGCCCAATTATGGCGATCTTTTCGCCCGGCGACGCGGTGAAATTGATATTCTCCAGCAGCGCGTCCTGCGTGTGTGAAAATTGCACGCCCCGCAAGGCAAACGAGGACACCGCGCAGCCTTTTGGCTCCGGCGGGGCCAGCTTGGGACGCACGTCTTCCGCCAGGCCGAAAAAAGCGTTCAGCCGCTTGAGCGAGGGGCGGATGCTGGAAAACATGTATCGGATCGACATGATTGCCGTGATCGGGCCCAGCACGTAGCCGGAATACGAGATAAACGCCATGACACCGCCCAGCGAAAGCTCGCCTTGCATGAACAAAAAACCGCCGTATATGTACAGCGCGCACTGCACCAAACTGTCCAGCAGGCGGGTCAGGGTTTGATTGTAGCAGCTGTACAGCGCAGATTTTTTATTCATTTGCAGGATTTCCGACTGTTTATCCGACAGTT
>DWWZ01000047.1 GCA_019119435.1 Candidatus Butyricicoccus avicola
GAACGTGCGGCTGTATCCCACACGGAGACAAAGTCTGTCTCCGGCGCTTCTTTGTGAGGGAGACGCCAGGCGGCGTTTCCTAATAGACTGACGACGGAGCCAACAAGCACGCGCGGCGTTCCGCGCGGCGCTACAAGGGCGGGGACGGCCCTTAGACTGGCTTGCGCACACACGTCCCAGCATACTTTTGGAGGTAAATTGTAAATGGCACGTATTGCCGGTGTTGACCTTCCGCGTGAGAAGCGCGTAGAGATCGGCCTGACCTACATCTACGGCATCGGACGGAAGCTGTCCAACGAAATCCTGTCCAAGACCGGTATCAATCCGGACACCCGCGTCAAGGACCTGACCGAGGAAGAAGCAGCCAAGCTGCGTGAGTGCATCGAGCACGGCTACACCGTAGAGGGTGACCTGCGCCGTGAGATCGGCCTGAACATCAAGCGCCTGGTTGAGATCGGCTGCTACCGCGGCCTGCGTCATCGCCGGGGCCTGCCCGTTCGCGGCCAGCGCACCAAGACCAATGCGCGTACCCGCAAGGGCCCGAAGAAGACCATTGCGAACAAGAAGAAGTAAGGAGGGGAGCATAAATGGCTAAGGTTCAGAAGAAGGGCGCTCAGACTCGCACCAAGCGTCGTGAGCGCAAGAATATCGAAAAGGGCGCGGCACATATCCGCTCCTCTTTCAACAATACTATCGTCACCATCACCGACCTCAATGGCAACGCTCTGTCTTGGGCATCTGCCGGCGAGATGGGCTTCCGCGGCTCGCGTAAGTCGACCCCGTATGCGGCGCAGACCGCAGCCGAGACCGCTGCGAAGGCTGCAATGGAGCACGGCCTCAAGACCGTCGAAGTGTACGTCAAGGGCCCTGGCTCGGGCCGTGAGGCTGCCATCCGTGCGCTGCAGGCAACCGGCCTCGAGGTAACCATGATCAAGGACGTTACCCCGATCCCGCACAACGGCTGCCGCCCGCCCAAGAGAAGAAGAGTTTAATCAAGGAGGAAACCAATAATGGCAAAGAATACGCAGCCCATTCTGAAAAGATGCAAGACCCTGGGCCTTTCCCCTGCAGTTCTTGGTTACTCCAAGGAGACCAAGCGCAACCCCAAGCAGTCCCGCCGCAAGCAGTCTGAGTACGGCATGCAGCTGACCGAGAAGCAGAAGGTCAAGTTCATCTACGGCGTTCTCGAGAAGCAGTTCCGCAAGTACTACGAGAAGGCTGAGAAGAAGCAGGGCATCACCGGTGAGATCCTGCTGCAGGAGCTGGAGCGCCGCCTGGACAACACCGTGTTCCGCATGGGCTTTGCAAACACCCGCCGCGAGGCACGTCAGCTCGTTAGCCATGCGCACTTCACCGTCAACGGCAAGCGCGTCAACATCCCGTCCTTCCAGGTGAAGCCGGGCGACGTCGTTGCAGTTTGCGAGAAGTCCCGCAGCCTGACCAAGTTCAAGACCCTGCTCGAGGAGAACGGCAAGAAGGCTTGCCCGAAGTGGATCGACAAGGCAAACGATTCCTTCGAGGGCAAGATCGTGGCGATGCCTGCTCGTGACGACATCGACTACGAGGTATCCGAGCACCTGATCGTCGAGTTGTACTCCAAATAAGCCAAACCCTCATTTCTTTGGATCTGTTTCGCGCGCTGCCGCCTTGTCTTGCGGGGCGCGTGAAATTTCCATCCATTTTACAAGTCAATTGGCCGCATGAAAAGGAGGGTATCTGTAAATGATCGAAATTGAAAAGCCGCGCATTGATTGCGAGGAGCTGGCAGAAGACGGCTCCTATGGCAGATTCGTCGTAGAGCCGCTGGAGCGAGGCTACGGAACTACGCTGGGCAACTCCCTGCGCCGTATCCTGCTGTCCTCCCTGCCGGGTACTGCCGCGACCTCCATCAAAATCGCGGGCGTGCAGCATGAGTTTTCCACCATTCCCGGTGTCAAGGAGGACGTGACCGAGATCGTCCTCAACGTCAAGGGCATCATCGCCAAGCTTTACTGCGACGGCCCCAAGACCGTCTATATCGAAGCCGCAGGCGAGGGCGAGGTCAAGGCAGGCGACATCCATTCGGATGGCGAGGTCGAGATCCTCAACCCGGACCTGCACATTGCGACCCTGATGAGCGACGCGCGCCTGTCTATGGAGATCACCCTGGCTTCCGGCCGCGGATATGTTCCGGCCGAGCGCAACAAGCAGAATCAGAACGCGATCGGCGTCATCCCGGTGGACTCGATCTACACCCCGGTGTACAAGGTCAACTATACCGTTGAGAACACCCGTGTCGGCAACATGACCGACTATGACAAGCTGACGCTTGAAATCTGGACCGACCGTACCATCAACGCGCGCGACGCGGTTTCGCTCGGCGCGAAGGTTCTGCGCGACCATCTCGATCTGTTTGTCGATCTCTCGGAGGAGATCGGCTCGAAGTCGACCGTCGTTGAGAAGGCCGAGGCACAGCACGACAAGGTGCTGGAGATGACCATTGAGGAGCTGGACTTCTCTGTCCGCTCGTTCAACTGCCTCAAGCGCGCCGGCATCAACACGGTGGAGGACCTCATCAACACCTCGGAGGAGGACATGATGAAGGTCCGAAACCTCGGACGCAAGTCGCTCGAGGAAGTCATTGGCAAGCTGGAGGCCATGGGCCTGTCGCTTGCAAAGTCCGAGGAGTAATCCCCGGCCCACGCGCTTGCTGACAAGATCAGGGGCGCCCTGGTAATTTAGCACGAAGGCGGCGGCGTGTGCCGCGCCGCCGCTTTATATCCTGATGACCTAAATTGGAGGTATACGAACATGGCAGCAAATCGTAAGCTCGGCCGCACGACCGAACACCGTATGGCGATGCTGCGCGCAATGGTCACCTTCCTGCTGGAGAACGGCAGAATCGAGACCACCGTTGCACGCGCAAAGGAAGTCGCTCCCCTGTGCGAGAAGATGATCACCCTGGGCAAGAAGAACACCCTGGCAACCCGCCGTCAGGCGATGGCTTTCGTCACCAAGGAAGCGGTTGTTGCAAAGCTGTTCTCTGAGATCGCGCCCAAGTATGCAGAGCGCAACGGCGGCTACACCCGCATCATCAAGACCGGCCCGCGCCGCGGCGACTGCGCTGAGATGGCGATCATCGAGCTGGTATAACATCCTGAGATCTCGCGCCTGAGCCGCCCGGCTCGGACGCATCAAAGTCAGTTCACCTGAGGCGTGCTCCCAGGTGAACTGATTTTTTTATGCGGGAAGCTGCCGCGCCCTTTGCCGAAAGCTTGGAGAAACTTGGGACGCTTTTCCGGCGCTGCACAAGGCGGCCGGAGCACAAAAAACCGCCCTTGCCACCTATACCGGCCTGTGCTACAATGGGGGAAACAGAAACAGCCGATGATGGATATGGCAGGAGGAGTTTGCCGTGCAGAAGAAATATCTTGTGATCGCGGCGGCTGCCGCTGTTGCCGCATGCAGCGGCCTGATCGCCCAGGGCGTCCCCATGCCGCAGAGCGTCTACGTCAGACAATTGCCTGCGCTCACCCAAGCGGTGCAAACCATCTTGGAAAAGCCAAATGCTGCCCCGCCCGACATTGCGGGCGTGCGGGCGGGCCGTGACCTATTGGGACGGGCAAAACCCAATCATCGAGTTTATGACCGGGTATACCGGACTGGTTCCGTCTGCGGGCTATCATGGCCTGTATTACTCGCTGGACGGCAGCCCGGCCGCCTTTCAGAACACCAGCCGGCCCCTAGCCAGGGGAAAGGACGGATTCTACTGGCGGGGAGAAGGGGATGATTGGGGAAAAACCACACGGCTGGATGACCACTGGTTCACGTTTGAAGCATATTTCTGATCCAATGCAGAATGGGGGAGTTTCTATGTTAACCCGTATCTGGCAGACTTACAAGAGGCAGTGCGTTATCGGCGGCATCGCACTTGCGGTCATCCTCATCTTGGTTTATTTCTATTTCCTGTTTCAGACCGGCATCTGGTACAACGACGTTTTTTTGGTGCGGCAAACGGACGGCAGTTTTCAGGGAGCAAAGGATGACGCACGCTTCACGCTTGACATTACGCGAACCGAAAACGGCGCGCAGATTGCCTTCTCGGTCAATGACGAAACCCGCCAATATGAAGTAGTCCAGACCGAGATGAATAATCATCCCGCTGCGCAGTTTTACGAGGATGGGGCCCTGGTCTATGAGGGGTTAGCACTGGATCATGGCGCCAGCGGCCGAAGCTATCTCATCGCGGATGAAGATTTCAACCTCATAGACGGTCTTTTGGTGCAGTCTACCTGGCAGAAAACTCGTCCGGCTGAGGAGTGGTTTCCGGGATACAGCGCGCAGTATCGCTGGACGGTCATCGCGCAGGAGGATGCGTATGACATCCGCGGCAATCCAGCCATACTTGTGCTCGCAATCATCCCAGCCTTTTTCCTGGGCCTGGATCTTCGATACCCTGACCTAGCGTTCGAGCTGGGTTACCGGCGGTATGTGGACGGCGACTGCGAGCCGAATGCGTATTATCGCTTCTGGCAGAAGATCGGCCGGGTGATCCTGGCAATCTTGATCGCGGCCTGCCTGGTCATGAGTTTGACCTCCAGGGTAGGATGAAAAAGCAGAAGGAGGACGGCCATGAAAATTGAGCATGTAGCGAGGTATGTCAATGGTCTGGAAGGGGCCCAGACATTTTTTGTCAAATATCTGGGCGCAAAGGCGAACGATGGCTATCACAATCCCAAGACCGATTTTCGTTCGTATTTTTTGTGCTTCTCTGACGGTGCACGCTTGGGATTCATGCACAAGCCACGGATGGAAGCCGGTGCTTACGGAATGGCCCTGCCCGGTTCTGGCGCACAATGCGCCAGATGACAGAGCAAAAGATAAAAGGAGTTGACAGATGGAGACCAATCCCTTGCGCGCGTTCGCCGAGATGTGGGCGCGCATCTTTGAAATTTCCGGGCGGACCCGGCGCGCGGCCTATTGGGGCGCGATGATTTTAAACTTTGCGACCGGCTTTGTGCTGGGCTTTCTGCCCTATGCCGGCTGGATTTACAGCATACTAAGCATCATCCCGGGCATCACGATGTCGGT
>DWWZ01000048.1 GCA_019119435.1 Candidatus Butyricicoccus avicola
TGCTGCTCAAGCTGACCGAGGACGTGAGCTGGCTCGGTGCATTTTTCCACAGCGTATCGGCCCGTACGGCAGGCTTCTCGACCTATCCCATCGGCGAGTTCACCAACGCCGGCCTGTTTGTCCTGGCCATCCTCATGTTCATCGGCGCTTCCCCTGGATCCACGGGTGGCGGTATCAAGACCACGACCTTCTTTGCCCTGATGCAGCAGGTCCGCTCGGTCTTTTCCAAGCGCCGCCCAGGCGCATTCCGCCGCACGCTGTCGTCCGAGGTGCTGACCAAGGCGGCAGTCATCACGCTCCTTTCCATGCTGGTCGTGTGCATCGGCACCTTCCTTCTGTGCATTCTGGAGCCGGAATACGCCTTTATCCAGCTGCTCTTTGAGGTCGTTTCCGCCTTCGGCACAGTCGGTCTGTCGACCGGCATCACGCCCTCTCTGAGCGTTGCCAGCAAGCTGGTCATCATCCTGACCATGTACATCGGCCGTCTGGGTGCCTTCACGCTTCTGTCGATCTGGATCGACCGTCCGGAGCCCAGCGTCCACTACACCGAAGAAATAATTATGATAGGATAAGGTAGAGTGTTATGAAAAAACAAGTTTCATCTGTCCCCTTTGGCGTAATCGGTCTTGGACGCTTTGGCACGGCGCTGGTCGAGACCCTCGCCAAGTCGGGCAAAGAAGTCATCGCCGTGGACAAGGACGAGCAGAAGGTCAAGGCCGTGCGCAAGTATACCGACTTTGCCCTGGTCGTTGAGGCGCTCAACGAAGAAAACCTGCAGGAGGCTGGCCTCCAGAACTGTGAGACCGTCGCCATCTGCATCGGCGAGCAGGTGGACGTCAGCATCCTGACCACCATGCTGGTCATCCGCATGGGCATCCCGCATGTCATCTCCAAGGCCACCAGCCGCGAGCACGGCGAGGTCCTCAAACAGCTCGGCGCGACCGTGGTCTATCCAGAGGCCGACATGGCCGTGCGCATTGGCTACCGCCTGATCTCCGGCAAGCTGCTGGACTTCATCTATCTAAATAATGAGGTGGAGATCCGCCGCATCCAGATCGACAGCGGTATCCTGGGCTCCACCGTGCAGGAGATCGATGCCCGCCGCAAGTATGGCATCAACATCATCGCCATCGAGCGTGACCGGCAGACGCAGGTCGATTTCTCCCCACAATTCTGTTTCCAGAGCGGCGACATCATCACGGTCATCGGCAAGGTGGACAACATCGATCGCTTTGAGAGCGCTATCCAGGCGTGATCGGGTCCTCAGATATTTTTAGGATACGGCAATCAAATGGCCGGCATAGCAGAACGCTATGCCGGCCATTTTGTATAAAAAATACGTCTGTCATCTTTGCGGATGATCGGTCATCCAACTGCGATTTTCTCCAGCGGCAGGCGGCTCAGGCCGGCGCTCGCATGGTGGGTCTCAGTAAACGCATACACCATCGTCAGACAGCCGACACGGCCAAAGTACATCAGAAAGATGAGCACAAACTGGGATGCTACGCTCAAATCCGGCGTGATGCCCAGGGTCAGCCCAACCGTCGCAACCGCCGAGGCCGTCTCATACATTGCGCTGAGCACCGATACGCCGTCAAACTGGGTCAGCAGCAGCGCACCGCCCATAAACAGGCAGAAGTACGTGAAGAAGATCGTGACCGCATTGCGCAGGCTGCCGTCATCCAGCCGGCGGCCAAAGATGCGCAGCTCGTTTTCACGCCGGACCGACGAGCGGATGCACAGGAACAGCGGCGCAAGCGTGGTGGTCTTCATACCGCCCGCTGTTGAGCCAGAGGAGCCGCCGATAAGCATAAGCATCATCATCAGCATCTTGCTGGGATTGGACATGGCCATGAGGTCGACCGTGTTAAAGCCCGCCGTGCGCGCCGACGTGGACTGGAAAAAGGCGGCCAGCAGACGCTCCGGCGCGCTGAGCCCAGAAAATTCCTGCACATTGCGGTCAAACACAAAGATCATGATCGGTGGGATGACCAAAAGCAGGGCGGAAATCACCAACACGAGCTTGGTGTGCAGGCGGCAGCGGCCAAAGCGGCCACGATGCAGGTATAGGTCCTCCCAGACGAAAAAGCCCAGGCCACCGATGATGATGAGCAGCATAATGGTCAAGTTGACTACCGGATCCCCGACGAAATAGGTCAGCGAGCCCTCGCCCGCAACCCCGGCCATAAGGTCAAAACCTGCATTGCAGAAAGCCGAGATCGAGTGGAACACCGCATAATACAGCCCGCGTGCGATGCCCAGCAATGGCACAAACCGGAACGCTAGCGCAATGGCGCCCAGGGACTCGAACAGCAAAACGCCCTTGAAAATAAAGCGCGTCAGGCGCACGATGCCACCCAGGGCAGGCGCACCGATGGATTCCTGCATGGTGAAGCGCTGGCGCAGGCCAATGCGGCGGCCGGTCACAACAAAGATCATAACGGCCATGGTCAAAAATCCCATGCCGCCGATCTGGATCAGGGCCAAAATGACCAGCTCGCCGAACAGCGACCAGTAGGTCGCCGTCGGGACGACGATCAGGCCGGTTACGCAGGTGGCCGAGGTCGCCGTAAACAGTGCATCCGGAAAGTTGGTCCACTGCCCGCTCTCTGAAGCCAACGGCGTGGACAGCAGGAACCCACCGAACAGGATGATGGCTGCATACCCGATCAGGATAATCTGCGTTGAGGACAGCGCAGACAGCCGCAGGCGTCTGATTCTCTCCATTTTTCTTGATCTCCCCCATTTTTCAGCCCGATAGCCGGGTAAATCCTTCCCTGCGCAGCACATCGGGCGATCCGTTTGAAAAACTTAGTGGAATTATCATATCGGTTCCTTTCCGGAATGTCAAGAGGGCGTGGCCTATGCCTCTGGACAAAATCTGTTTCTTCGCTATAATATAACGATAGCATCCTTTTTGAAGAAAGCAGGTGTCGGATTGAAATATCTGATTGCAGTCGCGGACGGCTGCGCCGATCTTCCCGGCCAGCCGGTCGGCACGCCGCTCTCCTATGCCCATACGCCCTGTCTGGACCGGCTGGCGGCGCGCAGCCAAATTGGACAGACCTGTCTGATCCCACCCGGCTGCGATCCCGGCAGCCAGGCCGCGCTGCTGACCCTGCTGGGCGCGCCTGCCGCATCCTGCCGCGGCGGGCGCGCGGCGCTCGAGGCGTTGGCGCAGGACATCGATCTCTCCGGCCGGGCGGTGCTTCGCTGCAATCTTGTCTCGCTGGAAGGCAACCGGCTGGTCTCCCATGACGGCGGCGGGCTGACCCAGGACGAGGCCGGCCGTCTGCTGCACGCACTGGGCCAGGCGCTGGGCGATCCCGACCACACCTTCCTATCTGCCATGGGCTACCGCGCCCTGCTTGTGCGGCGCGGTCCGGTCCATCCGGGTGCACCGGCGCCCGACGGGCTGCTCGGCCAGGATATCACGCCCTATTTGCCGGCAGACGCCGATCTGCGGCGGCTCTTTTTTGCCGCGCGCGAGATCCTAGAGGCGCATCCGGTCAACGCCGCCCGCCGTGCCAGCGGGCAGCTTCCGGCAAACGGCATCTGGCTCTGGGGCGGCGGGGCTCTGCCCGCGCTGCCCAATTTTACTGCGCGCACCGGCCTCGCCGGCGGGGCAACCGGCGGCGTGCCGCTCGTGCAGGGCATTGCCCGTGGCTTGGGCCTGACCTGGCTCAAGGTCCCGCACGCCGACGGCACGCTGTACACCAACTGGGAAGGCAAGGCCTTCGCCGCCTTTGACGCGCTCGTACGCGGCGGGCTGGACTTTGTATTCGTGCACGCTGAAGCACCGGACGAGGCCGGGCACGCAGGCAGCCTGCCCGAAAAAGTGGCGGCCATCGAGTACTTTGACCAGCGCCTGCTGGCGCCCTTGACCGGCTGGCTGGACGAGACTGGGACGAACTATCGCCTGCTCGTCCTGCCCGACCATCCGACCCCACTCTCCCTGCGCAGCCACACGGCAGATCCTGTCCCCTGGCTGCTCTATGACAGCCGCACCATACTGCCGGGCGGTATCTATGATGAACTGCACACAGCGGACGCGCCATTCGTTCCGGGCGACGCTATGCTCGATCTGCTGCTGGAAAGGAGACCCCTGCCATGAATCCCAGTTTACTCTGCTGCCCGGTCTGCGGGAAACCGCTGACCTTTGACGACAAGAGCGCGCGCTGCCCCAAAGGGCACAGCTTTGACCGCGCTGCGCGCGGCGGCTATATCCATCTATTGCGGCAGCACCGGCGCGGTTCTGCCGACCCCGGCGACAGCGCCGAGATGTGCCAGGCGCGCACCCGGTTTCTCTCGGGCGGCTGGTATGCGCCGCTGCGCGCGCAGGTCGCGGCGCTGGCCGGTGCATGCTCCCCCGCCGATGTCCTGGACGCAGGCTGCGGGGAGGGCTGGTATACACAGGCCGTGCTGGACGCCCTGCCCGGCGCACGCCTTGCGGGAATCGACCTGTCGCGTTATGCCCTGCGCCACGCCGGCCGTACCTGCCCCGGGGCCGACTTCGCCATCGCCAGCCTGTTCGACCTGCCGCTTGCCGACCAGTCGGTCGATCTGGTGCTCCACCTGTTCGCCCCCATGTGCGCCCCCGAATTTGCGCGGGTCCTCCGCCCAGGCGGCACCCTCCTGACGGTCACGCCAGGCGCGCGCCATCTGTGGGGCATGAAGGAAGTGCTCTACGAGCGGCCGTACGAAAACCCCACCGCCGTCCGGGAACTTTCAGGGTTTTCCTGCGTGCGCGAAATCCGGGTAGAGGACATGATCACGCTCACTGATTCGGCCGATATCGCCGCGCTCTATCACATGACGCCCTATGCCTGGAAAACGCCCCGGCAGGCGGCCGAACGATTGCTGCATTTGGACACGCTTACTACCGAAATCGCATTCCAAATTCATCTTTATCGAAAAAATTAACGCAAAGAGGCGCCTGTACCATGTGGTACAGGCGCCTCTTTGCGATGTATCATGAGCTGGATGCCTGCTTTTGGGCGATGAGCGACGCGCCATAGGCACCGGCAAACTGGCCACCCGGCAGGGCCTGCACCGGATGCCCCAGCTTTTCAGCCAAACGCGCCACAAAATAAGGGCTGTGGCACAAGCCGCCGGTCAGGCGGATCTCGGGCAGGAGTGCCTGACGCGAGCACAGCGTCGCCACCTTGGCCGCGACCGAATCGATTACGCCGGCCGCGATATCCGGACGGGGCCGGCCCTCTCCAATATAGCTGATGACCTCTGACTCGGCGAAGACCGTGCACAGCGCGCTGATGGACAGAGGGGTACCGGTCTCTGCCAACGCAAACAACGCCTCTAAACCGACACACAGCCGGTTTGCCATGATCTCAAGAAACTTTCCCGTGCCCGCTGCACATTTGTCGTTCATCAGGAAGTCGGTGACCACGCCGCCCTCGACGCGGATGACCTTGGTGTCCTGTCCGCCGATATCGATGAGCGTGCAGGTACCGCCTGTTTCCTGCGCGCCGGCGCGGGCATGGCAGGTGATCTCGGTGACCGCCCGATCGGCAAATACGACGTTGCCGCGGCCATAGCCGGTAGCCACTGTGTACGCCGTCCCGGGCTCCAACCGGATGCCAGACGCGGTCAAGCGCCTGCCAATTTCATCCGCAGTCTCCCGGCTGCTCCAGCCGGTCGGCAGCACAAACTGCTGTGCGTGCGGGCCGCGCACGCACACTTTGGCCGCAGTCGAGCCGATATCGATGCCAATATAGTCCATCATCCGCCCAGCATCTCCAGGAAAGCGCCCAAGCGGGTCGCGATCTGACCTTTGTCAGCCTGTGAGTAATCGGTCTCCAGACCGAGATAGGCTTTGCCCTTCTGCTCGGTGACATAGCGCTTGACCTCATAGGCTTCGATATTGTATGTATGGCAAGCCTGTAAGATAATCTCGATGACGCCGTCTACCGCGTACTGATCGATCATATCGCCGATATCGGTCAATCGCTGCGGGTTGGGGCTCATGACCGAGCAGGTGATATCCAGGTATTTCTCAGCCAGCGCATCCATCACCGGCTTGTCCTCGTCCACCTTGCGCAGCTTATCGCGCAGGCCATTGCAGGCGTCAAAGCAGACGACATCTGCCCCCATCTCCTCAACGGCTTTGATGATCTTATCCCGCACGCCGGTGTTGGGGCAGCCAGTCACCAGCAGGCGCGGCCGGCTGCTCTTTTGCCCCTTGCGCGTGGCCTCCCAATCGCGCAAAACTTCAGCCGTGCGCTGCTCCACCTCGCGGCAGCGCTCCTCCAGGTCAAACGAGAACGCAGCCGAATCCAGACGGGTGCCGATCTCGTAGCCCGACAAGGCTGCCGGATTGAGTTTGCCGAGTTCCATAAACTTTAGCATGACGTCGCGCTCACGGTTTTTGCGCCGGATGGCTTCACGGATGGCTTCATCCGTGATCTCGATCTGATAGAACGCCTCCAGCTTTTTTCTCAGCCGGACCATTTCTGCCTTCCAGCCTTCAAGGGCATAGGGCGCGGTCTTGCTCGGCGGCAACTGCATGACGTAAGTAGGCTTGATCTCGTCCAGCAGCTCAAACATCTTGCGCTTGCCGTCGCAAGTGGTCTCTCCGATGATAAAATCGGAAAAGTAGAAGTAGGGGCAGGTATCGGTCAGCGCAAACCCATAGCTGGCCTTGATGAGTGGGCATAGATTGCGCGGCAGATGGGCCTCTGCGGCAGGGATCGGCTCGTCCGTAAAGGCGCATAGGCCGATCGGGATCGCGCCTGCGGCATAGATCAGCTCGGTCGGCACAAACGAGCAGAATACGCCTACCACACGCTGGCCCTGATCCTTGAGTTCCTTCATGCGCAGGAAGCCGGCCTTTCGCGCTTCCGGATAGGTCTCGAAATTTTCGGGCAGGTTGATCATAACGAATTCCTTTCTGTGATCGGGTGTCTTCTATCGCTATTCTTTTTTTAGTATAACGTTTTTCCGATTACCTGTAAACCTGTTTTTTACCATCCACCCAAAACCGGCAATTCTTACAAGCCACCAACAGAAATTTCTCTATTTTTCACAAAATTATGCTCATAGGACAAACCAAAACACCATGATATAGTGTGCGGCGCTGCCCGCCAGCACAAATAAATGGAATAGCTCATGAAAGCCTAGTGTGCGGGAAATGTTGGGCCGTTTGGCAATATAGATCACGCCGCCAATGGTATACGATATGCCGCCTAGAGCCAGCAGACAGACCGCCGGCGCAGGCATAGACAGCACCACGTCAAAGCGGAACACCACCGCCCAGCCCATGAGCAGATACAGCAAGGTGCCAAGAAGCCTCGGTGCGTCAATCCAGATGAGTTTGACCACAATGCCAAACGCCGCAAGCGCCCAAATCACAGCCAGAAAGAGATAAGCCGCCGGTGCTTGCATATACCGCAGGACAATGGGCGTATAGCTCCCGGCAATCAACACATAGATCATGCTGTGATCGAGCTTTTTGAGCACGCGCAGCGCATTTTCCCCGCACAGCGCATGGTGATATACCGCGCTTGCGCTGTAAAGCGCGACCAGCGACAGCCCAAACAGCAAAACGGACAGCACCGTCCCCGGCGCGGCGTCCTCCCGCGCTGCACGCACGAGCAGCATAACAAGCCCAGCCGCCGACAAAACTGCCCCAATCAAATGGGAATAGCAGGAAAATGGCTCCCGTGCCCTGCAATATTGGCTCTTCATATTGTTCCTCCTATCGTCACTTTATAATATAGTTTTAAAAACTATATTATAACCTTTATCATACCATATTTCACCAAGATTGCAACCATTGCTTGCAAGTTTTTTTGTGATGGGGTACAATGGAGGAAAGACAGAGAGGGGGCTTCCCAATGAAACAGCTATCTGACCTGCTGGACACCGTCCTGCATGACCGCGACCTCTCGCCGGACAGTGTGCCGGGGCTAGACCTATACATGGATCAGGTCCTGACGCTCTTCAACGAGGGCCTGCAGGAAAATAAGCGCCATCCGGAGGACAAGCTACTGACCAAGACCATGATCAACAACTACTCCAAGGAAAAGCTGCTCCTGCCGGTCAAAGGGAAAAAATATACCCGCCAACATATCATCCAGATGCTCTGTATCTACCAGCTCAAGCAGATGCTCTCCCTGGCTGACGTCAAGGCCCTTGCAGGCCGTGAGGACGTGGACTTTGAGACGTGCTTCAACCGTTTTCTGACCCACAAAGACCGCCTGCGCGCCATCATCTCTTCCGAGCTGGCGCCCTATCTGGACACCGACTTAAGCGATCCAAATGAAGTCCTGCCCTTCTGTTTGACCCTGTCAGCCGCCGCGACCTACATGCAGCGGCTGTGCCAGCAGATCATCGATGCGCGCGCTGCAGAAAGCGAATAAATCGGCCGCCAGGGATACACATGTGTCCCTGGCTTTTTTGCTTCACATTATTTTGACGAGTATCAAAATAATAGTTGACAGCAGGGCGGATGTGTTCTATTATTTAGATAGAAATCGAAATAATAGAGGAGGCGAAGCGCATGGGCTTCCAGCAAACTTTCAAGGCACTGTCCGACCCGACCCGGCGCGACATCCTGCGCCTCTTACGCGACGGCCCGCTGCCCGCCGGCGAGATCGCCGCGCACTTTGCAGTGTCCGGTGCGACCATCTCGCACCATCTAGCCATCCTGCGGGACGCCGGGCTGATCCTGGACGACAAGCGCGGAAAATTCATCTACTATGAACTCAACCTCTCGGTCGTGGACGAAATCCTCGGCTGGCTGTCCTCTTTGAAAGGAGACGAACCGAAATGAAACGCATCCCAAAATTGCAGGTCGCCGTGTGGGT
>DWWZ01000049.1 GCA_019119435.1 Candidatus Butyricicoccus avicola
CTTCTCCTTGTTTTGTAATACCTGCGCCTGTAAACAGGACTGCGGTGATATTATCAGAACCGCCGTTATCGCAGGCTGCAGCAATGAGATGTTCAACCGCTTCATCGAGCGAGCGGGAAGCGTTGACCAGAGAGACGATCTCACCGTCTTCCAACATGCAGGTCAGTCCATCGGAACATAGTAGCAGCAAATCAGTCGGCGCAAGTTCGCCTTCAAAGATATCAGCTTCTACAAATTCATCGACACCGACTGCCCGTGTAATCAGGTTGCGATTGGGGTGATGGCGGGCTTCCTCGGCGGTCAATTTCCCCTTCCGATAGAGCTCCTGCACATATGAATGGTCCAACGTCAGCTGCGTGATGTCATCACCGCGGATGCGGTATGCGCGACTGTCACCGATGTTGATTAAAACGGCATGCCTGCCATGGATGAGCGCGGCAACTAGGGTTGTCCCCATGCCCTCCAACTCGGGATTGCTGATAGATTCCTGGAACACAGCCTCATTGGCGCAGTCGACGGCGTTGCGTATTGCGCGGATAGATGGTTTTGGCGTGGCATGTAGCAGGGTCTCGATCTTGTCAGCAAAGGTATGCGCTGCAATGGTTGACGCGATATTTCCGGCCTTGGCACCGCCCATACCGTCACAGACAACCAACAGCGCACTATCCTGTTCTTCGTGCAGGAGCGTGAGGAATGTGTCCTGATTGTTCTTTCGGACCATACCCTGGTGGGTCTTTCCTGAGACGATCATATTTTTTCACCTTCTTCAAGGGTTCTGCGACGAAGCTGTCCGCAGGCGGCGTCGATATCCGGCCCCAACTTGCGCCGCACCGTTGCGGTTATGCCGTGCTTTTCCAGTATGAGTTGGAACTTCCGCACGGTTTCCCGGGAGCTGGGCTGCAGGGGGCTTTCCTTCACAGGATTGAGTGGGATAAGATTGACGTGGGCAGGGCGTCCGCGCAAAAGCGCGGCCAATTTTTCAGCCTGCCAAGAACGGTCGGTCTTGCCACGCGCCATCATGTATTCGTAGGAAATCCGGCGGCCAGTGATATCAAAGTATCGGTTGCATGCCTGCATAAGCCGTGCGACCGGATACCGTTTATCGACTGGCATAATGCTGCTGCGGCTTTCGTCGTCTGGCGCATGAAGAGAGATCGAAAGCGTGATTTGTAACTTTTCATCCGCCAGTAACTCTATTTTATCAGCTAGACCGCTTGTTGACAAGGAAATATGGCGCTGACCAATCTGAATTCCTCCGGGCGATGAGACAAGATGCAGAAATTTTAGTACATTTCCATAATTATCCAGAGGTTCTCCCGTCCCCATTAGGACAATATTGCTGATCGACTCGCCTGACTCCTTTTGGATAAACAGTACTTCATCCAAGATTTCTCCTGCACTTAGATTGCGTTTCAGTCCAAACAAACCAGAAGCGCAAAATTTACAGCCCATCCGACAGCCGACCTGTGTCGAGACGCATACGGTATTCCCGTGCTCATATTTCATTAGTACGCTTTCTACACAGTCCCCGCCGCGCATGCGCCAGAGATATTTTCGCGTGCCGTCGACTTGAGAAATTTGTTTTCGCTCACAAGTCGGCACAGTCAGTACGTAACGGGCTGCCAGCTTTGCGCGGAGTGCTTTGGACAAGTTGGTCATTTCATCAAATGATTCGACCGCCTGATGAAGCCATTGGAAAATTTGTCCAGCGCGAAATGGCTTTTCGCCCATCTCAAGCAGCTCTTCCTTAAGTTCTTCTATCGAAAGGCATTTAATTTCTTTTTTTTGGATGACTTCACTCATGGCAGTCTCCTCAATTTCGCAATAAAAAATCCATCGGTGCTATGTATGGAGGGCAACAGTGTGATCATGCCGTCTTCGCGCGCACCAAATACCGGATGTGCGATGGGTACGGACATAAATTCAGGATGGGCCTGTAAAAAGCGCCGTACGACAGCTTGGTTTTCTCGCTCTAAAATTGTACAGGTAGAGTACACAAGGGTCCCACCAGGCCGGACATAGCCCGAACAATTCTCTAGGATCTGATACTGGATTTCCGGTAGCTTTGTGAGATCATCAGGTTCCTTATAGCGGATCTCCGGCTTCTTGCGGATGATTCCGATGCCAGAACAAGGAACATCACACAGCACCGCGTCTGCTTTCTGTTGCCACTCAGGTCGGAATAATGCGGCATCTTGCAGTACAGGCTGTACGATTGACAGCCCCATGCGTTCCGCACCAGCCCGTATTTTATCTAGCTTATGCGCATAGATATCACAGGAAAACAGCGTCCCTCGATTCTGCATGCGCTCTGCGATATAGAACGTTTTTCCGCCAGGAGCGGCACAACAATCCAGCACAAAAGTATTAGGAGTTGGATCTAAGACCTCGACACAGACCGCACTGGCAGTATCCTGAATGGTAACAAAACCTGCCTGGAATAGTGGATGCACGGCAATCTCGCCATTGTCCACCAAAAGCATGCTATCAGTATTTGGATGAGGATGGACAGATAGCCCATCCTCAGTAAGCCGCTTTAGAACAGATTCCCTGTCACAGCGTAGTCGGTTGACACGGACAGAGACCGGTGCGATCTCATTATTCGCCTGCAAAATCGCAGCGGTTTCCTGAAGTCCATATTGGGCGGCAAGCAAGCGCACCAGCCATTCTGGATGGCTATAACGCAAGCTATAAAAACTTTCTTTATCAGGGCAGTTTAGTTTCGGCAGACAATTTTCCTGAACCGCAGCGGCGACAGCCCGCAGGATTCCGTTTGCGAACCCAATGGTACGTTCATTGGCATGACAATAGGCGCGAACAAGCGCAACGGTTTCGTCGACTGCTGCATGCGGCGGGATACGGCTGGTCAGCGTCAGCTGATAGATACCGAGCTGCAAGCAGATACGTACGCGCGGTGCAATTTTGGCCAGACGTATTTTGGAAAATTGGCGTAAATACCAATCGCATAACAGGCGGTTTTGAATGACCCCATAGGTCATTCGGGTCGCCAATGCCCGATCGCGTGATGACAGGTTTGCGCGGTCAAGATAATGGTGCAGCGCGCCATCCGACCAGGCCCCCTCCTCTTCCATCGAGAACAGCGCGAATGCCGCGACTTCCCGCGCGGTATGCGGTCTTTTTTTAATCATTTCGGCGACCTCCGCCAAAGAGTAAGATAAGTCGGAGCAGCTGAGCCAAGGAAACGGCCAAAGCAGCGACATAGGTCAGCGCGGCGGCTGTGAGCGTTTTGCGCGCCATCGGATACTCGTCCTCATAGAGCAGGGAACCCGCCTGGATTGCGGCAAGTGCTCGACGGGAAGCGTTGATTTCTACAGGAAGCGTCACAAGTTGGAATAGCGTGGATAGGCCAAACAACAGGATACCCAGCAGGGCGAGCCGCTGGGAGTTTAAAATAATACCTGCCAGCAGCAGAGGCAGCGATAAAGCAGAGCCTGCATTGGTCAGCGGGATAATAGCCGCACGCACGCGGATTGGCGTATACCCCTTGGCATATTGGACCGCATGGCCGGCTTCATGGCAAGCGACCCCGATTGACGCGACAGAAGTTGAATGATATACACTGTTGGACAGCCGAATCACATTTGCGCGTGGCTCATAGTGGTCGGTTAATTTGCCAGAAATTTCTTCGATGCGCACATTCGTGATGTCATTTTGCAGCAAAACCATCTGAGCTGCCTGTGCGCCGGTGATGCCCCTGCGGGAATAGACAGAAGAATATTTGGTGAATGTTGCATTTACATTATGCTGTGCCCATAAGGCCAGAATAACACAGGGCACGACCAAGACGAGATAGGTCCAATCAAAGCCGTAATAGTATCCCAACATTTGAGAACCTCCGTGATTCGCGTTGGATTTTAGTTACCAAAACAGGTACCTACGGGAATGGTATGTCCACGCAGATAATCACAAGCAGACATACGCTTACCGCCGACCATCTGCAGCTCTAGAATACGCAGTGCACCAGTACCACAGGCAATCAAAAGTCCATGTTTTGCGTCCGATTCTAAGACAGCGCCGGGAAGCCCATTCCCCAGCTCCGGCACCGCTGTAAAGATTTTAACACGTGCGCCATCTAGCGTGGTCAGCGCAACGGGCCAGGGATTCAGTCCGCGAATCAGACAGTTAATCTCTTGTGCAGACTTCCTCCAATCAATATAGGCCATTTGCTTATCTAGCATAGAAGCATAGCAAGCTTGCGATTCATCTTGCGGAATGCCCGGCATATCATGCTGTTCGAGCTCGGCGATGGTATCTAGCAGCAGGGATGCGCCCATGTCAGCCAACCGGTCAAAAAGCGCGCCAGCAGTTTCCTGTGCGCCGATTTCGGTCTTTTTGGAGAGCAGAATATTGCCTGTATCCAGTCCTTCTGACATGCGCATTGTGGTGACGCCGGCATCGCGGTCGCCTGCGATGATCGACCACTGGATTGGTGCCGCACCACGCCAACGCGGCAGCAGCGAACCATGCACATTGATACAGCCCTTGGGTGGAAAGTCGAGCACATACCGCGGCAGGATTTTGCCATAAGCCACGACTACGATAAGATCAGGTTTGGTCTGTTTTAATAGATCGGAGATCGCACCATTCTTGAGCGTGTCGGGCTGGTATACAGGAATATTATGTGCGCTGGCGAGCATTTTAACCGGCGGCGGCGTTAGGGCTTGTTTCCTGCCCTGGGGTTTATTCGGCTGGGTGAGGACACCTACGACCTGATGTTTGCTGTCAAGCAGTGCCTGCAAAGAAGGGACAGCAAAATCCGGCGTGCCCATGAATAGAATCTTCATTCCTGCTCCACCTCGACGTATTCCAACACCTTTTCCGTAAATAGATGACCATCCAGATGTTCGGTTTCATGGCAGAAGCATTGGGCGACAATCCCCTCACCTTCGCGTTCAAACCAATTTCCATTCCGGTCCTGCGCACGAATTTTGGCCCAGGTCGGACGCATGACATAGCCATATTTGCCAGGGACGGACAGACAACCCTCAACGGTTTTTTCCAGTTCGTTTTTATCGATTACCTCAGGGTTGATGAGCTCCACGACCTCCTCTGGATCTTTGTTGACATCCAGGAGTACGACGACGCGGCGCAGCACACCGACCTGCGGCGCAGCAAGGCCAACGCCTCCGGACTCAATCAGCGTCTGGGTCATGTCATCTAGCAGCATGTGCAGATGCTTGTTGAATTCAGTAACTGGACGGCACTTTTTCTTTAATGTCGCATCACCGATCGTTAAAATTGTTCTGATTGCCATAATGATTCCACTCCTATAATGAGTCAGGGTTCAAATCTGCGAAGATCGAAACGCCCCGATTTTGTTTATCTTTTGAAAATTCAATCATGACGCCAGAAATCAGTTGTCGGCGTCGTTTGTTATCTGGACAGCGTAGGATCAAG
>DWWZ01000050.1 GCA_019119435.1 Candidatus Butyricicoccus avicola
GTCGGAACCGCACCGTAGCGCATACCCCTGCTTCCGTGTTTGCGATTTCACATGCTGCCGCATGGCGCTGCAAAATCATCCGGACGAGGTACAGCCCCAATCCGCTGCCGCCTGTGCGGCGGTTGCGTGAACTTTCTTCCCGGTAAAACGCCTCAAAGAGATGGGGCAGGGCTTCCTCCCGAATATGTGTCCCGGTATTTTCCACGGTCAAGGCCGGGCGGCCGTCCAGCATCCCGCACCATACGCGGATCTCCGCCCCCTCCGGTGTGTAAAACGCGGCATTGGAAAGCAAATTCCCCACGGCTTTTCCGAGCAGGGAGGCGTCTCCCGCGATGAAGATCCCAGGCGTCAGGGCACAGCGCAGGGCCTGGCCGCGCTGCTCAAACAGCTCAGCGTCCAACATGATTTGGCTATTCACCAGGGCGGACAGCTCCACGCGCTCCTGTTTGACCGGTACCGCGCCGGTTTCCATGCGGGAGATCGTCAGCATCTCCTGGATCAGGCTCTCCATCCGGCCCGTCACCCGCAGCGAGCGCAGTAAGTATTTGTCCCGGTCCTGGTATACCCCCACCCTATCCAGCATACCGGCAAGCTGCCCTTTTAAGATCGTGATCGGGGTCTTTAACTCATGAGAGGCCGCAGAAAAGAAAGCCATCCGCTGGCGGTCCAGCTCCCGCTCCTGCTCTACCTCCCCACGCAGCGCATGATTGGCAGCCTCCAGCGCCTTTAGGGCGGCGTCCAACCGTCTGGCCATCTCATCCAGACTGCGGCCGAGCTGCCCGATTTCATCCCGCCGGGTCTGCTCACACGACCAATGAAAATCCAGCTCCGCCATTTTCCCGGCGATCTTGTTCAGACGGACGATGGGCCGCGTGATGTAGCGGGAGTAGACCAGGGCGCATAACAGCGAAAATGCCAGCAATACCACCAACAGCCAGGGCGCCATCTGTATGAGCGCCCGCACAGCCAAATTTTCAGCCTGTGCCCGCGGGGTGATATAGAGGGCGTACTGCCCCGCCTGATCGGCAAACTGTACATTGGCCGTGATGGCGGCCTGGTCGGACATGGTAACCGTCACCGTGTCCTCCGTTGGGCCGCTATCGGCCGCATAGGTGACAATGGCATCGTTCTGCGCGGTTGTCACCATTGTCGTATCGTCCTCATAAACCGGCTGGATCGCAAGCAGCGACCCGGTCTCCGCGATCTCGCCGTCCGGTCCGACCAGCATCGCGCTCGCCCCAGAGGCGCGTATGAACGCATCCAGCAGCGGGCCGCTGTCGGACAGCCGGGTATCTTCCAGCTTTTCGATGAGCGCATCGACCTGGTGTGTCAAATCATCGTTGACGACAGCCGTATAGGTGCTGGGGGTGGCCCAGGCAATGAGGCCAAAAGTCACCGCGCCGGCACAGAGCAAGATCAGGGCGGTGATCAGGAAGACACGGGCGGTCAGGCTCTCAGCGAGTTTGCTTTGCAGCACGGTAGCCCACCCCCCTGACCGTCTCAATGTAATCTCGCTCCAATTTGCGGCGCAAGTTTTTGATATGACTGTCCACAACCCGCTCGTCTCCGTAGAAATCATATCCCCACAGCTTAGCCAGCAGCATCTCGCGCGTAAAAACGCGCCCCGGCGCCGCCAAGAAGGTGCATAGCAGTTCGAACTCCCGAGCGGTCAGCTCCAGTGTCCGCCCGTCTTGGCACACCTCCCTTGTGTCCAAATCGACCGTCAGATCCCGGTAGTGTAGGCAAGTATCTTCCCCTGTCCCGCCGCTTCGCCGCAGAATCACCCGGATTTTTTCCAGCAGCACCGGCATCGAGAAGGGTTTGGTCACGTAGTCGTCAATATCCAAACCGAAACCGCGCAGCTGCTGCGTCTCCCCGTCCAGGGCAGTCAGCATCAGAACCGGCACCTGGGATTGCTGCCGGATGCGTTCACAGACCGCAAAGCCGTCCAGCTTGGGGAGCATGAGGTCGAGCAGCACCAGGTCAAACACTTGGCTCTGAAACAGGTGCAGGGCGGCTATCCCGTCGCCCGCGACGGCCGTCTCATAGCCGGCTTCGCGCAGGTACGTGCACAAAAGTTCCTGAATATCCGGTTCATCTTCCACAATCAAAATTTTTCTCATAACGTATCACCTGGTTGGAGTATACCATGGAATTGTGAATTTATCATGGAAATTTTCCTGCCATGTGCTTTGGATGGCTTTGCCTGCCATACAAAAAATCCGCTGGAAACCAAAACGGTTTCCAGCGGATCTCCCATTTATCCCGCTAAAATAGGCTGAGCTGCTCGGCCTCCGGCACAGGCCGCGGGGCCCGTAACTCGCGCTGCACTTCGGCCGGCAAGTCGGCCAGGAAAGCCGAGGGCGTGCCGCCGCAGGTCAAAATCAGCTGCTCCTGCGCCCGCGTCATGCCCACGTAAAAGAGCCGCCGTTCCTCTTGTACATCGGCCGGGCGGCTGGGCGACTCCAGCGGCAGTTCCCCCGCTGTGACACCCGCTACAAACACGACCGGGAATTCCAGCCCCTTAGCGCCGTGCAGTGTCATCAGCCGCACCGCGCCCGATTTCCAGCCCTTGCCCGAGGCGCGGCACAGGTCAGCTTCCTGCCCCAATGCCAGCGCGTCCCACAGCGCGGTAAAATTGGGATGGAATACCGCCGTGCAGCGCAATCTCTCGAGCGTTTCCGAGCTTCCGTAACAGCCTTCCCAGCGCGCGATGCACTTCCAAGGTTTGTCTTTCCGATGCGGCAGCCATTCTGTGCAGCGTGCCAGCCATGCCTCCAAGTGCCCGAAGCCCTGTACCTGCGGCGTAAGTGCCTCGGGGTCGAACTGCTCCATGCCCGCGCAGGCGGCCTGCGCCTTCGCAATGAGATCCCCTGGGCAGTCCCAGATCAGATGGAGTGCGGTCTCAAGCGCCGCCGCGTCCCCCGGTACATCCAGTACCCGGAAAAATGCAAGCACCGCCCGCACATCGTCCGCTTCTAGGAACGCTTCCCGTCCGCTGACAATGCAGGGGATGTCATCGTGCTGTAGGCACTTTTCAATCAGATCCAGCCCGCGATGGGTACGGCAGAGTACTGCGATCTCGGAAAAGGCATGCGCCTGCTGTGCGCTGCCCAGGCGCTGTGCCTCCAACATGTCCACGCCGCCGGTCAGACGCCCGATCTCTTTGGCCACAAATACCGCCTCGGAAAACGGGTCGTTTGCGCACACCAGACGGACCGGGCCGGCTGTCGGCCGGTTGGCGTCCAATTGCCGCACGCCGCCGGGATTTTTCTGTATCACAGCACCGGACGCCCGCAAGATCTCCGGTGCAGAACGGTAATTTTCAACCAGGCGGATGGTCTGCACCGCGGGGAACTGCTGCTGTAAGCGTGCAAAACAGCGCCCGCTCGCCCCGCGGAACCCATAGATCGACTGATCGGGATCGCCGATGACAAACAGGCTTTTTCTGCCTTGGCTCCATGCACGCACCAGCGCAAATTGGGTGTCATTGATATCCTGGAACTCATCCACCAGCACATGCTCAAAATTTTTGTGCCCTGCGGTGTCCTTTTGCAGGGCCTCAATCAACAGATCATCAAAATCCAGCGCGCCGCATTCGTGCAGCTTGCTGCAGTATGCTTCATAGCTGGCTGCATCCACGCCCGCCGTCTCGAGCTCTGCCCCATTTTTCACGCGCGAAACCGCCTGCAAAAACTTTTTCGGGCTTTGCTTGCTGCCCTGTTCCCGCAGCACACCGGCTGCGAGCGTGATCGCTTCGCCCGGGCCGAGCAGGCGCACCGGCGCAAGCAGCTTCCGGCAAATGGCATGGAAGGTGCCAATCGTCATGCGGGAAACTGCCCGCTTGCCGCCCAGGCGCGCTTCCAGGCGCTGCCGCATCTCGGCCGCCGCCTGATTGGTGAAGGTCACTGCTGTGATCTCCTCCGGCCGGACGCCGCACGTCTCAATGAGATAGGCAATGCGTGCAACCAGCGTCCGGGTCTTGCCCGTGCCCGGGCCGGCGATGACCGCCGTGACCTGCGCCTGTGTCTCGATTGCCTGCTGCTGCGCCGGGTTGTACGCCGGCTGGGGCTGGCCTGGCTCTTCCTGGACTGCTCGATCTTCCCGGGGCATCGGATGCGGCGTCGGTTTTTTTGCCTTTGGCGTCTGGACAATGGGCTCGATGCCAAACATCGAGATCTGGCCGCTGTACTGCTCGATCTCATCGGGCGACAGCAGCGTGATCGTGCCGTAGGCCCCGTCGTATCCCGCGTGCCGCTCGACCTTGCCCGCGCGCAGGCGGCAGATCCCTTCGGCCACGCAGGCGCCTGCGACCCGCTCGATTTCCCGTGGGTCTGCCTCGCGCAGAATCCCAAATTCCGGCCCAAGCTCGCGCAGCATACGCGCATATAACTGCATGGTCTTTTTCCCAGCCGCAGCGCCGCCTGTACACGCTGCAATAACCTCGGGTAATGGTGCCAGGCTTTCAAAGGGCTTTGCCGACGCCGGGCGGAACCCTTCCGGCCTGTCTGCCAGCTCTTCCACACGATGCTCCACGCCGATGGTTAATTTTTTGCCGCATACCGGGCAGATCCCGCCGCAGGCGATGGTTTCCGCAGGCGTCAGGCACACGCCGCAGTTGCGGTGGCCATCCAGATGATATTTGCCCTCCTCCGGAAAAAACTCAACCGTGCCCAGAAATCCGTTTCCCGTCCGCACGGCGCGGATCAGGCCCGGATAATCGCACGGGGCATCGATCAGGTCTGCCTCGCGTCCAAGCTTGGACGGCGAATGCGCGTCCGAATGGGACACCAGCGTCAGCCCGTCCAGGGCGGAGACCCGCCAGTTCATCGGCGGGTCAGACGACAGGCCGGTCTCAACCGCATGGATGTGCGGCGTCAAATCGTCAAAGCATTCTTCCAAGGTTCGAAACCCAGAAAATGCCCCAAATACTGAAAAATGCGGCGTCCAAATATGCGCCGGGATAAATTCGGCCTCCGGGCAGGTATCCAGGGTCAGCTCCAGCAAGTCACGGCTGTCCAGTCCCAAGATCGGCCGGCCGTCCGAGTGGATGTTTCCGATCGCCTCCAGTTTGGCGGCCAGCTCGTCCGCCGCTTCCAAGCTGGGCAGTACAATCAGGTTATGCACTTTGCGCGTGCGGCCATCCCGCTTATAGATCGAACTGATCTCTCCGGTCACCACAAAGCGCGGCGGCTCGGTCTCGGGCGCGCCGGGCAGGCGCAGTTCTTCACGCAGCGTATAGACGCCGTCCCCTGCCGGCACAAGCTGCTCGTGCAGTTCGGCACGCCAGGCCGGATGGGTAAAATCCCCGGTCCCCACCATGCCAATGCCCTTGCGTCTGGCCCAAAAATCCAAGTGCGGCAAGTCTCCATCTTTGCTCGTCGCGCGGGAAAATCGCGAATGAATATGCAGATCGGCGATATACATCGATACACCTTCTATCCAAACAAGATGGTTCCATTATACTGCATTTGCCTGACAGGTGCAAATACAGTCAAAAAAGCCGGCCGGCAATACGCCGGCCGGTTTTTGAGGGAAACGTCAAAAGGAGGAGACATTTCCGTTTTACCGATTCGATTACATGACTTCTCCGCCGCCGCGGTGTGCGTTCATCCAGTCCTGCTCCAGGGCCGCCCAGTCGCGGTTCTCCTCGAGCGCAGTCCAGGTCTCATACTCCGCACCCTCAAACATATCGTAGTCATGCGAGTTGGTGGCCTCCTGCATGGCCTCATAGTACCAGGCGGAGGTGTCCATGTTGTCCGGCCACTTGATCATGCTGTCCAGCATGTGGTCGGCGTCCGGCGCGCGGCGCAGCACGTTGTTCACGAGCGTGACCGCCT